>JANQOA010000155.1 GCA_028279305.1 Pseudomonadales bacterium
TGTCATTTGTCGTGACCTATACCTTTTTCCCGGCGCTGCTGCTGTTGCTGCCGAAAGGCAAAGCGGCCAGCAACCTGGGTAGTTCCAACAGTTTTATCCGCGCCCTGGGTGAGCTGACCCGCTGGCGTCCCGGCATTATTGCCGTGCTGGGGCTGGTGTGCGCGGTGGCCGCCTATTTTGGCGTCAGCCGGATTTCCCTGGATAACCGTTTTGCCGAGTACTTCAACCCGGATACCGAAATCTTCCAGGGTATGCGTTATATCGACCAGAACCTGGGGGGCACCATCCCCTTTGACGTGGTGCTGCAGTTTGACCCCTACGAGGTGGATACCTTTGATGAAGAAGACGATTTTTTTGACGAAGCGGATGATCCGTACCCGGAACGCTACTGGTTTACCCGCAGCATGCTGGATCGGCTGGAACAGGTGCACCGTTTCCTGGACGCCCAGCCCCAGGTTGGCAAAGTTCTCTCCCTCACCGCTTTAGAGGATTTTGCCCTTGAGTTTAACGAAGGCAAAAAGCTCTCGGGTCTGCAGATTGCCGGCATCCTGGGCGCCATTCCCGAGGACTTGAAGCTGGAGCTGATCCGCCCCTATGCGTCCCCGCATACCGGTGAACTGCGTCTGTCGGGGCGCATCATCGAAAGCGGCCCGGGTTTCGACCGCGAGGAGTTCCGGCAACAGATCATGGCGTTCGGCGTGGAGGAAGTGGATTTTCCCGCTGACGGCGTAGCGGTCACAGGCATGATGGTGTTGTTTAACAGCATGTTGTCACAGTTGCTGGATTCTCAGATCAGCACTTTGAGCTACGTGCTGCTGGCGGTATTTGTCATGTTTCTGGTGTTGCTGCGTTCTCTGCCGCATGCCCTGTTGGGCATGGTCCCCAACACGCTGGCATCCGCCACCGTTATCGGCGCCATGGGTTTTGCCGGTATTCCGCTGGACATGATGACAACCACCATTGCCGCCATCTGTATCGGCATCGGGGTGGACGACACCATCCACTACCTGCACAGGTTCCGTGATGAATACGCGCGCTGGGGAGATGCCCGGGTGGCGGTGAGTTTCAGCCACGCCAGCATCGGCCGGGCACTGTACTACACCTCCATTACCGTCATGGTGGGTTTTTCGGTATTGTGTTTTTCCAACTTCGTGCCCACGGTTATGTTCGGGCTGTGGACCGCGGTGGCGATGGCGCTGGCGCTGCTGGCCAACCTGACCCTGCTGCCGGCCTTGCTGGTCCTGACCCATGCTGACAAACCGCCGCAACCTGAGTTGCGCGTGCAGGCGTAAGGGTAAAGGGTAAGGCCCGCGTTATGCCGACCGCGGTCCCTTGCGCAGGGCGCGCACCCGGTCCATCAGCGTCTTATACTTCATGTCTGTGAATTCGCCGGCATCGAGAAAAATACCCTGGCAGGTGGCGCATTCTTCAAACCAGATGTGCGACTGATCAGCGTCCACAGCCTTGTTAAGCGGGCCGTGACCTTCGGGGCACATGATATCGTCTACCCGGTCCAGCCGTTGACCCACTTTGGGGTCGCCTACATCCAGGACCGCTTCAGCCATCCACTGCTGTTTCATTTTGACCAGGGCATCGGGTTTACACCATAAACCGGCGCAGACATCACAGCGGTGTACCGAGATGTCTGCACCGTAACTCTGGGGTTGTAAATTCCCAGTACACTTCGGGCAGTTCAAGCTTGTCTTAACCGGTTGTAAAAGCGGCCGGTATTTTGCTTGTTTTCCGCCGGTGGTGCATTACTGGCGCCAATATTTTTTTTCCACTGTTTTGGGCGGCGCTGTGTAATGGTGGAATTCCCGGCCAGGGCGCGCACTCCTGTGAGACCCCGGGCCGGATGTTGCAGGTGCCGGCGTCCGCCGCCGGCGCGTTGGGTGTTTGCGGTTTTTCATACTCGTTTCCCTCCGCTGAGGGGCCTGCCGCGGGTTGCGGGCACGCCGCGACCTAGCTGCGTACGGGTTGCACGATGAAAATGTCGGGGGTTGGAGACAACCCGGCGGCAAGCCGATTTTCTGTTGCCATTGTGCGGGTGGTGCCGGTTTCAATCCGGCGCCGCCAGCAGTTATGGCAGCTTGTCAGTTAACTGACGTTTTCCAGAATTGGCTTACGCATGGTTGCTTTTCTCCGATGGCGCAGAAATTGCGCTCTGCGGCCTTATTTTAAGCAAAGCCGCGCAGATTTCCTACACTTAATAGATGTTGCAGCGAAAGTGATTGACAAGGACGTGATCACCACAACTCCGGACAGCTCCGGCAACTTTACCCGCATAGCCGTCAGCGGCCCGGTGGCTCTGAATGAACTGGTTACTACCTGGCGTGCCTACGCCGCGGCCGGCACGGGGCCGCGCCGGGTGCTGTGGGATATGCGCCGGGCGGACTGGTCCGCTGCAGCCAGCGATTTTGAAATGCTGGATCTGCGCAACGCCCAGGCAGACTATGGTGACGCTGCCAGCCGTGTGTTTGCCTTTCTGTTTGCCAGCCAGTCGGAAACGGCCATTGTGGAAACCTACCAGGCTGATCTCGAGTGCATCTGCGTGCCGCGTTTCTTCCACTACGAGCCGGATGCGCTGGCCTGGCTGCTGGAGTCAAACCGCTGAGTGCGGCCGGGCGGGAAATCTGCGCCGCTGGAACCCTGCGCCGCTATCGACCTCAGCCGTCCTAGACCTCAGCCGACACAGACTTCAGCCGTCATAGAAGAGGGGATCGTGCAGGCCAAGCAGTTGCCGTTGGCGCCGGTCCGCCGCCCTGTTAACCGCTGCGGCGGATAACTGATTAACCTGCTCCGTGGTGCGCAGCCGCTGCGCTATATCGCGGCGCGCGTAGTGCGCCTGCAGAAAAAAACGGCCGCGGTCGCCTGGCTGTGTCGACATGCGCCGGTGCCAGACATCCGAAACAAACAGACCCACGTCGCCGGGCCGGGCGATCAGCGGCTGCACGCCGCGGCCGTTGTATTCCAGGTTATCGTCCAGACTGCGCTCCGCGGGCGGCACCTGTCCGGACAGATGGCTGCCGGGTATCACGCCGGTGGGGCCGTCCGCCGGGCCGCAGGCCTTCAGGTAGATATGGCAGCCGATGGCAAACACCGGGTGGGGTATGTCCGCGGGCCAGGTGACACCCGGTGCCAGCGGGATATGCGGGCCTGCATCTATATGCCAGCGGTCGCCGCCATGGGGGCCGGTGCTGTTCGGCGGGTTGCGCCAGGCGGTATTGGCGATGATGTGGCAATCTTCACCCAGCAGGGGTTCGATGACGTTGAGAATAGCTGCAGCGGCAACAGCCTGCTGGCAGAGGCTGCTGCGGTTCAGCATCTCGTAACGGAACATTTCCGCCGCGGCGGCGGGCCGGACCTGGGAACGATGGTCAGCGGCGTAAGTATCAAATACCCGGGTGATATCCGCCGCCAGGGCTTCAACCTGGCTGGCGCTGAAAACGCCGGGCAGCAGCGCGTAGCCTTCCCGCTCCAGGTGCACTGCCGCGGCGGGAGCATCTTCCTCGCGGCAGGCCAGGTAACCCTTTTTACGGGTGATCATCGCCCGTCTGGGTGCCGGGGCGGCATACCGCCCGGTCGGCAAAGCCGCAGTAACAGGCTGTCAGGCCATCCACTTCAAAACCCGCGGTTTCCAGTGTTTCACCGAATTCCTGGGTTTCGTGGGTCCACCAGGCGCCTTCAACCTGGGTTTTGCCGCCTTCCCGCGCGGACGCCAGCATCTGCGGCCACTTTGGAATGGATTGAATGTACTTTTTAGTGTTGATGCCTTTCAGGGCGTTTTTCAGGAAATACCAGAACCACTGGGAGGCGTCCTGTTCGCGGCCGAAGTCGACCACGTAGAAAAAACCGTTGGGCCTAAGTGCCCGGCGGATGGTTTGCAGGGTCTGCGCCTGGGGCGCCAGCATGTACAGGGCGTTGACGCAGATGATGATATCCCAGGCCTGGTCCTGCCAGTCAAACGAGTTAAAGTCCGATTCCACAATGTGGACGTTTTTCTGGCCCGCGTCCGCAAACTTGGTGCGCGCCAGGAAGTTCATGTGCTTGTTGGGCTCCAGGTGGACAACTTCCGCGCGGGGGAACACTTCAGCAATGGCGGTGGTGAAATTACCGGTGCCGGCGCCGATGTCGCAGATCCGCAACTCTGCTTCGGCGCTGTCCGGGTAGGCTTTTCTGGCTGCCTCGATCAGCAGGTCGACGTTTTCCCAGTAGTCCGGGGTCAGGCCCGCCTGGATATCTAACAGGGGCCCATAGGTGTCCCACTCGATACCATGGGCCGGTACATCCGCCGTGCCGTTTGACAATTCATATTCGCCGTTTTCTCTAGATATGACCCCATTGGTAATGCTTGTTTTATTCAATGTGACTTCCGCCCCGCGCACATTTAAGTGGCATTTGTTATGAATTAGGCACCCTCAGTTCAGATTGTACAATCTTGACTGTAAAGTTACTAACCAAATTTATCTATTTTGAGCGGCGTTTATACCGGGGTTTGCTGGATAATGCCAGCCTGGTGAGCGGTTTGAACTGCCGCAGGGTGAACATGCGGATACGATCCAGGCGGGTGGGTTCAACCATGCCGGTTTCAACCCAGAAGTCCGCAACCTCGCTCCAGATGAAGTTCCAGTAAAGGGGTTTGACATTCTTGCCCAGAATGGCTTTTAAGCCGTCCATCAGGACCACGTGCTGGGTGCCGTCCCACTTGGGGTTGTCAAACTGCAGGTTTGTCGCCTCAAATCCAATCTTTTTGTAAAACGGGAGGTACTTGCCCATCACCGTGGCCATGGCCCAGGGGCGTTCGTCCGACAGTACCGTGGATGCGGCGTATTTGAGCATGGACACCAGCAGGTCACTGTGCTGGAAGCGCGGGTCGGTGGCCAGCCGCGACACCTCCACCAGTTGATCGCGGCGCGGAAAGTCGTGGGGCCAGCTGATAAATTGTTCCAGCTCCAGGGGTTCATCCAGCAGGGGGAAGCGGAAACGTCCGGTGCCGATCACCTCGCCATTGCGTTTGGCCACCATGATGCGTGCCTTGGTATCCAGCATGTCGCCGGTGTCCGCGGGCTTTTCAATATTGCCCAGTTGATTGGCTTTTTCGTTGGCCAGATACCTTAGCGACAGTGCAGCCAGGTAGTCTTCTTCCGTTTTCAGATAGTAGATCGACGTGCTGTGGCCCACGGATTCCGGGTTAAAACCCACACTGGACAACTCTGCGATACTCTCAGCGGTGCTGAACTGCACCAGGTACTGGCCAAAAGCTTTTTTGGCGGTTTCCGAAATTTCGGTGAAAATGACCCCCAGGACCAGGCGGTCTTCAGCGCCGATACGCTGGACCGAAGTGCGTGCGATGGACGCTTTCACCTGCACGATAGGCCCCAGCGGAAACACAACCGTTAGCACAAGGTTCATGCCCGGAATCAGATATTTGTTGCGCAGGCTGGTGGAGAGCTGCATGCCGTCCGCGGAAACATCGCGCAGTTTCAGGCGGATGACGTCGTCAAATTTGCCCGGTGACGGACAATGGGCAACCGGCACATATTCTTCACTGCACAACCAGCGGCTGCTGTTGCGCTTCTCAGCGTAGTCGTCACCGGCGGCGTCGGTGGTGGAGAAGCGTATGCCCACCTGCATGATATTGGCGCGCTGCAGTACCACCGAGCAGACCAGGCCCTGGAAGCCGGTGCGTTTACCGTACACGACCAGCTCCAGGTCCACGGAGTCGCCCTGGGCAACCTTGATGTGTTCCGGGTTTATATGCAGCTCAACACCCAGGGGGCTGATAGCCCAGACGCGGACCTCAACAAATTCGTTGAGCTGTTCCGAGCGGCAGCGGATGCGGGCTAGTACCTTTTCGTGATCTCTTACATCTGCCGGGACGATCCGTTCGTGGATCAGTTCGAAAGCTGGGTCAATCTTACTGCGGTATTTGAACTCTTGATCCGTCAGTTCCATTTATCCTGGTTGTCACGTAGTTATACGGACCAACCAGACTTTCATAGTTCTTATCCGTGGACCGCATTGAATATATCGAACGAGCGTCGGGAAAATCTCTAACTGTAACTCCGAGCTGAGACAGATCAATCCTTCGATAATCGAGTTCTACGCCGGTACCCTTGATTACGCTGCATATCATATCCATCGCTGTTTCTGACAACAATAGATCCCCCGGCTGAATTTTGTCCTGCAACGCGGGATGTTTGGTGACTTCATCCAGCCGCGCCAGAAAGTTCACCGGAGACCCCAGCGCGGTGATTTCCACCGACGAATCCTGTCCGCCGAGGTTGCCGACAATGGCGTCCCCGGAGTCGATCAGGATGTAACGGCTGATATTGACGTTGACCGCGGTAGCGTTCATGTCCGAATTATGGCGGGCGATATCCATGCCGGTGAGAATGGCGCGCAGCACGTTGAGCTGCGGCGACTCGTCGTCAAAGTAGGCAAATACCAGGTCGCCGATCTTACGCGGGATGCCCAGATGATCTTCGATCAGGTCGGTGCAGGCTTTGACTTCCGGCAGCACGCTGTTGCCGACAAACTGGTGCAGGTCTTTGGAATTTTCGGTAAAACCGCGAATGTCGCTGAACAGGCAGGCGATTTTTTTGTCCTTGGGCTGCAGCACGTCCATGGACGCTTCCAATACCGACAAGCCCCTTTCCTGCACCGCGTATTCAATCCGGTCAGCAATAATTTTCGGAATAAAGGAGCGCAGCCGGTCGGTGAAGTCCTGGTTCAGCTTCATCAGTTCCCGCTGTCCCTGCTCGTGCTGCTGGGCGAGCAGGAAGTTGCGGATATCAAGCAGGTATGAGGTGCGCACAATCATGGCTGCCACCAGGGTGACTACGCTGCCGGTGACAATGTTGGGCACGGTCACCCCTCCGGCAATCAGATTAGGCAGCGACACGCCGATGCACAGCAAACAGAACGCGCCGCTCAGCAGGGAGGACAGGCGCAGCAGGAAACTGAAGATCAGGGTCATGATAAACAGAAAGATCCAGGTCTCCTGGCCGTGCCAGACCACGCTGATCGACTGCAGGTAGACAATGCAGACAAATGCCAGCACCGCGGGGACGCGGACAAACTTCATGCGCTTGACCATGGGCTGCAGATACATGGGCAGCACCGCCAGGCAGGCGGCGGTGCCCACGGCGCGCAGGGTCAACCAGTCTGCGGCCGGTTCCAGCTTCATGGGCAGGTCATACAGCAGGTAATGGCTGGCCCAGGCCAGCGCCACCACGGGCAGCGCTATGCGCAGGGTATTAACGTTGCTGATACGCTCGTTGTCCCGCCATTCAACCAACCAGGGTGTGCCGTCCAGCAGGAATGTGGGGAACATCCAGGTCAGGGTTGTATCTAGCCACTTCACCGATCTAAGAGTCCATACATAGACGATTATTGCTATCAGCTTAGTAGGATAAGATCGATATCACTCCCCTTGTGAGACGAAGATCACAAAAACGCCGCTGAACGGCGTTTTTGATCGCCAAAATGGGGCGGAGTTGGCTTTTCAGGCGGCTCTTACGCGTATTTCCACCCGTGCGCCGGGTATCGCCAGCTCGCTGACACCAATTGCCGTCCATGCCGGATACGGTTCGCTGATGAACTCGTCCTTTATCTTCATGAAGGCGCCCAGGTTGGCCTGCAGGCCCACGTGGTAGCTGGTGAATTCGATAATATTGGCATAACCCAGGCCGGCTTCTTCCAGAATGGCGCCGACCAGTTGCCAGGCATTGCGGAATTCTTCTTCCGCCGACTCCGGTACCTTACCGCCGGCACCGGCGCCGATCTGGCCGGAGCAATACAGTACCCCGTCGTGCCGTTGAGCCGGCGCGAACTTAAAATTATCGTAGGTACCTTGCATACTTTTCGGTAAAACGAGCTCAGACATGTCATCTCCGCAGGTGGTGTGGTTTTGCCCGGTTATAGCCTGTTTCAATTTAGATAGCCACCCGCGGCCTGGACCAGGGGTTGGTTGCGGTCCTGTACCCACAGGGCAACCGCGTCTGCCGGGTCCGGTGCGGGCGCGTCCAGCATCACCTGCCAGATTCCATCAGCCTGGCGCAGGCGCGCGCTATGCAGTCTGCCGGCAACAAAATTGTGCTGCAGCAACCGGCCGGCGTTTTCACCCGCGGCCACACGGCTGCTGCGGTCCATGCCCAGATAGGTCAGAAATACCACCGGCTGCTGCAGGCTGATGCCCGCGGCGGGTTCGAAGCGCACGTTGATCTGCCGGGCGGCGGCGCGGGCGCTCAGCCGGCCGGCTTCCTCTGCAGCCGGGAAAGTCATGGTTTCAGGCTGGCGCCGCCAGCCGCGCCATTCCCGGCCCTGGGCAAACATCCCGGGTGTATACACGCCTGCACGGGCATCCGCGGCACGCCTGCGGTGGCGGCGGTCGTATTCCTTAAAGGCAAAAGGATCGCGCCAGCCCAGATAGTTCCAGTAGGTCACATGCAGGGCTACCGGCACCACCCGGGTGAACAATTGCGGATGCTCCTGCAGACGGGACAGCCAGGCATCCGCCGGCGGGCAACTGGAGCAGCCCTCCGAGGTATACAGTTCCAACAGCACGTTGCGGCGGCTGCCGCTGGTCACCTGCCAGTCATATTGCCGTGTCTGTTGTTCTGCTTTTTCCTGTGTCTGATTTTGCCGCGGATGTTGCGCGGGTACTTCTGTGTGCGCCGGCACGGCTGCCGCCAGCAGCAGGTTGAGGATGCAGAGTTTTACAGCGGTCCGGTATGTTTGCATACCGTTGGGACGTGCTGCCGCAGCGAAAGTTCAGCCAGTGCGGCGGCTTGTCAGACAAAACGGCTAGCTGTTACACCAGCGGTGACGCTGGGTGAACGCGGTGACGGTGAGCAGGGTCATTACCGCGTGCAGGCCCACCGGCCCCATCTGGTCGCCGGGAATGGCCAGGGCAACGGTCATGACCGCGTGAAACGTAATCAGCAAGCCCAGCACGGCGCTGACCGCCGCCAGATTGGTGCGGTGGGGCCAGACCCAGAAAATCGCGGTGGCGATCGCCAGGGCGGCAAAGCCGTAATTCATCGCCCACATCCCGTCCGGGAATTGCCCGGCGGCGCTGATTCCCTGGGGGCCGCTGATTAAGGCTGCCGCGGCCATGCCTTCAGCGAGCAGATTAAGGACCAGAACAACGGTGAAAAACACTTGCATATTTACGACTCAACTCACTTGTTTGGATTGCAGGTCAGCGCCCCAGCACCTGGTTGGTTATCGGGTCGCGCATAAAGCGGCGCACCAGCAGAGGCAGAATCCACACGTCGGCAATCAAGGCACTGACCAGGGTCACGCTGATGACCGTGGCAAAATCGGCAAACAGCCTTATCTCCGCCAGGTAGAGTACGGTGAAACCCAGGGTGATCAGGCCGGTAGTGGTGATAATGGGCGGCAGCAGTTCCCGGATACCGCGGGTCACCGCGGTGGCGGGATCGTACCCCGACCTCACCAGTTGCTGTATGCGGATCAGCAGGTGGGTGGAATCGTCCAGCACGATGCCAAAAGCCATGGCGGCCACCACGGAGCTGCCCATTTCAATAGGCGTGCCGATGACCCCTAGAAAAGCCAGCCCCATCAGCACCGGCAGCGCGTTCACGCATATGCCGATGGTGGCCAGCCGGAATGAACGGAACAACAGGTACAGCAGCATATAAATCACCGCGGCGCCGGCCAGCAGCCCCTGCAGGTTGTCACCGCCGATGCGGTGTCCGGTTTCAAAGAAGCTGCTGACCCGGCCGACAAAGTTGCCCGTGATGCCGTTTGCCTGCAGATATTCGTCGACCATGCCTTTCATCTGGTAATAGTCGTGTGATCCCAGGTAGGGGACCTGGAACAGAATCAGCATGCGCTCCCGGTCTTCGTCCATGAACAACTCCAGATCGTACGGATCGAACCAGAGTAACAGTTGGGCAAAGGTGGTGGTGTCCTCGGGAAAGTCCTGTTGGCGGCCGCCGCCGTCGGTAAAGCGGCGGGTCACCTCCGCAATGTGATCGTAGAACCAGGCGGCCTGGAACGCTTTCGGGTAGAAAGCGTTCAGCTGGTCGATCAGCGGCGCCACCCGCTGCCAGGGTTCCGGATCCTCGGTATTCTCAACCTCGATCATCAGCGGCAGGTTCATGCGGCCGAAGTATTCCCCCGCGGCGTTAAAGTCCGCCCGCTTGGGGTTGGAGTCCGGCAGATAGTCCGTTGGCGCATAGTCCACCCTGATCTGTGATAAACCGGTAATGGTGAACATCACCAGCGCGGCCAGGATCATCCACCCGTAAAGCGGTTGGGTGATGACAATGCGCGGGAAAGAAAACTGCAGCAGGAAAGGGTTGTCCGGAATCTTCCGCAGCATCGGGAAAACAATCAGAAACACGCCGCCGGTGGTGGCGGCAATGCCCACCACCCCCATGATAGCCAGATAGCGGATGTCGGGCGCCGGGGTCAGGCCGGTACAGGCGAAGCCGATGGCGGTGGTGAGCCCGGCAAACATGAACGCGTTGCGGGTCAGGCGCCCCTGGTTGCCCGGCGCCTCCGCCCGGGCCACATATCCGTAAGCGTGCACCACAAAAGCGCTGGCCAGAGGCACCAGCAGAAATACCACCAGCGACGTGGCGGGTGTCAGGTCCAGGCCGACCAGACCCATAAAGCCGTAGGCGGCGGCCAGTACAAACAGGTTCAATGACAAGGCAGCTAACACTGTGCGCCAGGACCGGGTGGTGATAAACAGCAGCACCAGCATCAATAGCAGCAGCAGTCCGATCAGCGCGGAGTCGCGGGCCACCACTTCAGATATCTCCGCGCTCATGACCGCTTCACTGGTGACGATGATGCGACCGCCCAGGGCCTCCGCCTGGGGCAGGTACGGGCTGATGGCTTCGAACAGGCTGTTGCTGGTGGTCACCGCGTCGCTGTCCCCCTGGGTGATCAGAAACAGGGCTGCGCCTTTGCCGTCGCTGGAAATCATTACATTTTTGAACGGCGCGTAGTTCATGGCGGCATCGCAGCGCGCCTGGGCGGTGGCAAAGGGCACGTCGGCAAACACTTCCAGCTCCAGCACGTCACCGTTGCTGACCATATAGCGGGATGAGCGTGATGCCAGGGACAGGGTGCGGTCGATTATCGGGTGCTGATCGAAAACAGCTTCAACCGTCTGCATCAGGTCCCAGCCGGCTTCGCTGCAGATCAGGTTTTCGAAGACGATGAGGGCGCCCTGGTCGCTGGGGAAGCGCGCCAGATAGTCCTCGTAGCGGGCCACGGATTGAGGGTCCGTGGGCAGCATGGCTTCCGCGGCGTCATCGGAAAGCCGCAGCTGAGTTGCGCCGTACAGGCTTACAGCAACAATGACCGCAATGGTTGCAATGCGGCTAATCAAGTGCACTTCTGTTCTGGCATTTGTACTGCATACCATCCCCCCGCCCCATTAAAGCACGATGTTGGATCATCACCCAACTGCTTTTACTCAGGCTTAAGGTTATCCGTTGGCGGCGTCCTGCCGGAAATACATCTCCTTGAGGGTGTTGATCAGGAGCTTTTGCTCCGCGCGCTTAACCCGGTCCTGCAGGCTGTCGACGTTGTCGTCGGGCCGCACCGGCACCCGCACCTGGGAGAGCAGCGGGCCGGTATCATAGTCATTGTCTACCAGGTGAACTGTGGCGCCGGTCTCGGCTTCCCCGGCAGCCAGCACCGCTTCGTGCACCTTGCGGCCGAAAAACCCGCGGCCGCCGTACTTCGGCAGCAGCGCGGGGTGGGTGTTGAGGATGCGGCCCTGATAGGCCGCCAGCGTCGCCGGCCCCAGTTTTTTCATGTATCCCAGCAGCAGCACCCAGTCCACGTCCGCTGCGGTCAGCTGTTCCAGCATGGCCAGGTCCAGTTGCTCCGCGTCGGGGTGGGTTTTGCCGCTGAGATGAGCACTGCGCACACCGGCAGCCCGGGCGCGCGCCATAGCACCGCTGTTTGAATTGTTGCTGATCACCAGCGCAACGCAGGCATCCAGACTGCCGGCGCTGCAGGCGTCCAGCACGGCCTGCAGCGTGCTGCCCTGGTGGGAGGCAAGGACCGCGATCCGCACTATGCGGCCACCTTGTAGATGGCGGTGTGCAGCAGC
>JANQOA010000199.1 GCA_028279305.1 Pseudomonadales bacterium
GAACAGTGGATGGCGCAGAAACTGCGTAAAGAGCAGCGCCACCGCGCCGGCGAATTCATGGCGCAACTGGAAGGCCGCCTGATGCTCAACCTGCTGACCCGCGGCAGCTGAGCGGTTACATATACCGTTACAAAAAGCTACAACTTACTCATAAGCTGGGGATACAACGGGCAGTAAAACACCGTAAGGTCGGGGTTTAGCCGCCGGGAGCGAGAGGTGCGCTGTACGTCCCCGCTTATTGCTGTTCTTACCGTGTATGTCCTCACGGCAAACGTATCCGCCGAGGACAGCGGCTGGGCCTACCGGGAGATCTACAATCCGGTGGCTGAAACCCGAACTTATATCGCCAATATCGACACCGGCGGTTCCGAAGTTGAATTGCGCTGTTCCGCCAGAGACCGCCGCACTGAAGTCAGGTTGCGGCTGCCCGTGGGGCGCAACCATACGTCAAATCTGGAAATCCGCTTCGACAACGCGCGCAGCCGAAAAATGTCCTGGCAGACCAACATCAGCGGCCTGTCGCTGCAGTTGCCGTGGAAACAGGTTGATGAATTTGCCCGCCAGCTGAGCGCCTACAACACGCTGCACGTGGCGGTGCTGGATGCGCACAGCAATCCGCCCGTATACAGCATTCCCCTGAAGCGTTCTGCCCAGGCTATCGCCAACCTGCGCCGGCGCTGCAGTTTCAACTAGGCTGTCTAGTTCTCAAACTGATCTGCATAGCGCTGGAACAACGCATAATTGTGGCGCGTCGTTTCATTCAAATCCTGATGGATGCGCGCGGTTTCAATCTGCTCACGCACCCAGTTGTGTTCCGCCCAGTTGCCGCCCGCGGTCTTAACCACTTCCATTTCCGCGGTACCCGCGCGCACCGCATCCCCTATGCCGCCGAACACGTCACTCAGCGAGGGTTCGTTTTCTTCGTTTTGCGCATCCTCAAAGCGCTGGGTCAGACGCGAGCGCAGCTCCCTGGTTTTACCCATCACGTAGGCATACTGTTTAACCTGATCGTCGGTGAGCTTACCGTCTGCAGGCGGCTCATACTGATCGTTGGCCGCGCTCTCGGCGATATCCGCCTGGCGTTCAAAGCCGCCGAAAAGTCCGCCCCCGGCGGAACCCGACGACGAACTTGAAGATGAAGAATCGCTGTCCGGAGAGAAGCTGGGCGCATCAAAGCTTGGAGCAAACAATCCTCCCAACGTAAGGGTAACAAGCAGGTTAACCACAAACGCGGCTATAATGGAAAGCACAAAGTGTTTCACCCGCGCATCCTCGGGCAGGGCGAGGAACCCGGGGATAAAGCGGTACGCCAGCACCAGGCTGTAGATACCCGCCGCCAGGCTGATCAGCCAGCCCAGCCACGGCAGCGGGCCGATGGCGGAGCCCAGCGCAGCCGGCACAATGGCCAGTCCCACCACCGCGTAAGCAGCGTCGTAGTTGCGCGTGCCGCCAAAATTACCGGCCAGGAAATCGAATATGAAGGCCACCACAAAGGTCCACACCAGCACCCAGATCAGGCTGAACACAAACAGCGCCGTGGAGCCGAGCATGAAGGTGCCGCCGGTCAGCCAGGCGACCAGCACCGCAGCCAGGTAAGCCACCGCATAAACCGGCAGTACAATCTGTACAAACGTCTGCTGCCACCCCGGCAGCGGCTCCCGGTAAGCCGCGGCGGTCCCGTTCGGGTCCGTCAACACACCCTGCACCCACTTCAGCGTGGCCTGTATATCAAACATGTCTGCTCCCTTTCAGTACCGGCACTCAAGACCCGAAGCGTAACGTACCGCGGCGCTGGAATGAACAATCGGCAGCCCCGCCGGTGATAAACAAAACCTATCACAGAGATTCATATTAATCATTTTCATCTATCAATAGCCGCCCCTACAATAGCTGTCATCAATTGCACTTCAACGGAGAATGGACATGCAAAGCACAAGCGAACAAACCGTCACCCGCCGTCCCGGTACCGGCCCCGATAGCGGCACCGATAGCAGTACCGATATCGGTACTGTTGCCCACGGCCTCAGCAGGGTATTAGCGGACGCCTACATTCTGGCTTTGAAAACCCACGGCTACCACTGGAACGTCAGCGGCGCGCAATTTTTTCCATTGCACCAGCTGTTTGAGGAACAGTATCAGGAGCTGAGCGCAGCCACCGACGAAATAGCCGAGCGCATCCGCGCCATCGGTGAACCCGCGCCGGCTTCGTACAGGCAGTTTTCGCAACTCAGCGTCATCGAAGAAGATGCCGGCGATGCGGATGCGGTGATGATGCTGCGCAACCTCGAGGCAGACCAGCGCAAGACGGTTGCTACCATCAAGGAGGCTCTGCGCGCCGCGGAAGCCGCCGGCGACGATGCCTCCGCGGATCTGCTGATCCAGCGCATTCAGGTGCATGAAAAAGCCGCCTGGATGCTCGGCGCGCATCTGCAGTAGGACGCCGGGCCGGCAACTACCGCCGCAGCAGGTTAATGATCACGGTCAGCACCAGGCTGATAATGATCATTGAGGTAAATGGAATGAACACCCTGCTGCGGCCGGATTCGATACGCAGGTCTCCCGGCAGCTTGCCGAACCAGTTCAGCAGCCAGGGTGCATACAACATCACCAGGCCCACCAGCATAATGACCGCGCCGGCAATGATCAGCCATTTACCCATGCCCGCCGCCTACTTCACCCGCAGCGGCCGGCTGGCAAAGACGCGGTTTTTGACCCGGTCGCTCTGGTAACGCACCTCGTAATCTCCGGCCTGTTGGGGGGCGGTAAACTTGAGACTGGGCCCGTATCGCGTGTATTGATACTCCTTATACGTGCCGGGCGCAGCCCCCGCCGGCACCACCGTAACGTAATCCCGCTCGCCATTCGGCCCCTGCCAGTCAACCTGGAACGCCTGCCCCGCCGCCACTTCGTCCGGCGCCTGCAAACTGGCCTGAATATCCTCAACGCTGAACTTGAGCCGCGCAAATACACCTTTTTCCCGGTCGCTCTGATAGCGCACCTCATAGTCACCCGCGTCCACCGGCGCCTGCAGCGTCACCGGTGAGCCGGTTTTGGTATACATG
>JANQOA010000204.1 GCA_028279305.1 Pseudomonadales bacterium
AAGAGGCACCCTCGCGGCGCTCCACGTCCACCCGGGCCACGCGTAACTATGAAGTGGACCGTACCATCAGCCACACGCAGCACCAGGTCGGCCGGGTACAACGTGTATCCGTAGCGGTTGTGGTAGACCACCGCCCGGTGGTTGATGCGGAATCCGGGGAAACATCCCTGCAGGCCTGGGCGGCGGAAGACCTGGAAGAACTCACCCAGGCAGTGCGCAGCGCTGTGGGTTTTCAGGCTGACCGCGGTGATACCGTCAGCGTGGTGAACCGGGAGTTCTACCGCGAACCGGTTGGTGAGGTGGAGCCGGCGCCGTTCTGGGAAGCGGCGTGGTTTTCCGACCTGATCAAACAGATATTGGGCGGCCTTGCGATTCTGCTGGTGGTATTTGGACTGCTGCGGCCGATGTACAAGAACCTCAGCCAGGCCGGCGACATGGTGCGTGAGCAGCAGAGTATGGCAATAGCCGACATGACGCAGTTGCGCGAAGCCGCCATGCAGGAAGCAGTGCCCGGGCTACCGGCCACCATCACCACGGATCCGGACGATACCGCAACGCAGAAAATGGAAACCGTGCGCAACCTGATCGGCGAAGACCCGCAGCGCGTGGCACAAGTTGTTAAACACTGGGTAGGTGAAAATGAGTGAAGCCGCGCTGGAATTAGAGAAGGTGGATCAGGCAGCAATCCTGCTGCTGACTATCGGTGAGTCTGAAGCTGCTCAGGTGCTGAAGCATCTGGATCAAAGGGAGATTCAGCGTATCAGTGAATCGATGACCGGGCTGGGAGCGGTAAGCACGGACCAGATCGAAGTTGTTATTGACGATTTTCTGCAAACGGTCAGCGACGAATCAGGCCTGACCCTGGGATCCGGACGTTATCTGAAAAACACGCTGACCCACGCGTTGGGTGAAACCAAGGCCAATTCCGTAATCGAGAAGATCAACGGCGGCAGCACCGCGGGTCTGGATAAGCTGCGGTGGATGGATCCGCGCGCGATTGCTGATTTTATAGTCACCGAACATCCGCAGATTCAAGCCATCGTGATGTCCTTCCTGGAGCCCGAGCAGGCGGCGCAGGTGATCAGCTATCTGCCGGAAGGAGCCCTGCGCCGGGACATTGTCATGCGGGTCGCCAACCTGGAGTCGATTCCTCCCGCGGCCATTGCGGAACTCGCCATGGTGCTGGAAGAACAGGCCAGCCAGGCGGGTCCGGCGCGTTTTGCCCAGTTGGGCGGCAAACGTACCGCCGCGGACATTCTCAACAGCATGGCCAAGGGCACAAACGACGTGGTCATGGAGGCGATCCGTGAGGTGGATGAAGAACTTGGCGAAGCCATCAATGAACTTATGTTTGTATTCGATAATCTGGCGGCGGTGGACGACCGCGGCATCCAGACCCTGTTGAAATCAGTTTCCACCGATGTATTGACGGTTGCTTTGAAAGGTGCGGACCGGGCCCTGCAGGACAAGATTTTTTCCAACATGTCCAAGCGCGCGGCTGAACTGCTGCAGGATGACATGGAGGCCAAGGGTCCGGTGCGCCTGTCTGACGTGGAAGCCGCGCAGAAGGAGATACTGCTGGTGGCGCGCCGCCTGGCGGAAGAGGGAGAAATCATGCTCGGCGGCGGCAGTGATGAAATGGTCTGAATCCGGGGCATGACTGAAGTGGATTTCCAATGGAAGAAGCTGGACGCCATCCCCGCCCCGCAACTGCCGGGCATTTTTGCCGCCCGCGGGGAGGTAGCCGCGGTGGCGGCCGCGGATGCCGCTGCGGCGCCGGACGGCGCTGCTGTTGAGCAGAACGGCTATGACGAGGGTTTTCAGCGGG
>JANQOA010000014.1 GCA_028279305.1 Pseudomonadales bacterium
ACTTTGGCATGCTGCATAGAAATGTGATCTTCCGCGGCAATGAAGTTACCCCCCACGCGATCTCATCCCTGGACGTAGTCAACCAGGCGGACTTCTTCCGCCAGCTTGATAACAACTGCCGGCCGCCCTGCGCGGTACTGACCATCCCGCACAACACCAACTATTCGTGGGGCTTGACCTTCTCCCGCACCGACGAAGACAACTCCAGCTATCTTGCTGAGGATCTGGAGCGCCGCGCACGCATCGAACGCCTGTTTGAAGTGATTCAGGAAAAAGGCAATTCCGAATGTCAGCTGGGGGTGGGCGCCGCTGACGAAGACTGTAATTTTGAATTGACCTTCCCGGCCTGCGCTGAGGGGCAGGACAGCAAGTGCGCAAAACCAGCTTCGTTCCTGCGTAACGTGCTGCTGGACGGTCTGGTGCTGGGCCGCGAGCAGAACTTGAACCCCTACAAGCTCGGTGTGATCGGCTCCACGGACACACACTTGTCCGACCCGGGCAATACCCGCTCCGCCCTGCCGGCACTGTTTGCCCAGGCAGAAGGTTTTTCGCTGGCTGTGAACCGGGTGCTGGAGCTCGAGCACGTGGTGGCCGGACCGGTACGCAACATGTCAGCCGGCGGGCTGGCCGGTGTGTGGGCGGAAGCAAACACCCGCGCCGATATTTTTGACGCCCTGCAGCGGCGCGAAGCCTTCGGCACCAGCGGCTCGCGTATGCGCATCCGCTTTTTTGCCGGCGATCTGCCGGCGGATATAACCACCCTGCCCGACGCCGTTGCAGCAGCCTACCGGCACGGCGTACCCATGGGCGCGGAATTGCCGGTGACGGAGGCGCCCCGTTTCTGGGTATGGGCCAGCCAGGATCCGCTCGGGTCCAGGCTCGACCGCATTCAGATCATTAAAGGCTGGCTGCAGGACGGCAAACCCCAACAACGCGTCTGGGACGTGGCCTGCGCGGATGGACGCACTCCTGGTGCTGACGGTAAATGCCCGAAAACGCCGGCCACGGTGGACACCGCAACTTGTCTGCAAAGCACTGAGGGCGGTGCAACCGAATTGCAGGCGGCGTTTACCGATGCCGGATTTTCGGCACAGCAGCCGGCCTTCTACTACGCGCGCGTATTTGAAACCCCCAGCTGCCGGTGGACAACCGTGTTAGCCAACAGCAGCAATGTTGATCCGCCTGCCGACCTACCGGCCGAAGTGCAGCAGCGGGGCTGGTCTTCGCCCATCTGGGTTGCTTCAGAATAAGGGCAAGGCATCTGAGCGCCGCCCGGCTTATGCCCGGGACGGCACACAGTTCGTTTAAAACTGTGCATCACCTCGGTTGAATCAGGGTTTGCCTGAAACACAATCGCCCCAATATAGGTCTTAAGGTATAACGATGAGTGAGTTAGCAACGGCACAACTATGAGAATTGCATTATTTTTGGCAACTAACCTGGCGGTATTGCTGCTGGCCAGTGTGACTTTCCGGCTGCTGGGTTTTGAATCCATACTGCAGAACAACGGTGTTGACCTGGATCTGAACGCGCTGCTGGTGTTCTGCGCCTTGATTGGCTTCGGCGGCTCTTTTGTATCGCTGTTTCTGTCAAAAATGATTGCCAAGCGCAGCACCGGCGCCCAGGTGATTTCCGAACCCCGCAACAGCACCGAACGCTGGTTGCTCGAAACGGTGGCGAAACAGAGCGAGCAGGCCGGCATCGGCATGCCTGAAGTGGCTATATTCGATTCCCCGCAACCGAACGCTTTTGCCACCGGCGCCAACAAAAACAATGCACTGGTAGCGGTAAGCACCGGCCTGCTGCAGAACATGCGCGCCAACGAAGTTGAAGCGGTGCTGGGGCATGAAGTTGGCCATGTGGCCAATGGCGACATGGTCACTTTGACGCTGATTCAAGGCGTGGTGAACACTTTTGTTATGTTCCTGGCCAGGCTCATCGGCTTTTTTGTCGACCGGGTGGTGCTGCGCAACGAACGCGGCCTCGGCATCGGCTATTGGGTGACCTCCATTGCCGCGGAAGTTGTTCTGGGCATTGCGGCCACCATGGTGGTGATGTGGTTCTCCCGGCGGCGCGAATTCCGCGCGGACGAAAGCGGCGCACAGCTGTCCAGCCGCGGCAACATGATTGCCGCTCTACAGAGCTTGAAGCGTCACTCCGAAGTGCCGGATCAGATGCCCGAATCGATGGCCGCATTCGGCATCAGCAGCGGCCGCAAGGAAGGTTTAAAAGCCCTGTTTATGTCCCATCCGCCGTTGGATGAGCGCATCGCTGCACTAAGGGGCTAGAAGCACCGGAGCGGGGGGCTGAACGCCAAGCGTACGCGGCTCAGACCGCCTGCCTGCGCGCGTCCAGTTCAGACCGGATTTCCGCGTAGCGCTTGCGGTCAATTTGGTAGCGCAGGTAAAACAGCACCCCGGCCAGGGACAACAGACTGGTGGCCGGCCCTTCCATGAATCCCAGCCACCAGATGGTGTCGGCGGGTACGGTGCCCACTGCCGCGCCCCGGGGAAATGCAATCACGTCCAACACCACGCCGCCGAGGAAAGCGCCCAACGCTCCGGTAACCTTGTTGGCAAACGAGCGCGATGCGTAAATCACCCCCTCGCGGCGCACCCCGGTTTGCAGTTCCACCTCGTCGGAGATGTCCGCAAACATGGAATTGAAACTGGCCAATATGACCGGCAGGCAAATGCCCTGCAGCAGATAGCGTAGAAAATAGATCCAGAAGATCCACGGCGAGTCGTTATCCGGAAACCAGGACACGTCCAGCAAGCGCAGGCATAAGGCGGCATTTGCATTCACAACCACTATTACCGCCGGGATCACCAGAGCCAGGCGTTTGTCCAGCACCGACGTGATGCGCGGCGCCAAAGGCAGGCCCACCCACAGCCCCACCAGCGTGCCGATGGAGATCAAACCAAGATTTTCCGTCGACAGGCCCCAGAAGTGCACACCCATAAACGGACTCATGACCGCCTCCACAGCAATGGCAAAGGTGGTCATTAACATGCCGGTGAACACCAGCCGGTAGGAGCGGTTGCTGAAGACCGCACGGAAATCCGCCAGCGTATTGGCCAGGGAGAGTTGCGTGGTCGCCCGCTCCAGTTGCAGGTGCGGGATCTCCTTGCGGGTGCCCAGGCAACACCCCAGGATAGCAATGAACATCAAGCCGGCAAAAAATTCCGCAAACGGCAGGTACCCGTCGGGATTCAGGGTGCCCGGGTTGTATAACTCCGTAGTCGGGAAGAAGTAGCGGTAACCCACCAGCGACACCACCGCCATGGCGGTGATGGAAAACACCGTGCTGAACGCAAACAGGGTGGAGCGCTGGTTATAGTCATGAGCAATCTCCGCGCCCAGGGCCAGGTGCGGCACGTAAAAGAAAGTCAGCGAGGCCCGCACGCCGACGGCAAATATGGTCAACCACGCAAAGTTGCCAAATTGCTGCAACCCGTCCGGCGGTGAAAACAGCGCCACAAAACAAATGACCAGGGGCACTACCGAAACCAGCATAAACGGGTGGCGCCTGCCCCAGCGGGTGCGCAGGCGGTCGCTGACCGCCCCGGCCACCGGATCGGAAATGGCATCAAACACCAGAGCAATACCCAGCGCCAGCCCGGCAAGCGAACCCGGAATGCCGACAACCTGCTGATAATAGAACAGCAGAAATACATTAAAGGCCTGGTTCTTTACCCCTTCCGCGGTCTGGCCGAAGCCATACGCCACCATGGTGGGTACCGAGAGCTTACGCAAGGAACGTTACTGCGTGCATGAAAACATCTTTCTTAGGCGAAACAATCAAAGTGCCACGTTCTACGGAAAGTGCAAGGGGCTGCAAGCAACGGAAATACCGATCTTTTGTATTACCCGGCGCGCTGGCCGATAATCCGTCCAGGACGTGACGAGGGGGGAGCGCGCGTGCGACGGCAGATCACCTCACTGCAAATCACCTTGCTGATCGCGGCAAGCTGTTTAACCGGCTGGACCGCTGACACCCGGGCCGCGGATGAAAACCTGTTGGCTCTGCCCGGCGTCCAGGTGGTGCCCAGCGCGTTAAATCCACCAGATACCCTGCTCTCCGCGCTGCGGGACGGCAACGTCCGCACATCCGCCAAACTGGCGGAGTCCTTTGAGTTTGTGCTGGACATGGGGCAGGTAGTCACCGCCCGGCGCTTTATTGTGCACCTTGCCGGCGGCGCCAAGGTCTCAACGGACGCACTGGCTGAAGTGGAGCTGCTGGGTTCACTGACTTCTGCAAGCGCCGGCTTCCAGTTGCTGCGCCGGGGTACCCTGGGTAAGCGCAAAGCTGACCTGCGCTTTAACCCCCTGGGTACACGCTGGATCATGGTGCGCGTGACGTTGCTGCCGGATGTTGATACGGCGCCGGTATCGGAAATTGAAGTCGTCGGCCAACAGGGGCCGCCAAGCACCAGGTACGCCTTCCAACAGAGCCCCGCCAGCGCAGCCACAATGCTGAACGAACTGCGCCGGCGCCTGAACATTCAAACCGGGGCTGATGAAAGTGCCCTGTTTGCTGATGCCGCGGATGGGCGCCTGGACAACTGGACGCTGGCGGAAGCGGCTCTGCTGGCGTCCGGCGTAACCGACAGCAACCGGCGCGCCGGTTATCTGCAGCGCCTGAGCAACCTGCAGGACACCATCCTGCCCACCCTCAACCAACAGCCGGACACCCTGGCAAGGGGCCAGGCCCTGCTCCAGCAGTTGCACCGGACCGCCTTGCACGCCGGCTACGTGGAGGCGCAAACGGACTTTTCCGTGCTGTTGGACAGCGGCTCTTACAATTGTGTCTCGTCCGCGGTGCTGTACAGCATTCTGGGCCGGCGTGCCGGCCTGGACGTGCGCGGCATAGAAGTACCCGATCACGCCTTTGCCATCCTCTACGACGGTACCCGCCACGCGGACGTGGAGACCACTACCGAAGCCGGCTTTAATCCGGCGCGCAACAAGAAATCCGCTGACGCTTTTACCGCCCGTACCGGCTTCGCCTATATCCCCGAATCCCGCAGCAATCAGCGCCGCGAAACCAGTGCGTTGGGGCTGGTGGCACTGATCTACTACAACCACGGGGTCAACCACGGCCGTGCCGGACAGCCGCTGGCTGCACTGCAGTCCTATTTCCGCGCCCTCAGCCTGGACCCGAACATGTTGTCGGCAACCAAAAACGCGCTGGCGGAAATGGCCAACTGGGCAAACCAGTTATCTGAGGCGCGCGAACACGAAAAAGCGCTGGAGCTGGTTAACGCCGGGCTGAGCCTGGCCCCCGAGGACCGCACGCTGCGCCACAACCGCAAAGTGTTCTGGCAGCGGCGCATCATCGAAGCGATGGATCACGCGGATGTGGATACGGTGATTGCGCTCACCCGGGCTGCGCACCAGGCGGTACCGGACGCGGGATTCGACAGCCAAGAGGGAGATTTCTACATCCGCCGCGGGCAACGCCTGGCGGACGCCGGACAATGGCAGCAGGCCCTGGCGCTGGTGACCCGGGGCAGCACGCAAGTCAACAACAGCTCCCAACGTCAGTTGCAGCGTTTCAGCAGCAGTGTGGTATTACAGTGGATGGCGGATGCGATCGAGCGCCGCCGCTGGCAGGAATCCATGCAGGCGCTGTCCGAGGGATTGACCCTGCGGCCTGATGAGTATCGTCTGAAACGCAACGCAGCCTACCTGCTGCAGGAATGGAGTGAAGCGGAGTTTGCCAGCGCAGGCATCGCTGCCGGGGCCGCGGCGGCCGAAACCATGCTGCAGCGTTACCCGGACAACAACCAGGTGCGGCGCGCCGCGAACGACTATCTGGTACGGCGGGTCATAGGGCTGCGTGACGCCGGTAACCGGGATGGCGCGCTGGCGGCCATAGACCAATATGCCATGTTGTTGAAAAACCCGCGCGAAGCTTCCCGCCTGAAAGAAAGCCTGTTCGCTGATGATGCGGACAAGCTGTTAAAAGCCGGTGAATGGGCGCAGGCGCTGGACGTTTACGAAAATTCGCGCAGCGCGTTTCCCGACGGCACCAAGGCGGCGCGGCTGTATCAGCAAAATGTTGCTTACGCGGCCCAGGAATGGTTTGCCGAGACCCCGGACAGCCAGTTTGAACCCCTTGCCAGCACTTTGTTACAGCGTTTTGACGATGTGTCGAAACTGCCGCGCATCGTGGCGGCAAGTTACAGCCGCCGGCTGGATGCACATCACGAAGCGGGTGATTTTGAAGCTTCAGCGGCACTGGCCGCGCGCGCCGCTGAGGTGCTGGACAACAATCTGGCGCGAAACCTGCTGCGGCGCGCTTATGATGGCTGGTCCGCACATCACCGCGAACGCGGGGAGTGGCAACAGGCTACCCGGGTGTATGCCGCCGCGCTGCAGGCGGCTCCCAACGACGGCCACCTGAAGCGCAACGCCGCGGCCACCTGGCACGCCTGGGCCAAGCCCCACATCGACCGCAAAGAATGGCAGGTTGCCATAGACATCTATGAACAGGGTCTGCAGCAGATGCCGGGTAACCGCCAGTTCGAGCAGAACATCCGTTACTGCCGGCAGGAGATGGGGGGTGAATAAACCAGACAACCTCCGGTAACCGACAATATTGTGCGCGGCCTTGTTTTCGGCACATCAATATCAATACGGTTGACCCCCTGGCGCAGTACCCCGGGGGCATAACACCACTGCAGCTCCCGGATTGCCGGGCCGGGCTGATAGGTCTGCCGGGCAACAACCCGGCCGTTAGCGCGCCAGACCAGCTCTACCGCCTGTTGCGCGGAAGCTTGCGGCGAATGTGCATTGACAAGAAAACACTGCCGGCCCGCCGGCACCTCCTGCAGAATGAAATAAAAGGCTGCCGGTTTGCTGGTATGCCAGGCGCCGTATTTGCGCGGGCTGCCCCATTCCCTGCTCAGAAACCGGGGCTGCTGCTGCAGCGCAACTCTGCTGCCCGGCTGGTAGTCCAACCCGTCATCCCCGGCCCACACCTCCAGCCGCTGTTCTATAAAATAGAGCTGGTAAGCGGCACTCACCTGCGGGTTTAACGCCACCCATAACAGCACCGCATAGAAGCCGAGCAAACCCACCCACAGGCACTGCGCCAGCTTACGTGACAACGTTAGACCCTCCCAGCCAGACCAGGGTGATGTACACCAGCATCGCCAACAAAAGTACACACGCAACATAAGTTGCCCGCCGCCGGGCAGCCGCCGCCGCGCCCAGAACCAGGTAGGCGGGCCAGATGGCAAGGGCATAGCGGGGCATGGAAGCCATGCCGGTGGACGCCGCCACCAGTACGGTAGCGGCCAGCAAGGTTGCCTCGGGTACCAGGCGCTTGACCCACAGACGCCACGCCGCCGCCAGCGCCAGCAGCGCCGCGGCTGAGAGATAAATCTCCAGGGCGTCGCCGGTCAGACCGTCCAGGATGCGCGTGACCGGTTCCGCAAAACTTCGCCCCCAGGCCGCCTGCACATGTGCAAAAGCCAACGCATCACCGACATGGATGTGAAGATACAGCGCATATACCGCCATGCCGAAGGGGGCCAACCCCAATGCACAGGTAACCCGGGGATGTTTATAAAGGCTGAACACATCCCTCCATCCGTAGCGCTGCACGGCGCAGACCAGGCACGCCAGGCCCACCAGCACCCCGTTCGGCCGCACCGCGCTCAGTACCGCCAGAAGCAGCCCGCAGGCCAGCCAGCGTTGCCGCAGGCACAACCACAGCGCGGCCACGGACAGCAAATTAAACATGGCTTCTGTATAGGGTACGGACATGTACAGGCTGTAGGGTGAGAGCACAAAAAACAGACCCACCGGCAGTGCCGCCTGCTGCCCCAGCCGTTCAGCGGCAAAAGCGTACAGCAGCAAAGCCGCCGCCAGCGCAAACAGATTGTTCAGCAACAGCGCCGCCGGCGTAAAATCCATGCCGGTGAGCGCCATCCAGCCGCTTACCAACAATGGAAACATGGGGAAGAACGCCCAGTTGGCTGCACCCGGCTGCTGTGCGTTGAGGCTGGGAACTTCGTTATATCCACCTAAGACAATCGTTTGATACCAGCCGCAATCCCATTGACACAGGTTGTTCAAGAACGGCGCCTCCACGGCGCCGGACAATACCGGCAGCAGCACGATC
>JANQOA010000249.1 GCA_028279305.1 Pseudomonadales bacterium
GTCTACCGCCAGGGCTGAATATCCGGCTGCTTCCATGGCGGCTTTAATGTCAGCGGCGTTGCCGTCGCTTAAAGCCACCATGGATCCGCCGCCACCGCCGCCGGTCAGCTTGGCGCCCAGGGCGCCGTGGGCGCGGGCGATATGAATCAGCTCTTCCAGCTCCGGGGTGGAGAGCTGCAGGGCGTTCAGATAGCCGTGACACAGGTTCATCAGCTCGCCTAACTCCTGCAAACGGCCGCCCTGCAGAGCGCTGCGCGCGGACTCGGTGAGGGCGGCAATTTGATCGAACAGGCCGTCGTAACGCGCTGTGGACTGCTGCCAGGCCTGGCGCACCCGCGCCACCGTATCCGCGGTAAGACTTTCCTTGCCGGTCATGCCCACCACCAGGGTCAGAGGCTGCCCCAGTTTCAGGGTGTCAAATTCCGCTTCGTCGTTGCGCCGCTGGTACCACAGCGGCGTGCCGTAAGTGGCCACGGTATTGTCCACGCCGGACGGCGTGCCATGGGCGGCCTTTTCACATTCATACGCCAGCGCGTTAACGCGGCTGTTATTCAGCTGCAGATCAAAGGCCGCATCCAGCGCCCGCAGCACCGCCACCGCAAGTGCTGAAGAGCCGCCCAGCCCCATGGCTCTGGGCACGTGGGGGAATACCTCAATGGTCATGTTGGCGTCCGCCAGGCCCAGATCCGCCAGCAGGGAAGAGAGAATACCGGCCAGTCCCTGGGTATTGGCGTGTACTTTTTGCTCCAGGCCCCAGCGGGGAATCACGATGTTGACGCCGTCACCTTCCTTGCGCACCGCAGCTTCCACTGCCAGCGGAATCGGCAGAGCTATGGCCGGGCGGCCGTAGACGACAGCGTGCTCTCCCAACAGGATAATTTTGCCGCATGCCGAATGGCGCTCCGCGCTTTGCGGGCGGGCCGTGCGGCGGGCCAGGTTGCGCACCAGCTCCCGGGCTTTCCAGACCTTGATTTCACCGGATTCGATCAGACCTTCCACCACGGTTTCGAACAGTGCTTCCGGTACGCCCGCGGTGCTGGCCACGCTGCGCGCGTGCAGGTTCATATGATTCTGCTGGATGCCGTTGGTGGACAGCGCGCGCAACGCTGCGAAGTTCTGCGCCAGGCCCACGGTGCCCATAATCGCCGCCAGCTCCTGGGCGCCGGGGGAACCCAACAGCCGGTGGCTGATGCGCACGCTCGGGTTGGTCTCCAGCGAGCCGCCCACCGTGCCTACTTTCATGGGAATTTCTATTGCACCCAGCAGGTCACCATTCTGGTCCCGGCGCCAGCGCGTTAACCCCCGGTAGCGTCCGTCGCGGGCGGCGTAGGCATGGGCGGCGGCTTCGATGGCGCGCCAGTCGTTGCCGGTAGCCAGCGCCACCGCATCCACCCCGTTCATGATGCCCTTGTTGTGGGTGGCTGCCCGGTAGGGGTCAGCCTGGGCCAGGTCGCTGGCCAGAATGATGCCGTCGCGCACCTGCTCGCCGGTATACCCCTTACCCTGCAGGTTAGCGGTGGGGATACGTACCTCAGCCCGGGCCAGGGCGCGGTCGGTGAGATTGGACAGAATGCGCAGAAAGACCTGGCCGCCGGTCAGAGTTTCTACCAGCGAGGCGACCCCCTCGCACATGGAATTCACCAGGTTTGCCCCCATGGCGTCACGGGTGTCCACCAGCAGATGCATGACCACCATATAGCGGCCGTCTTCCGGGGCCCGGTGGATATAGACTTCGATGTCCAGGGCGCCGCCGCCGCGGGCCACCATTTTCGGATGCAGACTGTTAGCCAGGGCAAGGATATCTTCGCGGTGCGCCAGCAGCGTGTCGCGGGCCTGTTGCGGGTTGTCCTGCAACACCGCCTGCACCTGGCCGATCAGGATCGGTTCGCTGGCGGAGGCCGCATAACCGCCGCCCAGCCGGGCCATGCGCGCGGCGCCGGACAGGCCCGCCACAATAGACGGCTCTTCCACCACCAGTGGAATGACGTAGTCGCGGTTGTTGATGAGAAAATTCAGCGCCACCCCCATGGGCAGGCCAAAAACGCCGACAACATTTTCAATCATCTTGTCAGCCACATTCAGCTGCAGCTGGTGGTTGGCGCTGACAAGGGCCTGAACATCCTCCGCGGTCAACTGGCCGTGGCGGTGCAGGGCGGCGATACGCTCGCTGATACTCATGCGGAAGAAATTTGCGATGCGGGAACTGCCGGCGCGTTCAGCTTCCGGTTCGGACGCCATGATCTGCGGTCTCCAAGTCTAGAATGTGCATGCCCTGCCGGCTGGCCTGGGCGCAGAATGCAGCCAGCGCCCGGGCGCTGTTGCTGAAGGCCATGCCGACATCGCCGCCACCGGCGCCGCAGGGTTTATAGACCAGCCCTTCAGCGTGCGCGATTGTAGCCAATTGCTGGTGTGCAGGGGTAAATATATTCAGCGCCGCAGCCTTGTCCAATGCCTGCAGGCGTTCACAGTAGACAGCCAGGCGGTCCATATCCAAGCCGTTACAGAGGCTTTCACTGGCTGCGCAAAGCTGGTCCAGCGGGCCGCTCGGATGGCTCTGCCGCCAGCGGCTGAAGCTGCTGATGTGCTGGCTGGTACTGCTGCTTGCGCCGGTCCAGACCACCCGCCAGTGCAGGTCCGCCAGCGGAACCGCACCGGCGGCTGCCAGGGGTGCAACCTCGGCACCGCCGGCGGTTTGCCGGAAGCGGATGCTGCCGTGCCAGCTCGCGGCGACATCCAGGCCGCTGCCTTTGCCGCCCTGCAGAGCGCGGTGGATGCTGATGGCTTCATCGAGGTCCGGTGTCCGCTGTAACTGCCGGGCCAGCAGGTGATAGGTGGCCACACATACCGCCGCTGAAGAACCGATGCCGAGTTTTTCGGCGTTTTGCCGCGCCGCGGGCTGATGATAAAAGGCACGGCTGTCGCTGCGTAAGCTGAACGCCGCGGGGTATTCCGTAAACCCCCAGCCGTTGAGGACGGCTTCCGCCACCTGGGCGGCCGGGGCACGGCAGAAAGCAGCGCCGGGCCACTGTACCGATGGGGTATGGAACCCCAGGCTGCTGAACCGCCAGGTATTGTGTGCAGCGGCATACAACACCTCAGCCCGCCGGTTCACCGCCAGCACCGCGGCGGGGGCGCCGGCCAGGACCGCATATTCACCCCACAGGACCACTTTGCCCGGCGCGCTGGCGCTGCTGTGGCCGGACCCGGCGGATGTCACCTAAGCATCCACCGCATGATCATCCACCACGTGTGCCGCCTCGCCGAGGCCGCAGCGCAGAATCTGCTGCACGCCGTCAATCCCGGCCAGGGCGGCGGCCACCCGCTCCGCGTCTTCCGGCAGGCATACCGCTTTTACCTGGGGCCCGGCATCGATGGTAAAAAACACGCCGCAGCCCTGACTGCGCAGATCCCGCACGGTCTGCATGGCCGCCACCGTAGCCTGATTCCAGTAAGCCAGGGTTGGCCTGGTGGTGAGCATGACGCTGTGCATCTTCAGGCAGCTCAGCTCTGCAACTTCCGCCAGGGCGGCAAAATCCCGGTTGTTAATGGCGTCGGAAGCGGCGGCAAAATCGTCGCCGCCGGCGCGCAACCAGCTGCCGTAAAAGGGTGACGTGCGCCGCGAAAGCTCCATGCCGCGGGTACTGGATACCGCCTTGGCGGCATGGCTGGTCACTGCCACCACCACTTGCAGCGGCCAGTGGGAGGCCGGCGCAAAAGCCTGGGCGCGCCACAGCGGCGGCACCAGCGCAACGTACCCGGCAAACATGGAGCGGGCCGCTGAAGCAGAACCCTGACGCGCCCATTCGGACATGATCTCAGCATTCAAGCCCAGCCTGGCATGGCTGTTGATGGCGGTCATCAAAGCGGCAAACCCGGACGCGGAAGAAGCCAGCCCGGCGCCGGTGGGAAAATTGTTGCTCGAGGTGATTTTTAAGTAGCCGATGGGGTAACGGTTGCGCAGGGCGGCGAGAAAACGCATAACCTTGGCGTCGTTGCTCGGTTCGCCGTTCAGCCAGAGTTCGTCGCTGTCGTGTTCCTCTACTTCGGTGCGGGTCACCAGCTCCGACAGGGTAATCGACAGGTTGGGCGTGGCGGGAATGTTGCCCGGCTTGTCCTGTTTGCCCCAGTATTTGACCAGCGCGATGTTGGGGTGTGCCAGGGCAACTGTCATAAGCCGCCGGATCAGTCCCGGTACGCGCCCGGCGGTGTAAAGACAAAGCCCAGCCGTTCCAGTTCAGCCGCTATGCCGATGGTCACCAGGTCGTCGTACTCCGGGCCGACAATCTGCACGCCGATGGGTAAACCCTCGCCGTTCAGGCCGGTGGGGATCACCGTTGAAGGCAGATAAGAGACGCCGGTTAAACCGGCCCAGAACACCTGTTCAAAATAGGGGCGTTCCTGATTGTCGATCAGCAGCGTGCGTTCGCCAAATTTCCGGTGATCGTGACTAAACGCGGCGGTGGCCATGATCGGCGTTACCAGGATGTCGTGAGTTTTGAAAAACTCGTGCCATTGCCAGCGCAGGTGATGGCGCAGTTCGTTGGCTTCACCCCAGTCCTTGAAGCTGGACACCTGGGCACGCAGCACCTTGGCGCCCTGGCTGTTGTCACTGGGGTCCAGCCCCGCCACGTACTTTTTTAAGCTCTCGTAATCTTCGTCAGGCATGCGCATGGCCATGGTGGCCTGCAGCAGACGGCTGTAGGTATCGTTGCTGTGCTCGCCGGTAAATGCCGGACGCGCGTCTTCATCCACGCTTGCGCCCGCGTCGCGCAGCGCCTGGGCTACCAGATCAACGCGGGCTTCCACTTCTTTGGCCACCGGCGCGTTTTCATCGTTTTTCCACACCGCCACCCGCAGTTCCGACAGGCTGCGGCCGCGCCACTCGGGCAGGTTCAATTGCAGGCCGCGGGCGCTGATATCGTCGGGGCCGGCCATGGCCCGCAAAGCGGTATCCAGATCCCGGGCGGAGCGCGCCATGGGCCCGATAACGGAAATGTCCGAAGCGGAACGCACGTCTCCCGGCGGCGCGTGCCCGCGTATCCACAACAGGTTGTAGGTGGGTTTGTGGCCGAAAATGCCGCAGAAGTGAGCCGGGTTGCGGATCGAGCCGCCGATATCGGAGCCGGTTTCAATACCGGTCAAGCCGGCCGCCAGCGCCGCGGCTGAACCGCCGGAAGAACCTCCCGGCACCCGGCTGTGGTCGTATGGGTTGTTGGTGGTGCCGTAGACATCGTTGTAGCTCTGGAAGTCCGCCAGGGACAGCGGCACGTTGGTTTTGCCGAATATGTTCACCCCCGCCGCCTTGAGCTTTTTGATCGACTCCGCATCTTCCGTGGTGACGTTGTCCCGCCATTCGGGATTGCCCCAGGTGGTGGGGGTGCCGGCCACGTTGTAAGACTCTTTCACCGTCATCGGCACGCCGTGGAAAGGCCCGCTGAGCTCGCCGCGGGCCAGCGCGGCGTCCATGGCGGCTGCCTCGGTCAGCGCCTGTTCCCGCATATCCACCACTATGGCGTTTAATTCGGGGTTATATTTGTCTACTCGATCAAGGTAATGTTGCAGTAACTCAGCCGCTGAGATTTCTTTGTTTTTAATTTTTGCCGCCAATTCTGTTGCTGAGGCAAAAGCAAGTTCGCTCATGGCAGTGTCCTGTACCGCGCCGGGCGGATGTTGTTTGGCTCGACTGTGAAGGGTGCCGGGGATTTAATCAAGAGATGAGCAGCAAGCAAAGCGGCCGCCCCCGGCGCCGCGCCGCGTTAAGCAAAAAGGCCATCCAGCAGTGGCTGGGGTTGTGGTTTCCCGGCGCCAGAGTGCAACGGGTCAGCCCGCTGGGAGACGGCGTTACCGCCAAGGCGGTGGGGGTGGACTACCGGGTTGCCGGGCGCAGCCAGCGTTCGGTGTTGCGTCTGGTGGACGGTCCCATTGAACTGTGCTGGCGCGAATCGCTGCTGTTGAACAATCTGCATGCGGCGGAGCTGCCGGTGTCTGCCTGTCACGGGGTTAAACAGCAGGACGGCATGACCTGTATGCTGCTGGACTGGTTGCCCGGCAAAAAGATATTCCGGCCCATCGATATTGCACCCTATGCTGAACAGGCGGCGGAACTGATGGCGCGTATTCACGCCACGCCCATGCCTCAGCGCATGCGCCGCTTTGATACCGGCTTCAGCAAGCAGGTGGCGGGGCTGCGCAACAACTTCCCGCAGTTCAGCCGCATCAGTGACGGCCTCGCGGGGGGGCTGCCGGCTGCCCAGGACCGGGTGCTGTTGCACGGCGATTTCTGGCCCGGCAACCTGCTGTACCGCCGCAAGGAACTGACCGGCATTGTCGATTGGAGTGATGCCGCGGCGGGTTGCCCGATGGCTGACGTCAGCAATGCGCGCTTTGAACTGCGCTGGCTGTGGGGCAAAGACGCCATGCAGGCATTTACCGAACACTATTTTGCCAAGGCGCCCTACCGGGCCGCGGAGCTGGCCACCTGGGACCTGGTGGCGCTGGTCAAACCCATCCTCGGCATGCACCGCTGGGGCCTGAGTGATGCGCATCAACGCCGCATCCTGCAAACCGTCAACGCGGTTGCGGATGAAGCATTGCTGGCCCGGAATGCCTGAGCCCGCCGCTTGCCTTCAGCACCCGCGTTGAACACTCACTTTTTCAAATAGATAGTAAGGGTCAGCACCATGATTTACCTGCATCATTATCCGGCGTCGTTGTTTTCGGAAAAGATCCGCCTGCTGCTGGGTTACTACGGCCTGGCCTGGCACTCGGTGGAAATACCCAGCATCATGCCGCGGCCGCTGCTGATGCCGTTGTCCGGAGGCTACCGGCGCACGCCGGTGCTGCAGATCGGCGCTAACGTTTATGCCGACACCAAGATAATCAGCCGCGCGCTGGCCCGGCATGCGGGGGATGATAGCCTGTACGGCGGAGCGCGGGCGTTTGCCGCGCACCGCACGGCGGATTGGGCGGATACCCAGCTGTTCCGCGTCACCGTGGCGCTGAATTTCCGTGCCGAGGCGCTGGCCGCCATGATGGGTAATTTCAGCGAAGCGGAGGCTCAGGCTTTTGCTGCCGACCGGGCGCAATTGACCGGCGATCAGCCCATTGCCAGCCTGACCCCGGATGCAGCGCTGGCTTATCTGGAACATGCTCTCAGTGACCTGGATCAGTCAGTGGCGGAAGGTTTTCTACTGGGCGCGGCGCCGACAATTGCCGACTTTGCCGTGTATCACAACCTGTGGTTCCTGAAAAACAACCCGGTCAACGCGCCGCTGCTGGCGCCGTATGCGAAGGTCGAAAACTGGTATCAGCGCATGGCTGCCTGCGGCCACGGAGAGGTGACGGTCAGCGACGGGGAAGCGGCGCTGGCGGCTGCGCTGGACGCCGAAGCGCGCCTGCCGGAACTGACCGCCAGCCCCAACAGTAACATCCAGCCGGGCACCCGGGTGACGGTGACGCCGGTGGACTACGGCTGTATCCCGGTGACCGGAGAATTGCTGGCGCACAGCCATCACGAGGTGGTTATTGCGCGGCAAACCCCTGAAACCGGACGCATTTTCAATCACTTCCCCCAGGCGGGATTTGTTATCGCGGAGGCAGGCGAATGAAATTCGGCATCAGCATGTTCCCCACCGACACCAGCGCCGGTCCCGGCGAGGTGGCCGCGGAAGCGGAAGCGCGCGGTTTCCATGCCTTCTGGGTGTCGGAACATTCACACATGCCGCTGGACACGGATTTCCCGCTGGCTGACCAGGTGCCGCGGGAATACGCCAGCATGCTGGACCCGTTTGTGGCGCTCAGCGCGGCTGCGGCGGTCACGGAAACCATTATGCTGGGCACGGCAATTGTCATCCTGCCCCAGCATGATCCCATCAACTGTGCCAAAGCCGTAGCCAGCGTGGATCTGATTTCCAACGGCCGCATGCTGTTCGGCATTGGCGCCGGCTGGAACGAACCGGAAATGAAGAACCACGGCACCGACCCGGCGACCCGCTTTAAACTGATGCGTGAACGGGTGGAAGCCATGCGCCGGTTATGGACCGAGGAAGAGGCGGAATACCACGGTGAGCTGGTGGATTTCGAGCCGCTGTGGCAATGGCCCAAGCCGGTGCAGAAACCGCATCCGCCGGTGTTTGTGGCCGGCGCCAGCCCGCGGGTTATCGAACGGGTGGCCCGTTACGGTGACGGCTGGCTGCCGGTGGTGGTGCCGGAAGCCAATCCGCTGTCGCCGGGCCGCATGACGCCCCTGGCGGAGCTTAAGGAGATGGTGCCGCGTATGAATGAGCTGGCGGCGCAGCAGGGGCGCCCGCAACCCCGGGTGGTGGTGTCCGGATATCTCGACCCGGAGTCTTACGAGGTTTACCAGTCTCTGGGTGTGGAAAGTGTGTCTTTCCGCGTGCCTTCAGCAGACTTCGACAGCATTCAACGGGCCATGGATGAAGCTCAGGCCACCATTGCCGCGGTGCAGGGCTGAGGCTGAGTTTCCCGCATAAGCGGGAACTATTGCGCGGCGGTTGCCGCTTCCTCTGCCGCTGGCAGGGCTGCCAGCAGGGTGCTGAAGTTCCACGCCAGGGGATAACGGCCGAAGGTCCAGCCCAGCCGTACCAGCACCACGTCTTTTGAGGGAATGATCATGACCGTCTGCTGGCGGTTGCCGGACATGGCGTAAGCATCCGCCGGTAGCTCCGGCCAGCGCAGGTCTTCACCGCCCGCGTTAAGCCAGAACTGGTAGCCGTATTTGGGAAAGTTATTGCTGGGATTCGGCGTCTGCGCGTCGTTTACCCAGGCTTCACTCAACAGGCGCGTGCCGTTCAGAGCGCCGCCGTTCAGCATAAGCTGACCCATGCGGGCAAAGTCCCTGGCGCTGGCGTACAGGTATGAACTGCCAACCATCAGACCGCTGGGGTCCACTTCAAACGTGGTGTGCGCCAGACCCATGGGTTGGTAGATGTGTTCGCCGAGAAAATCCAGCGCCGCCTGGGGACCGCCCAGCCGGTCGCTCAGCAGCTGCATCAACAGATTGGTGGTGCCCGACGAATACGCAAAGTGGGTGCCCGGCGGGTGTTCCGGCGGGCTGGCCAGCGCCACGGCTGCGGCGCTGGGGGCGGTAAACAACATGCGCGTGGCGTCGCTGCCGGCCGCGTAGGCTTCGTTAAAGTCCAGCCCGCTGGTCATTTGCAGCATGTGGCGCAATGTAATGTTGCGCCGCTTGTCATTCCGCCATGCCGCAAACAGGTTCTGTTGGTCCAGGGTAAGGTCGCCGCGGTAGACCAGGTGCCCCAACATAATTGAGGTGAGGCTTTTGCCCACCGACCAGCCGAGCAGCTGGGAATTACGGTCGAAGCCCGAAGCGTAAGCCTCCGCCACCAGCCGGCCGCGGTGGGCGACCAGCAGGGCGCGGGTGTCCAGTCCGTCCCGGTTGTCTGCCGCCAGCATGTCTTTCAGCCGTTCCTGCAGCCGGGGATCGTGGCTGGCCAGGGTGCCGGCCGGCCACGGCAGGGCCGCGTCCACCCGGGGACGCCGGGGCGGGCGGAGGTTATCCAGGCCGGAGGTGTCGCCGTTGTTGATGGTGCAGCCCAGGCCGGGGCGGAAGGTTGCGGTTTTGGTGGTGGTTTTTATCAAGGTGGCGGACACATGGCGCTGGTCCGCGGTCAGCACCACATAACTGACGTCGCTGATGGGTGCGTAAGAATTGATTTCAGTAGCGGCGCGGGCCTGGTCCATGCCGCTCAGGTGGTAGCCCGAGCAGGTGAGTTTGGCTGTCAGGCTGGCGCCCAGATCCAGATTGGCCCCCATGTCGGTGAGGGAAAACCCGAGCAGGCGTAACAGCCCCAGCCCGGCAACCGCGGTCAGCACAAACAGTCCCAGGATTCCGCCGAGCAGATATTTGCGGGTACGCCTTTTCATCCGCGCGCCGTGTTCAGGGCTCTTCGCCGCGCGCGCGGCTGCGCAGGGTGACCATCCAGTCGTCGATCTTGTGCCGGGTGAACGGCAGGTCCAGGGCGATAAATCCCAGCCCCAGCGGCAGCATCCAGAAGCCCAGCACCGGCAGGAAGCCGAATACGCCGCCGACCATAAACAACACGCCGATCAGCGAGCGCACGCCGGGCGGCACATGGTCGCGGCCCCAGCGCAGGGTGCGGTAGGTCAGGCCAGCCACTTTCTGCTTCAGGCTGGGTTCTTCAGACTGCGCCACTACACCATCACTGGGCCGTCGCTGGGCGCGTCGTGGGCGCCGGGGTGGGCGCGGCGGGACAGGTCCGGGTCGATGGACAGAAAACGGTACTGGCCGTCTTCATGCAGGCTGCGCTGGATGCGGTTGCGGTGAATCAGCAGGTGAACATGAGCAATGGCTTCACCCAGGGCCATCATCATCTGGCGCGGATCCAACTCGCGGGCGAACAGCACCGGCAGCAGATCTTTGGCGACCTTGGGTTCGACACAGGCTTCCTCAATCGCCAGCATGCGGTCGTCGTGATGACTGATCAGGCCGCGCAGACGTTCGCGCACGCCGTAGAAAGGCAGGTTGTGGGCCGGCAGCACAAATGTGTCCGCCGGCACGGCGAGGAATTTGTCGTGGGAATCCATCCAGTCCTTCAGCGGATTGGCGTTCGGCTCGGTGGGATGCACGCTGACGTTGGAGGTGATGATGGGCAGAATCTGGTCGCCGGAGATCATGATTTTTAACGCTGCGCAGTATAGACAGGCATGTTCGGGGGAGTGGCCGGAGCCCACCACCACGCGCCAGTCGTGTTTGCCGATGGTGATAATCTGCCCGTCCACCAGCCGCTCGTAGCCGGCCGGCATGGTGGGCATGGACATGCCCTCGGAAGAGCGTTGTTCCCACATCTTAGCCAGTTGCACCAGGTAGTCTGCGGGCATGCCGGCGCGGGTATAAAACTCCTGGCCCAGCCACGAAGAGTGGTGCGAGGGCGCGCTGTTGGCAAAAGAACGGGCCTGGTAGTACTCCGCCCGGGTCATGTACAGCGGGCACTTGAAGTGTTCGGTGATCATCGCGGACTGACCGATATGATCGGGGTGCATATGGGTGCAGATCACGCCGATGACCGGCTTCCCGCCCAGCGCCGAGGCAAAAATTTCGTGCCAGACGGCTGCCGTTTCGCCGTTGCTGAGGCCGGTATCCACCACGTACCAGCCGGTCTCGTCTTCCAGCAGATACAGGTTGATGTGGCTCAGGGAACCCGGCATCGGCATGGTCAGCCAATGCACCCCGTCCGCCAGCTCTATGGTGGTGCCGGGTTCCGGGTGCTCCGCATGAGGATAACTGAGATTATTTTCTTCATTCATAACCCGACAGTATAACCCATGAATAGTAGCGGCCTCATGAAGGGCTCTGATAGATTAATGACGAGATCCAGGGAGAACTGTCATGGCCATGAATATAAAACCCATCCCCACGCTGGATGACGAAGTAAACGAAATCCGGCTGGCGACCGCGGAGATCGTCAACCAGGAAATATTGCCGAACGAAGCCAGATTGTGGGGTTGGATGTCCGACAGCGCCAACGCGCCCAACGAAGTCAAGGAAGAAGCCAAAGCCCTGCGGCTGGAAATCCAGGGCAAGGTCAAACAGGCCAACCTGTGGGCACCCCACCTGCCTCCCGAGTTCGGCGGCATGGGCCTGTCGTTTCTGCAGCATGCCTATATGAATGAGATTCTCGCCTACAGCCCGGGGGCTGCTTCGCTGTTCGGTGTTGTTGCACCGAACTCTGGGAATCAGAAAATTCTGGTCAAATACGGTTCCCCGGAGCAGCACGAAAAGTGGCTGAAACCCCTGACCGAAGGCACCATGCAGTCCGGTTTTTCCATGACCGAGCCGCATAATCCGGGTTCGGACCCCCGCTCGCTGACCACCCGCGCGGTGCTCGAGGGTGACGAATGGGTGATTAACGGCCACAAGTGGTTTACCTCCAACGGCCACGCGGCGGATTTCTATATTGTCATGTGCCGCACCGCGGACCCGGCTGATCCCCAGGGTGCCAACGAAAAGATGACTCAGATCATCGTGCCGAAAAACACCCCCGGGGTGAATATCGTGCGCGGGGTGCCGGTGTGGGGCAAAGCCAGCAGCCACTGTGAGATCATTTATGACAATGTGCGGGTACCCAAGGAAAACCAGTTGGGCCGTACCGGTACCGGCCACCAGGCGGCCCAGGACAGGCTCGGCGCCGGCCGTGTTTATCACTGCATGAACTCTATCGGCTCCATGTGGCGGGCCTTTGATCTGATGATCGAGCGCTTGACCACAAGGGAAGTGCACGGCGGTGAAAAACTGGAAGAAAAGCAGTTTATGCAGGGTTTTATAGCTGAAAGTTATATGGACATCCAATCCGCGCGGCTTATGACCATCCACTGCGCGGAAAAAATGGAAATCGGCGCGGATCCGCGCACCGACATTTCGGCGATCAAAATTTTTGTCCCGGCGGCTTATCACCGGGTGGTGGACCGCGCGATTCAGGTGTGGGGGGCGGCCGGTGTTTCCGGCGATCTGCCGCTTGCAGGCATGTACCAGGGGGCGCGCACGCTGCGGCTGGCGGACGGGCCCGATGAAGTGCATAAGATCCTGATTGCCAAGCTGATTCTGCGCCGCTACCACAGCGGTGAAAGTTGGGATTTTGGCAACTGATGATAAAATAATGCCATGACAGCCACCCTGCAAAGGCCCCGGGATTTCTTTACGGATGAAGAAATAGGCTACCTGCGCACCCTGTCCCCCTGGCGGGCGACCTGGGCGCTGGTGCATTGCTGGGGCGTCATCCTGCTGACCTGGGTGGTGGTGGGGATCTGGACCAATCCGCTGACGGTGTTCCTGGGTATCCTCATCATCGGCGCGCGCCAGCTGGGGTTGGGTGTACTGTCCCACGACGGGGCTCACTTCACGCTGTTCAACAACCGCCGGCTCAACGACTGGGTGTCGGAATGGGTGCTGAGCCGGCCGTTTACCAGCGGCACCATAGACGGGTACCGCAAATACCACCTGCATCACCACGCGCACACCCAGCAGCCGGAAGACCCGGACCTGCACCTGTCACGGCCGTTTCCCATCAGTAAAGCGTCTTTCCGGCGCAAAGTCTGGCGCGACTTGAGCGGCCAGACCGGCTGGAAACAGTACAGTGCCATGTTCAGGGACGGTTTTAAGGGTGACACCCGCCTGCAGGCGCTGCGCAATGGCTGGCGGCGCTTCGGCGGTAACATCGTACTTAACCTGCTGTTGCTGCTGGGTTTCACATTGGCCGGCAAGTGGTATCTGTACCTTCTGCTGTGGTGGGTGCCGGCGCTCACCTGGAACCGCTTTATCACCCGCCTGCGCAATATCGGCGAACACGCCGCGGTGCCGGACGATAACGACCGCCTGCGCAATACCCGCACCATTGAGGCCTCGTGGCTGGAGCGCGCGCTGGTGGCACCGTACGGGGTAAACTACCATCTGGAGCATCATCTGATTGTTAATTGCCCCTTCTATAAACTGAAGCGGGCCCATCAGATGCTGTTGGATAAAGGGCTGGCGGAGCGGATGGAATTGCGGCGCGGCTACCGGGATATGCTGGCGGTAGCGGTGCCGGGCTGAAACCCGTCAGGGGAATTCGGGACAGGGTAACGGGGGAGGACCATGCCGCGACTGAGCGACGCGGAAAGGGATAAGTTTCTCAGCGAACCGGGGGTGCTGATGCGCATCTCCGTGGTGCGCGGGGACGGCAGCCCGCTGGTGACACCCATCTGGTTCATCCATGAAGATGAGGCGATTTACTTCACGCCGCGGCAAAAGTCGGAATGGTTTGCCTGCCTGCGCCGTGACCCGCGGGTGGCGCTGTGTATCGACGAGCAACCGTTGCCTTACCGGAAGGTGTTGCTGGAAGGCAGCGCGGAGCTGGTGCACGACGTTGGTGAAGATGACATCTGGCGCGACCGCTACCGCCGTATTGCCCGGCGTTATGTGGATGCTGAAGGGGCGGAAGCCTACGTGCAGAACACCATCAATCAGCCGCGCGGACTGTACCGCCTGCCGCTGGCCGCGGCCCGGGTCACCACCTGGCGCATGCCGCTGGAGAATGAAGACGGCATGGGCATCTGGCACAACCGCTACTATCAGCCGGGGACGCGGTTCTGATGCGCTGCCCCAAGTGTCCAGGCGTGTTGGAGACCCACACTTACGGGCGCAAGATTACGGTGCACCGGTGCGACCATTGCCACGGCTTATTCTGCAAACCCGACGTGCTGCTGGAAATGAAACGCGAGTGGATGTCGGAAATTGTGCTGGATTCCGGTGACGCTAAAATCGGCCGGCAGTATAACGAGCTGGACAATATCTCCTGTCCCGACTGCGCGGTGCCCATGGATAAGGTGTTCGATAAACACCAGACCCACATCTGGTACGAAAGCTGCGCCCAGTGTGAAGGCATGTTTTTCGACGCAGGTGAGTTTTCCGACCTGAAATACGATACCTTGATGGACCGGGTACGCGACTTTGTTAAGGGGCGGCGCCCGGATACCTGAGGGTCAGGGTTCTGAGTTCAAGGATGTTGCGGCCAGACTTCTGTTTAAACCTGTCTCTGTAACATACGCGCCGCAACGAGATAACAGATGACAATGGGAATGCTCACCCCCAGCCAGGCCGGCAGGTCAAATACAATGGCGGCGGGGGCGAACAGGTCCTGCAGATATTTGAATCCCAGACCGGCAAAAATGCCGATGGTGACCCTGAAGCTGGCGCTGGCCTCACGCAGCGGGCCCAGCACCGCGGCCAGCGCAAAAGCACATAGACCGATGTACGACAGCGGTTTCAACAGCCGGCTCCAGAATGCAATCTGGTGGGTGGTGACGTTCTCCTGGTCGGAGTAAGTGATCTGTTGGAACAGCGCGGCCAGGGACATTTTGTCCGGGTCCAGAAAGGCGCTGGAAGCTAACAGCTCCGGGTTGATTTCATTCTCCCACACCCACACGTTCTTGTGCTCCGTTACGGTACCCTCGGCGGTGAATTCGGTGTGGGTGGTGTTGCTGAAAAACCATTGCCTGCTGAGAGGGTCGTAGGCGCCTTTTTCCGCGGTGATGGTGCGTTGCAGGTTGCGCCGGTCATCCACCTGGTACTGGGTGACGCCCCAGATATCGCCGTTGGCGTCGATGGCCTGCACGCGCATGTAGAGGTTGTCGATGCGCATCCACAGACCCACCTCAACGCCCTGCTCGCCGGCCCCGAACTGTGCCTGGATTTTCTGCGTTTCCGCGGTGCGGTCGGTGTTGGGGGCCACCCACTCGGCCACCAGGATGTTCAGCGCCACCCATAACAGCAGACTGGGTGCCAGCGCCAGCAGAATGCGGAAAGGAGATAAACCGGCAGCGCGCATGGCGGTGAGTTCGTGGGTTTCGGCAAAACGCCCCAGGGTCACCAGGTAGCCCAGAAACACCCCGTAAACCAGCACTTCATCCAGGCGGCGCGGGATGGTGGCCATTATGAAAGACACGGAATCCATGAAGCCGTAGGTGGCTTCGGTTTCATCCAGTTCCTCATACAGGCCAAACAGCGACACCAGGCTCAGCAATGCGGCCACAATCACAAAAATGGTCAGATTGGCCTGTTTAATCAGGTAACGGTTCAGGGTTTTCACGTACGCGGCGGCAAGCTGATATATCTGCGCGGGGCTGAATTGGCGCCAGAGTATCTTTAGTCGAACAGAGTTTCAAACTGCCGCGGTTCGTTGCTGGTGCGGGCTTCGCGGATGCAGCGCGCCAGCACCGGTATGCCGGCTTCGATCTGTTGTTCGGTGAGGTGCCCGAACGCCAGCCGCAGGTAGGGTTTATTGCGGTTGGCGTAATGGAAAGAAACACCGGGCAGGTAGTTCACACCGTTCTGCTGAGCCAGCTCATAGAGTTTAGGCCGGTCGGTGTCGTCCGGCACCCGCACCCAGATGAACAAACCTCCCGCGGGGGTGGACCAGGTGCAGATGTCATCCAGGGTTTCGCGCAGGCCGCTGAGGGTGAGGTCACGTTTGTTGTGCAGCACCGGATTGGTGACGCCGGCGTGTTCGCTGATACCGTTTTTGTAAAACTCCGCGGCAATGGCGGCGGCCAGGTAGTTGCTGCCGGCATCGTGGCGCCGCGCCAGAATCTTTTCCAGCATGGGAGGGCGGGCATAGACATAGCCCAGGCGGAAACCGGGGGCGAGAATTTTCGACAGCGAACCCAGATAGATGTGGTTGGGATTGTTGTCCAGCGCAAAGACAGCGGGCTCGATGTCACCTTCGTAGTGCACGTCCGCGTAACAGTTGTCTTCAATGATGGGGACCTGATAACGGGCCGCCAGTTCAATCATCTGGCTGCGGCGGGCTGCCGGCATGTTAAAGCCGGTGGGATTCTGGTAGGTGCTGATGGCGTAGATGAACTTCGGACGGCGGCCTTCCCGCTCCAGCCGCGCTAACTCTTCTTCCATATGCTCAATGCGCATGCCGCCCTCGTCGAGGCGGATGCCAACCATTTCCAGCTTCAGACTGCGGTAGGCACTGAGGGTGCCCGGATAAGAAAACTCTTCCACCAGCACGGTGTCACCCTTGTCTTCCTGCAGGGCTTCAGCGGTGAGGGTAACCGCCTGCATGGAGCCGTTGGTCAGCACCAGGTGGTCAGGGTCGATCTCCACGCCTTCGCGCTCACCCTCGCGCCGCACCATGGCCCGGCGCAGACCGGCGTGGCCCAACCCGCCGGGATACTGGGTGAGTTCCTCCGCCTGCTCTTCGATCACCTTAACCGCTGCCGCCTGCAAGGCAGCGGCGGGAAATGTGCTGGGGTCCGAACGGCCGGTGCCGAAATCGTAGAGTATGTCTGCCATGTTGTTTTCCTTGTTCGCCCTGCCGGGCCGGTCAGGCCCGGCCGGACGCCAGGTTGTTGCCCGTCAGATAGGTGTAACTGTCCTCAACCGCGGTGAACATGCTGGTGTCACATTTGTCCAGTTCCACAATCAGCCACTCCAGGACGCTGTCATCCGCGGCGTTGATCACCGCGGGAATATCCATGCGCCCGCGGCCAACCGCCACGTTGGCGGCGCCGCTGACCAGCGGCCCGTCCTTAATGTGCAGCAGCGGACAGCGCCGCCGCACGCGTTGGACTTCCTGTTGCGGGTCGTTGTTGCCGAAGTTGGCTGCCCAATAGGTGTCTATTTCAAATTCCACCTCGGGCACGGCGTCCTGCAGCAGGTGGTAGGGGGTGTGCCCGTCCAGCGGCTCGAACTCCCAGAAGTGATTATGCAGAAACAGGGTCAGGTTGTGGGGTTTAAGAGCATCTACTAACCGTTGGGTTGTTTCTATACTGCGCTCAACCGCGGCGCGGTCTTTGAAATCCTCGGGCATAAAACCGCCGGCGGCGCGGCTCAGACCCAGCGCCTGGATCACGTCCACCACTTCTTGAATACTGTCCGCCCGGTTGCTCCAGGGGTAATGGCTGGCCGCCACCCGCATGCCCAGATCTTCCACCTGCCGGCGGAACTGCTGCGGCGACCTGCCGTACAGGTTAAAGGGTTCCACACCCTGATAGCCCATGGCGGCGACACGCTGCAGCACGTTGTCAAAGTTGTCCGCACTGTCGTCCCGCAGACTGTATAGCTGGACCGCGATGGGTGCAGGCATTTGCGCTCACTCTCCTCCCTTGGATAGGCTATCGTAGCCTGTATTGGGGTGGTGAGAAACTTTAGGTGGCAGTAACCGGCAAATTGAGGTTCGGCATGATCGGCGGCGGTGAAGGTGCCTTCATCGGCCAGGTGCACCGCATGGCGGCGGAATTGGATGGCATGGCGCAGCTATGCTGCGGAGCCTTTGCCGCCGAGGCGCAGCGCGCCAGACGCTCCGGCATGGAATTGTATGGGTTGCCGGCAGAGCGTTGTTACGGCAGTTTCGCCGAGATGTTTGCCGCGGAGCAGGCGCTGCCGGCGGCTCAGCGCATGCACTTTGTGATTATCGCAGCGCCCAATCATGTCCATTTTCCCGCCGCCCGGGCGGCGCTGGAAGCGGGTTTTAATGTAGTCTGCGACAAGCCCGTCACCCTGGATCTGGCCCAGGCGCTGGCGCTGCGGGATTTGCAGCGGCAACACAAACTGGAATTTGCGGTGACCCACAACTACACCGGCTACCCCATGGTACGCGAGGCCAGAGCGCTGGTGGCGGCAGGCGCCCTGGGCCCCATCCGGCGGGTCGCCTGCGAGTATCTGCAGGGCTGGCTGGCGCAGCCGGCGGACAACAAGCAGGCAAACTGGCGCACGGACCCGGCACAGGCTGGTGCGGCAGGTTGTTTTGGAGATATCGGCAGCCACGCGGAAAACCTGCTGAGTTATGTCAGCGGCCTGGCGATTGAACAGCTCTGCGCAGACCTCAGCACCTTTGTCAGCGGGCGCCGGCTGGATGATGACGGCAATGTGCTGTTGCGCTTTCGCGGCGGCGCCCGGGGGGTTATCAGTGCCAGCCAGATTGCGGTGGGCCGGGAGAACGACTTGAGCCTGCAGATTTACGGTGAACTGGGCGGCTTAAGCTGGCGTCAGAGTGACGCCAACAGCCTGACATTATACTGGCACGACCGGCCGCTGGAAATCCGCCGCAGCGGCGGCCCGGCAACATCACCTGCCGGCATGGCGGCAACCCGTCTGCCGGCCGGGCATCCTGAAGGTTACCTGGAGGCTTTTGCGCAGATTTACCGGGACTTTATCTGCACCCTGCAAGGCAAAGGGGCGGCGGACTTCCCGGGTCTGGCGGACGGCATTCGCGGTATGCGGTTTATCCAGCAGGTGGTGGCCAGTTCAGCCTCGGGCGGCTGCTGGCTGGATTTTGGCGGTGATGAAGACCTTATCAAGCAGTGATCAATCGGGCCGCGCTGGCTGCAGCACGGTGCTGAAATTTGCGGAAATTTTGCAGAGGGTTTGCAGCAGATGCGTACGTTAAAAGGTCCAGCGGTTTTCCTCGCTCAGTTCATGGCGGATGACGAACCGTTTAATTCCATCGAAGCCATGGCCCGCTGGGCTGCCGGTTTAGGTTTTAAGGGCATACAGGTGCCCATCGGCAACAAGGCGTTTGTCGACGTGGCGCTGGCCGCCGGCAGCAAAGATTATTGTGATGAGTTGAACGGCCGGGTGGCTGCATGCGGGGTGGAAATCACCGAACTGTCCACCCACCTGGAGGGGCAGCTGGTGGCTGTGCATCCGGCTTACGACGAGGTCTTTGACGGGTTTGCCGCCGCTGAGGTGCGGGGCAACCCCAAGGCGCGCACCGAGTGGGCCATTCAGCAGGTGACCCTGGCCGCGGCCGCCAGCGCCAATCTGGGGCTGACCAATCAGGTGTCCTTTTCCGGCGCCCTGTTGTGGCCGATGATGTATCCCTGGCCGCCGCGCCCGGCGGGACTGGTGGAGGAGGGCTTTGCCGAGCTGGCGCGCCGCTGGCGGCCGATCCTGGACGCCCACGAGGACGCCGGCGTGAATGTATGTTTTGAAATCCATCCTGGTGAAGATCTGCACGACGGGGTGACTTTTGAACAATTTCTGCAGGCGGTGGATGATCATCCGCGGGCCAACATTCTTTACGATCCCAGCCATTTTGTCCTGCAGCAGCTGGATTACCTGGACTTTATCGACATTTACCATCCGCGTATCAAAATGTTCCACGTCAAAGACGCGGAATTTAACCCCAGCGGCCGCGCCGGTGTGTACGGCGGCTATCGGGACTGGCTGCAGCGGCCGGGCCGGTTCCGCTCGCTGGGTGACGGGCAGGTGGACTTCGGGGCAATCTTCTCCAAACTGGCGCAATATGACTTTGACGGCTGGGCGGTACTGGAATGGGAGTGCTGCCTGAAACACCAGCAGGAAGGCGCCCGCGAGGGGGCGGAGTTCATCAAGCGGCATATCATCCCGGTCACGGACAAAGCTTTTGATGACTTTGCCGCGGGTGAAAGTGATGCCGCCGCTAACCGGCGCATTCTGGGCCTGGACCGCTGACTGAGCGCTGCGAGAGTTTAAAGAAAGAGACCTGAGAGGGCGGATAGAACTATGCAGACACAGATACTCGAACGTCCGGCAAAAATACTCACCCGGGCCCAGCGCGAGCACTATTTCAATAACGGTTATCTGGGCGTTGAAGGACTGGTGGGCGCGGACTGGCTGCAGCGTTTGCGTAGCGTCACTGACGAGTTTGTTGAGATCAGCCGCGGCCTTGACGGACACGGCTGTGATGCCGGCGGCGCAAAAGACCGGCGCTTTGATCTGGAACCGGACCACAGCCCGGAGCAGCCGCGCATCCGCCGCTTGAACTCTCCGGTGGATTGCCACGAAGAGTACTGGGCGTTTGCCAGCCGCGGACCTTTTGTGGATGTGGCTGAAGACCTGCTGGGTGCGGACGTCAAGTTTCATCACGCCAAACTCAACTTCAAATGGGGCGGCGGCGGTGAAGAGGTGAAATGGCACCAGGACATCCAGTTCTGGCCCCACACCAACTATGACGTGTTGACCATTGGCGTATATCTGACGGATGTCACCGCGGAGATGGCACCCATGGGGGTGGTGCCGCAGAGTCACGAAGGCCCGCTGTTTGACCTGTATGGGTCCGACGGTCAGTGGACCGGTAACATCCGTGACGACGAACTGCATCAGGTGGGGGTTGCCCGGGCGGAATACCTGGGGGGGCCGGCAGGTTCCATTACCGTACACAACTGCCGCAGCGTACACGGCTCGCCGCCTAACCGCAGCGCGCAGCCGCGTCCGCTGTTGTTATGTGCTTACAGCGCCGCGGACGCGTTTCCGCTCACCAACCTGACCGCCGGCGGCAAATACGCTGAGGCGGTGGTACGCGGCAGCGCGGCGCGCTGGGCACGCATGGACAGCCGGCCGGTACTGATGCCGCCGGACTGGTCGAAAACTGGCTACAAGTCGATATTTGAGCACCAGCAGGGGGAGGCTGCCGGGCAATAGCGCGCTAAGGGCCAGCCTGGTTAGCCGGAGCAACCGGCGCAAAACGGCTGGGCCAGGAGAAATCGCCGTTATTCTCGCCGCATACGCCCACCGCGGTGAGAGCCTGCCGGGGAATCGGTGAATTCACGCGCGGGTAAGCGGACCGCTGCCCGGGCGAAGACGAATCAAACTCGGCATCGTCCAGCAACTGCGCCTCGATACTTACGCCGTTTTCGTCCATCTCGATAATCAGCGGCGTGCCGTTCGCTTCCTCCGCCACGCGCTTGCACGCCAGAGCGATGAACGCAGAGCGTGCCCTGGCGCGCACGAAGCGGTTTTCCCGTTCCGGGGGCAGGTAATAGTGTTCGGAAAGCCCGGCCGAGAGTTCAGCCCGGGTGGCAATATGGTACAGGTGCGCGTCCGTCAACGCGCTGCGGTCTATCTGTTGGTAAAACTCGATGACGTTGCCGTCCGGGTCTGCAACCTGCAAGCGCCGGGTCATTGCGTCTTCGATGGTTTCCAGCCCAGGGAACCCGGTTTGCAGATCCGCCAGTTGCCGGTGCAGATTTTCCACACGGAAAGAGACAGCAGAACGGGAGGGTTGTGCGGGGCCGCTGCCGGTGACGATATTCAACTCGTCGCCGCGGTGGTTGCGCAGCAGGGTGACCTCCGCTCCCCTGGACGAGGTGACCGGCCGGAACCCCAACCTCCGGTAGAAAGCCAGGGCGCTGGTCTGATCGGATACCCGCACACTGGCGTGGGTTCTGAAGCTTTTCCTGAACAGGCTCAGCAGCGCAGCCTGGATGCGAATCCGCAGGTTTCGAAGTGACGCCATATTGTGTACCGCATATCCGGTGGGTTACTGATCAACATTGCCTGAAGGCAGAAAGGGAGTATTCAGCAAGTAGGGGTGTTGGTCCACTGCCGAGCCTTAACACCGGCGGTTGAAAATTTGCGCATTAAGTAACACCCTTGCGGAATGGATTATCGCCCCCTTGCGTAAACTGGAAGCCGGTTCATGCAGCTACTCCGCATTCTTTGTGCAATCCTATTTATGTTGAGCGTAACAGACGTTCCAGCCGCCGCAGCGGACCGCGACAGTGACGTGTTGTCAGTCCTGCAAGTGAATGATCAACTGACTGCAGAAATGCTCAAAGCGAACGCATCAGCGGTGCAAGCCATGCTGTCGGATCAGTTTATTGCATCCGATCCAAGCAATACGGTCAGGAATAAAGATGATCTGGTAGCCGTGGTTGCAAGCGGCCGTTTGCAGTACGACTCGTTCGAGGTTGAGATCGATGCAGCCCAACGTCTCGGCGGCGGTCTGGTTGTGTTGATGGGGGTTGAGACCTCAACTCAGAGTGCCGTGCCTGCTGACGGTGAACTCAAGCGGACCGCCACAAGCAAAGCGCTCAAGCGCCGCTTCACCAACGTTTACCGGCAAGAAGAAGGCGTGTGGCGCCTGCTGGTAAAGCAGTCGACAGTGATTGCGGTCGAGTGAGATTACGATGGAAGATTCCATACATACGACCAGACGCCTGCGCTGCGCGCTGGTGCTGCTGACCGTCCCCCTGACCTTTCAGATACTGCTGCATGTTTTCGTTTTCCCGGAGCATTTAGCGGCGCAATACGCGTGGCCCGAGCATGCTCAGCACCATCAGTTGAGAGGTGCCGTAGGCGGTACGGGATTGGCGCTTTGCGGGTTGTTGCTGGCGTTTGGCCCGCTCCGCCAGGGAGTAAAAGCTGCGTGGTGGTCTTTGGTCCTTATCGGCATAGCGTTCTATGGAGGTTTCTGGCTGGCGACAGCGATAGTCGATTTTGGCGAGACCGGTTTAACCCGTTACGGCACCCTGTCGCACAACACCTTGCAGACGTTGATGTTCGCGGCTGGACTGTTTCTATCTCGGCCTGTCGTTACCGAACACGATGCGCGCGCGGGCTAGGTCAGCGATTGGCTGTTAGATTGCTGCCTTTCGGCGCGGAAAATTTGCCCAGCCGGGGTCCGGTTCAGCCGCAGCCAATCGTCATAAACAATGTAGCGGCATTACTACAGAAACTGTATAGGAGAATTTAATGACTATCCCGGACGCAACCATCCTGTATGCGGGTATTTTAGGCGTGATGGCCATAGGTCTCGGCGCAACGGCTGGAATTTACCGCGCCGGGAAGGGCATATCAATAGGTGACGGGGGTGATGCAGCGCTGACTCTGCGCATGCGCCGGCACGCAAATTTTATTGAGAACGTGCCGCTGGCGCTGGTGTTGTTTGGTTTTCTGGAAATGCAGGGGGTCTCCAGCTACGTGATTCACGGTCTCGGCGGCGCGCTGGTGGTGGGCCGCCTGCTGCACTGGGTCGGTTTTGATGAAAATGTCAAAAACCCTTTGCGCGGCACCGGAGCCGGCCTGACCTCGCTGTCAATCGCGGTGGCGTCCGTGTGGTGTGTTGTCCTGTTCATAGGATAACGGCTGCCGCTCCCCACAGCGGCTGAATCGGGGTACATTAGCCGGGCTGAGACTGAGTCCGGGAGGCATGTCCCGAAATGGAAGTGACAGAGCGCGCTGCTACCTCGGGTTTTATTGCCTATCGCCGGGCGGATGAACAGGCGCCGGGTGATGACGTGCGAAAACTGGAGGCCGCGGCGCGTCCCGAACCGCTGCTGAAGAAATGGCGGGACCATTGTTCACCCGGACTCATCGATGAGAACGGCAAGGTCCGCAACGTTTTCAGGAAAACGATCAAACACAGTGATGATCCCGTTTCTCAGGTGATTAAAGAAGTCAACCGCATCCCGGCCGCGGTTGCCGACTTTGAGCGGGCCTTGGCGGCAAATCAGGCCCTTGATCAGTTGACCCGGGACCACGTCAACATGCCGGTTTACAACGCGAGGGAACTGCAGCAGCCTTCTCTGGACAGCAACGGTTTTGTACTTGCCCGGCATCGTTCCGAGGTTGGCGACTGGTCGGATGAGCGTGAGGTGGCCGCGGTCTACTACGCGGAAATTGCGCATTTGGTTCAGGCGCTGACGGGTGCGTCCCACGCTTTCAGCAACAACCACCTGCGGCGGCAATCGGAACCGGAAGCCGGCGGGGACGGTCCGCTGGCCAAGCTTATGGCCCAATCCAGGGGCCCGGTGCTGGGCGCCCACAACGATTTTACTGAGGCGTACGGCGAAGGCATCTTAAAAACCATTGCCGCGGACGGCGTGCCGCACACCCAGACTTTTGGCTTGACCGAGGCCATGCTGGCTGCGGGTGTTGATGAAGCGCTGCTGCTTGCGAGCAGAATCCTGGTCGTCAACACCTGGCGTTCTGTCACCCCCGGGCCGTTGCAGCGTTTCCCGCTGGCGCTCACGGACAGACGCTCCGTGCCCGCTGACAGCCTGCATCGTGCAACCATCGGCAAGGTGCCCAGCGGTCAGCCGCGCGGCGGCATCGAGATTTTCAGCGCCTCCCATTCAGAGCAACACCGGTGGTACTACTACCCGGACCTGACGCCCGACGAGGTTATTCTGTGGAAAGGTTACGACTCCGCTGAAGTGCCGGCGCAGCCTACCCTGCATACGTCGTTTGACGATCCGCAGACACCGCCGCACGCCCGGCAACGCCGCAGTATCGAATCAAGAGTGTTGTGTCTGCTGCCCGGATAAGCGGGCAACCCTAGGAGAGCGGCTGCCGCATCTCCGAACCCACTCTGACAAATCCGTATTTTTCGTAAAATGGCTGGTTCTGTTCCGTGCGCTCAACGAGATATAAACCGTACTCCGCGCAGCCGCGTGCTCTGGCGTGTTCAATGGTTTTCTCAACGAGCTGCCCGCCGATGTTTTTACCCCGGCCCCGGGGATCGACGATCAGCTCCTCCAGTTGACAGTATTCACCGCCGTAGCGCATCGCCACGTTGTACGATATGGACGCCATGCCGAGGATGCTTTCGTCTTCTTCCGCAACCAGGATCTCCCCACGCTGCCCGTCCAGCAGGGAGTCGAATATACTGCCCGCCCCGGTATCCGCCGTTTCTCCGGCAAAATCCATCAAAGACTGCAATAGCGCCATGCAGCGGTTCCGGTCTTCCTTACGGGCGTTGCGGATGATGATGTTCATAATGTTCTGCCGGTGTTTCAACAAACTCAAATGCAGGCATGCAAAACAGCACCCCCTGCTCCTCTGCCGCTCTCCAGAGACGGGATAATGCCGGTCCCTTGAGAAGGATGGCATAGTTTATACACACAATCTTGTCACAGTGGTTGGTCCAGAACGACAGGCAGTTCCGGTTGGCGAGCTGGCACAACATCCATATGCGTTGACCGCGGTGGGAACAGTGTATCCACTCGGCAAAGGTGTGCTGGATAGGCTGCGCCGGCTGAAAGCGTCCCACGGTAAATCCGCCGACGGAAAACTCGGTGCCCACCACGGCATAGGGTTTTTCTGTATCGAATATTATGAATGTAGGGAAACGCCGATAGTCGTCCGGAGTTTGATTGACCAACCTCAGGTAGCGTTCGGCCTGCCGGTTCCATTGCTCGAAATTCACGGCCTGTGTTTGCTCTGTCGTCAAAGTCAGCATGTGCGGTCCTCCGTAATCCGTTGTCAATCACCATGTGTGGCTTACTTGTTATGGTGAATGACGGGTCCCGGGGATTCATAACCAACGGTTAACGGGGTGATGCGCATGTCACATTTCAGGCTGGGAGACGGCTGTCGGGCCGGTGTTAGTGCTGTCCGGGCGTGGACCGGGGCTGCGGCTATCAGACCGCCTGAGACATAAGCCAATTCAACGCCGGATCGCGGCTGGTGAACGTTGCCCAGGAAGTATCCCAGGGATACTCGCTGCTGATCTGTTCCATGATCTGCCGTTCGGTTTCCGTGCGCAGTACAAAAGCGACCGCGCCACGGGGTTGTTGTTCGTTCAAATGGTCAACCACGGAGTGTTCGTGCCTGCGGAATTCCTCCAGCATGGGCGCCCAGTTACACTGCGTGTAGTCGCACAGCACACGGAACGATCTGTCGAACCCGGGGTGAGCGTGCATTGAGCTCAGCAACTCGAGCATCTCCTTGAGACCCAGATTTCCCGTCACTGTGAATTTGGCGAGTTTGCGGCTGTGGTCGATTTCCCGCTCGGTTATGGCGCTGGATTGCGTTATCCGTCTGTCTCCACTCAGGACGCGATAAAATCGCGGATTACGCGGAATGTTTCCTCCGGCTTGTCACGCCAGGGGCCATGCCCGGTACCCGCTATTGTAACAAATTGGACCACGTCTTGCGGCAGCCGTTCGGCAATATCGGCGGCGTCCTGCAGCGGTGTTATGGGGTCTGTATCACCCGCCAGCACCAGCGTGGGCACCGCGATACGGTGCAGATCTTTGCGCAGATCCATACGGTGCCAGATGCCGTCCAGATTGTGGAACGCTTTGGCCAGCAGCGGGCGGAAAATCACCGTATTCCGCGCAGCCTGCGGGGTGGTGGTGTACAGGGGCATGCACTTTTCGGCAAATTCAGCACTGCTCTCAGCGGTAACTTTCTGCTTCAGCATCACCCTCGCGGCTGCCTCCGCTTCAGCGCCGCCGAGGCGGCGGAACTCACTCAGCGAACGGTCAACGTCAAGCCGCGCCTGGGTGCTGGCGAGGATAAGTTTGGCGGCATGGTCCGGGTATCGGATGCCGTACGCCATGGCAACAAAACCGCCGCCGGACACACCGAGCACAATGGGTTTTTCGATATCCAGTATCCGGCAGAATTCAACAAGGTCGTCAGCCCATGCATCCAGGCTGAAATCAGCGCCGGGTTCGTCGTCCGAACGGCCCGCCCCGCACAGGTCCAGGTAAATTATCCGCGCGGTGTCCCGCAGCACGGAAAAATCCGGCTTGAATATGGAATGATCCGAATTGCCCGGCGCGCCGTGAATCAGAATGAGGGTCGGCAGTTGTGACAGGTCCGCCCCTGCAACCACCCATTCAGGCCCTTCAACGTCAAAAAACAGGCGCTTGTTGTTGACTTCGATCTTCACAGCAAACCCCTGTTGACGGCGGCGGTTACCCCGCCGCCCGCTCCATGGCTTCGCGGATCATCAGTTTTGCTTCCGCGGCGTCCCCCCAGCGGTCAACCTCCACCCACTTGCCGCCTTCCAGATCTTTGTAGTGCTGAAAGAAGTGGGATATCTGGTCCAGGGTGATCTGGGGCAGATCCTTAACCTCGTTGACGGTTTCGTAACGCCGGGTCAGCTTAACGGACGGTACGGCAATCACTTTTTCGTCCTGGCCGGCTTCATCGGTCATGATCAACACGCCGATCGGCCGGCAGTTGATCACCGCACCCGGCGTAATGGCACGGGTGCTGGCCACCAGCACGTCGATGGGATCACCGTCGTCGGACAGCGTGTGGGGTACAAACCCGTAGTTGCCCGGATAGCGCATGGAGGTGTAGAGGAAGCGGTCGACAAACAGGGCGCCGGAGGCTTTGTCCATTTCGTATTTAATGGGCTCGCCGCCCACCGGCACTTCGATGACTACATTTATATCGTTGGGCGCATCCTGCCCAACCGCAATGGCTTCCAGTTGCAAATTGAATTCCTGCTCATGATCTGTCGCGGTTCAGTCATTGTAGTTTAGCCGGGGCATGAAGTCTGCGCGGCCTTCCGGTAACAGGTCAAAAAAGCTCCACAGCGGCCACAGGCTGTCGACGTGCCTGGGGTGTCCGCCGGAGGGTGCAAAAAACAGCTCAGAATTCCAGAAGTGCCGCACCCCGTCGTCACTTTTCACAAACACGTTACACATGGGCAGCTGGGCGCCATTCGGCATTTCACTCCGGTAGTCCGCGGCGTAGGTGTTGCCGGCGGCGGAAACCCAGGGTATGTCCTGCCAGCCCCGGGCTTCTACCAGCTCCGCCAGGCGCGGGTAAGGGCTGCGCGCCGCCACCACCAGCGCGGTGCGTTGGTTAATGTGTTTCAGCTGGCCGTTCAGACTGTCCATGAAGGCGCTGCACATAGGGCAGGGATGCTCATCTTCCGGCCCGTACATATAGCTGTAGATGATCAGGCTGTTGTGGGCGCCGAACAGTCCGCTGAGGGTCACCTCTCCGTCAGCGCCGGTGAAGGTGTAGTCCGCGGCAGGCCCTCCCGGCGGTAACTGGCGCCGCAGTTGCGCCACCTGTTCGATCTGTTCGCGCAGGGCGGCTTCCGCAGCCAGCAGTTCGTTGCGTTTCTGCCGGTATGCGGCACTTTCACCGGGAAATTGAATATCGGACATAGTAGCGGCCTCCTGTGGCAGTTGAGGATCTGCAGGGTCGGACATAGCAGATACAACAGATTTAGCAGATATAACAGATGTATGGATTGACGTTTGCCGCGGCGGAATCCGGACATATAAACCGGCACGCGGGCGCCGCGCAGGGCTCGTTGACGCCCGACCGCCGCCTTTCAGGTGCGGCCGCCTGTTAATATCAGTTTGACTTCACAAATTTTCTGCCGCACTTGTTGACAACAAGACGGGTTAAGGCGCACTATGCGCGCCCGGAATAAACAACTCGTTACGGAGTTTGCAGACAAATCATGAATCGCACCTGGCACAACATCACTACCTCACGCGCTGGCACCGGCGTGCTGCGTGGTGCTGTGTGCATTGCCGTTGCGCAACTGCCGGCCCAGGTCACCCATCTGACCAGCCATATGGGCAACGTAGGCAAAGACTTTGCGCATGGCGGTGGAGGCTCAGACGGTTAGTTTTGACACCATACAGGTTTCAAAAACCCCGAAGAGCCGCAAGCCTTCGGGGTTTTTTCGTTTCAGGGCCGAAAAAAGTCAACCGGACGCCTGCCGGGCGGGGTTGTCACGGGACATAAACAGGGTTGCAAGGAAGAAAAATGAACTATGAACAGAGATTAAGCCGCAACGTGAAACGCACGTTGTGGGTCGGGTTCTTCCAGGTGTTTCTGGTCATCCTGCCCGTGGCCGTGCCTTTCTTTCAGAGCAAAGGGCTGTCCATGCAGGAGGTGTTCAGCCTGCAGGCGTTGTTCGGCTTGGTGGTGTTGTTAACCGAAGTGCCTTCGGGTTACCTGGCGGATGTGCTGGGCCGCAAGAATACCCTGGTTGTCGGCGTGGTGATCGCGGCGCTGGGACATTCCAGTCTGCTGGTGGCTGAAGGGTTCTGGACCCTGGCGGTGTTTGAGGTGCTGCTCGGTTTAAGCCACTCGCTGATATCCGGCGCTGATCTGGCGCTGTTGTACGACACGGAGCTGGCGTTGGGCCAGAGCGAAGAGCAGCAGCGGCAGGTGGTGGGCAAGCTTTATTCCGCGCGCACGTTTTCCGAGGCGCTGGCGGGGCTGGGTTGTACCGCAGTGCTGGTGTGGGCCGGTTTCACCGAACTGATTTACCTGCAGGTGCTGGTGGGCTGGATACCCGTGCTGCTGGTGCTGCGGCTGGTGGAACCGCCGGGCAAACGCCTGGAGGGCGGCAGCCATGCTGAAAACATGGTGCAGATCATGCGTTATCTGCTGAACCACAGTGCCGTGTTGCGGCTCGTGCTGCTGGCGCTTTCGATCTGGAGCCTGACCACATTTTACGCGGTCTGGCTGCTGCAGAAGCTGTGGCAGATCCAGGGCATCGAGCTGGCTCACTTCGGTTACCTGTGGGGCGGGCTGACCCTGCTGGCGGCGGTGGCGGGGCGCTGGGCGCACAAAGCGGAAGAGGTGCTGGGCGCGCGCACGGTGCTGGCATTGATAGGGCTGGCACCGGCGCTGGGTTACCTGGGCATGGAATCGCTCGGCGTTGTGGGTGGCTTGTTAGCCAGCACCACGTTCTTCATCGCCCGCGGTTTTGGTCTGGTCATCCTGCGGGATGCATTGAACAAACGGGTACCCAGTGAGTTTCGCGCCACCGCCAACTCAATTGCCAGCTTCGGCTTCCGCGGTGCTTTTGTGTTGACCGGTCCGTTGGTGGGATACGCCTTCGATCTGTGGGGGATGACCACCACCGTGACCCTGCTGGCGGTAGTGACGCTGGTGATATTTGCCGGCCTGATCCTGCCGCTGATCGGTGCGGTGGGGGCGTTGCCGCGGCCGCCGGCAGCGGAGCCTGAATGTGTGGCGCAGGCAGAAGCGGACAGTTAGGGAGCCGGGCCCGAAAAAGGCCGTCGAGGTCCGGTGTATTGACAATGGGCAACAACTAAGGAGGTAGCCATGGTCATTGAAGAAAAGGACAGCCGGGTGCAGCAGACGCAGCGTGCCCACCGTCGCCGCCGTGAAGGCGTCGAATACAAACTGCGGGTCATCCCCGGCTCGGACGGTTTGTTGGAACTGGTTGAGGTGCGTGAGCCCAACCTGTTTATCGAGTGGGCCAGACTGGTTCAGCTCACCGGCTGGCATGCCTAGCCTCGGATCTGTCCAGATCCGATTGCCCGGGGGTTTCCCCCGGGCTTTTTTGTTCTGTTCTGTTACCCCGGAGTATCTCCGAGTATGCCGGACGGGTTCAGCAAGCGGTAATGCCCGCTGCCTCAACCGCCGGATACATTAACCGTATCGATCAGGTCGTTGCGCACCAGGCTGGCGGATGGGCGCTTGCGCTCGTACTTGCGCGCCGGCGTGTTAATGATGTCCGTCAGCGCACCGGCCTGCAAACCGGCCTGCTCCCGTTCACGGCTGACATCCCGGTAAATGGTGGAACGCTGGCGCGGGTTGCGGTTCAGGCTGCCGATGATACGGCGCATCTGTTCCGAAGAGGTTTCCTGGCCGTGCTGGGTACCCGCGGCGCGGCTGATGGATTCGTTCATCAGGGTGCCGCCGAGGTCGTTACAGCCGGCATTCAAGCAGCCTTTGACCCCCTGGTGGCCCATTTTGACCCAACTGGTCTGGATATTGTGGATGTAGCCGTGCAGGGCCAGGCGCGCCACCGAGTGCATGAGGATGGCCTCGCGGAACGTCGGGCCTTTGCGGGCTTTGCCTTTCAGATACATGGGTGCTTCCATGTGCACAAACGGCAGCGGTACAAACTCGGTAAAACCGCCGGTGCGGGCCTGCAGATCCCGTACCCGCAGCAGATGGCGGGCCCAGTGCCGGTAACCTTCCACGTGGCCGTACATGATGGTGGCGGTGGTGTTGAAGCCGACCTGGTGGGCGGCTTCCATAACCTCCAGCCATTGGCTGGTGTTGATCTTGTCCGCGCAGATGACCGCGCGCACTTCGTCGTCCAGAATCTCCGCCGCGGTGCCGGGCAGGGTGCCCAGGCCGGCTGCTTTTAACATCTCCAGGTACGGTACCAGTTCCATGTCCAGGGTGGCTGCACCCTGCCACACCTCCAGCGGTGAAAAGGCATGTATGTGCATGTCCGGAACCGCGGCTTTGACGGTACGCAGGATGTTGACGTAAGTATCCCCGGTATATTCGGGATGGATACCCCCCTGCATGCAGACTTCCGTGGCGCCGCGGGACCAGGCTTCCTGCACCCGCCGCGCAATTTCCTCCTCTGACAGATCGTAAGGCCGGCCGCGCAGGTTCTCCGCCAGTTTGCCTTTGGAAAAAGCGCAGAACTGGCATTTGAAGTAGCAGATATTGGTGTAGTTGATGTTGCGGTTGACGACAAAACTCACGGTGTCGCCGTTCACCTGCCGGCGCAGCCGGTCTGCGGCCTGCACCACCGCGGTTAAGTCATCGCCGCGGGCGCGGAACAGGCGGATGATGTCCGCCTCCTGCAGCGGCTCGCCGGCGTCGGCTTGCTGCAGAATGGTGCTGATGTCCCCGGACACCTGCCGCGGCGCATCCATGATGGCGGTCATGACCTCTTCCGGCGGCGCGGTGTCGATGTCTCCCGGGCACCAGTCGTCGGTGCGCGGGTAGCCTTCAGCGTCAATCATCTCCAGAATGCGCTCGTGCAGGTCCGGGTGGGCCCAACGGTCCAGCTCGGTGGCGTACTGCGGATATATGGTCAGCCGTTCAGTCAGGTACTTGCCGGCGGCGGCGGTTTCCCGCCGCAGGTCTTCCAGGTGCGGCCAGGGCGCTTCGGGATTTACAAAATCCGGTGTCACGGGAGACACACCGCCCCAGTCGTTAATGCCGGCGTGCACAATCTGCGGCAGGACACCCGGGCTGAGGTTGGGGGGCGCCTGAATGCTCATGTCAGGGCCAAACAGAATGCGTGCGACGGCAATGGTCCACAACAGCTCGTTTAAGTCCGGTTCCGGCGCGTTGACCATTTTTGTTTCCGGCTTGGCGCGGAAATTCTGCACAATAATTTCCTGGATATGGCCGTATTCTTCTTGTATCGCCCGCAGTGCCAGCAGGCTTTCAATACGTTCCAGGCGGGTTTCGCCAATGCCGATGAGAATCCCCGTGGTAAACGGCACGTTTGCCATGCCGGCGTTGCGCAGGGTCTGCAGCCGCACCGCGGGGACTTTGTCCGGTGAACCGTAGTGGGGCATGCCTTTTTCAGTCAGCCGCTCAGCGGCTGATTCCAGCATGATGCCCATGGAAGGTGAAGCGTGGCGCAGTTCAGCCAGTTCTTCCGGGGTCAGATTCCCGGGATTCAGGTGGGGCAACAGACCGGTTTCCTTAAACACCGCTTCCGCCGCCGCCAGCAGATATTCCGTGGTGGAGGCATAACCCATCTCAGCCAGGGCTTCGCGGGCGGCTTTATAACGCAGTTCGGGTTTTTCTCCCAGGGTAAACAGAGCCTCTTTGCAACCCATGGTCTGACCGTGGCGGGCTACTTCCAGGACCTCTTCCAGGGTCATATAGGGGGCTTTCAGCTTCCGCGGCACCTGCGCAAATGTGCAGTAATGACAGACATCCCGGCACAGGTGGGTGAGCGGGATAAACACCTTTCTGGAGTAGGTGACCACATTGTTAAAGCCGCGGTCGCGCAGCTGCTGGGCAACGTCCGCCAGCGCCCGGGTGTCGCCGCAATCCGCCAGCAGCATGGCTTCCTCGTCGCTGGGGGACTGCCCCTGCAGCGCGCGCTGCAGAATGGATGCCGTAACGGCAGGTAGGTTAGACGGGTTTGTCATGGTGACCTTCGCTTAGAT
>JANQOA010000039.1 GCA_028279305.1 Pseudomonadales bacterium
GAATTATGGGATTGTACAAAGGTCAGCCGGGTATTCCGGTCCACCCCGCGGATGACAATATTGTCGGCATAGGTCGCTGTTTCACCGGCAACAACCACATCCACGCTGGCGCCGGCTTCAGCCACCACCACGTAGTCCAGCAGGTTGGCGGCATCCGTATCGGTGGTATTCGCGGAGCCGAAACCGCGCACAAACAATCCACCCCATTCGCCGCTGCCTTCGATGCCGGCGTCGGTGGAACTGAAGCGCACGGGACGCGCAGCGGTGCCCAGGGCGCGGAGTGCGGAACCGGGGTAGACCAGTACATAGTCGGTGCCCGTGCCGCGGATTCGTGTACCGGCCTGGATTTCGAGATCGACGGCAATGCCCTCGTCACCGACCTGCAGGAATTCCAGCAAACGCCATTCAATGTTGCTGGTCAGCACGCCGTTGTCCACCATCACGCCGGAAACCTCGCAGACATTACGGCCGCCCTCGCGCTGCAGCGGGAACACGTCCGCGCCGCCAACGGCTGCCGGACAGTCCGACGCGCCCACCAGAGTGTCGTTCAGCGCCACTACAAATCCTTCGTCAGCGCCGGTGGCCACGGTCCAGCCGTCAAACTGGGCGTTGGCCGGCGCGCCGCCGCGCACGGCGCCGATGTGGGTGAGGTCATAACCGCCGGTATCATCAGCCACGTCCTGGTTGAAACCTTCCGCGCCGTCGTCGCTGATGATAAAGGGGGAAGCGGCATCTTCCGCGGTAATACTGCGGTCGTTGTTGGTGTCACCGTCCAGGAAAGCGTTGAGGAAAGTTGAGTCCGCCAACAAGCCGTTACCGATGCCGCCGATGTTGTCCAGGTACCAGCCGGCGGTAAAGTTGTTGCTGCGGTCCGCAATTTCGCCGGTGAAGGTGATGCCGTTCACCGCGCCGTTATAGTAAACCAGGCCGTTGCCGTTGAGGCTGTTGTTAGGCGCAACGACGCCATCCGCAAAACCGGTGCTGCCGTCCGCAACCTGGCCGAATTCGGGGTTGGCGCCCGCTTCGTTGGCACAGTGCACACCGTCCAGGTAAGTGGGCCCGGGTACGTCGGTATCAATGCCGGACAGATCCGCGTTGCTGCGGGCGCTGTAGCAGCCGTGCCTGAAGTTGGCAATAAGCACGTTGGCCAGCCTGATCTGATCGGTATTGTCCGCAAACAGGATGCCGAATTCGGCGTCACCGTCAGCGGCGGCCTGGCTGGCTGCGTCGCGCCCGACCAGCGTGGCGTTCACAATACGCGGATTGGAATTGCCGTCGGCGGTTTCGCTGGCGTAAATGCCGGAGCGGCCCGAGCTGCCGTCGGCATCGCGGTTGTGGATGACCATCAGGTCTTTGATCAAACCGTTGAAATCTCTATACCAGACACCGTCCCGCTGTGCGCCGGTAGCCAACAACCAGGACATGCGGGGGTTGCCGTTGAGGATATGAAAGCCGTCCCGGGCGGAATTGTGGGACTGCACGAAGGTTAACGTGGTGCTCTGATCCACACCGTTCAGCACAATGTTATCCTCGTAACTCACGCTAGCGCCGTCGATAGTCACGGACACCGGCGCGCCTGCCTCGGCCACCACAACGTAATCCAGATTGTTCGCAGCCTGGCTACCGGTGAGATTGGGCAGGCCGTTGAAGCCGCGCAAAAACACGCCGCCCCATTCACCGCTGCCGTCAACATTGTCATCGTCGGACAAAAAGCGTACCGGCTCCGCGCTGGTGCCGTTGGCGCGCATGTTGGAGCCGGGGAATACCAGTACATAGTCCACGGCTCCGGCATTGTCGCCGCGAATCTCGGTGCCGGGATCTATATCCAGGGTGACCGGATTGTTTTCATCACCAACCTGCAGGGCCCCCTCTAGAAACCAGGTTTGCGCCGCAGACAGCACCGCGCTTTCGGTTAACACGCCGCTGATCTCACACTCGCCGGCGGCGAGTTCCGTGGGGGTCAGGTTGCCCACTGCAGGACAGTTGCCTGCGGCCGGCGGTTGGGTGGGAGCGGCAACGTTGTTGTTGCTGCCGCCGCCGCCGCAGCCGGTCAGGGCAATCGAGGACGCCAGCAGCGCCGTTGCCAGCCGCGGCTTTTTGAATAAGGACAGAATCATGTTCTAGGCTCCAGTTTGGTCCGTGAATTTGGTCCGTTGCGCGGTAGGAGCCGGCTGTCCGCTGTATGGTTCAAAGTCCTCAAGCTTTTCGTCATTGATTTTCTCAATGGCGGTAACAGACAGAATCAATCGATCACTTTGAACCTGGCGGCCCGGGGACTGCTCTTACGGGTTGACCCGGTTGTTACGCGCAGCGCGATTGTGAGCCTGCGGGCACTTGATTGTGCGGCGGCCCGGGCATACACCCTTATTTATTGGAGACATATCGATGAAGCTAAAAATAGTGGCCGCGGCTGCACTGTCCGGTGCTGCCGCCATGGCCGCCACCCACGCAGACTCAATCCCGTCTGTGGTTGTAACCGTGGAAAACAGCGCGCCGGCGCGCGGTGCGCTGCAGACGCCGGTGTGGATCGGCCTGCATGACGGCACTTTCGACATTTACGACCGTGACGTACCGCTGGGTGCTGACGGCCTGATCTCCGGCGCGGCGGTGGAAAGCCTGGCGGAGGACGGCGCTACCGCGCTGATCACCCAGGAGTTCGACACCCTGCAGCCGGGTGCGCCGCAGGCCACATTGCTGGGCACAGCCGGGCCGCTGGTACCGGGCCAAAGCAGCGCAACCACGTTGAATGTGGACCCCACCGCCAACCGTTACTTCTCTTATGCGTCCATGGTCATTCCAAGCAACGACGCATTTATCGCCAACGGCAACCCGCTGGCTCATCAGGTATTCGACGAGAGCGGCCGTTTTGTGGCTGATGACTTTGTTGTTGCCGGCAGCGAAGTACTTGACGCCGGGACCGAAGTTAACGACGAGATTGCGGCGAACACCGCCTTCCTGAACCAGGGCGGTCCGAACATAGGTGCAACGGAAGGCGGTAACGTGGTCCTGCATCCCGGCTTCCTCACCGATGGGGTAAGTTACCCGGACGGCGTCTTGAATCATCCGGTGTTTGGTCTGGCGGACTTCACCCAGTCCACCTACCGCGCTGCCAGCGTCTCTTTCCGTTTTGTTGACCAGGGCGGCACCAACCTTTACACCAGCAACCTGACCCGCGATCAGGAAGTGATCGGCGCTGAGGTGACGGGTGATGCCAGCGGCCGGGCCATAGCCATTACCCGGGACGGCGAGCGGGCATTTATCCGTATTCTGGCGCGGCGATTAACCGGACCGATACAGATGGCCCACCTGCACCTGGGTGCAGCGGGTGCCAACGGCCCTGTGGTTGCCAATCTGAGCGGAGACATATTTGGTCAGCGCATCAGTTCCGTGATTGACGCCAGTGATGTAGTCGGCCCGCTGGCGGGTTCGGCTAACCCGTTCCTGGCTCTGCTCAATGAAATGGCTGCGGGAAACATTTATATCAACCTGCATACCGAAGCCCATCCTGCCGGGGAATTGCGCGGACAAGTCGAACTGCGCTGATTATCCTGCACTTTAACCGGTGATGAGCATGGTGCCGTCACCGGTTTTTTTTGTTTACACCAAAAGGGTTACCACAAGCGGTACCCCAGTTGCAGCGCAACGCTGGGGTCTGAGTAGTTCTCCCGCCCGAACGCGCGGCTGCTGCCTTGATTGTTCCAATGTCCAACCAGTTCCACGTTCACTGCGCCCACGGATCTGCCCAGGGTCAGCTGCGCATAGTGGTGATCCAACCAGCGTTCGTTGCTGAGCTCAACACGGCCGGCGGCGGCCCGGCCGTACCAGCCCAGACCAAAATCCCGCAGGTAGCGTGCTTCCACGGCAATGCTGCGGGTGTTGTGGGCGTAGTAATTGGGCGAGTAGTCCACGCGCAGACCGAAGCCCCTTCGGTGGGCAAAGTCCAGGCTGAACTCGGTAAACTGCCAGTTCTTGCTGGAATCCAGAAACTCCCGCCGCGCCAACGCAACAGAGGGGCGCCATCCTGCGGCATCCGGCAGTTCGTAACCCACATAACCCATCACGGCGCGCTGCCGTTGGCGTGCGCCGCGCTCTTTAGCCTGATGGGCTTGCACGCCCAGATAAAATCCGCGCCGGTCGTGCCATTCCGTGTTGATGCCAAGCGTCGGACTGTCGTCAGTTTCGGTGGTGCCGTGGTACAGCCAGTCGGAAGCGGCAATTGCCGTCACCACAAACTGGTTGTTGTCCGCGGCAACCGGCGGTGCCGCGGTAGCGGCGGCGGAAGCCGCGGCGAACACCAGGGTCCGCGTGATTGACATAACTGAGTCCCCCTCAAAGTTACCGGATTAAGACCCGGCGCGGCGGGGGAGGTTCCCTCAACACAGGTACCTCAAGGGGTCAATTGGCGCCGTTCATCCATTTCACCAGCATATGCTGGATCTCCAGAATTGAGGAGCCGGGGTGCTCATGCATCAGGCACGCGGCGGCGGCGGACACCTGCGGGGCGGCGATACTATGGCCGGATACGATGTCGTAACCGTTGTGCGGTGCCAGGGTAAAGGCTTCCCGCGGCGCTGCGATAATGGCCTGGTTATTCATCACCACCACTTCAGCATCCCCGCCGTTATTGCGGGTCAGGCCGCCGTGGCCATAGGCATAGATCAACCCGGGCACCGGGGCGGGAAAACGCTTGGCCGGTGCGCGCTGTTCGTCATAAGCCGCAACCACCAGCGTGCCTGCGGCTGTCAGACGCTCGATCAGGGCCTGCAGGATGCGGTCGTAACCGCCGGTTAAGCTCAGGTTCAAGACATCGGGTTGAAGATCAATGGCGGCGTCCAGTGCCAGAGCCAAGGTCAGGGTGTTACATTTTCCCGGCGCGGAGGTGGTCTGCCAGCAGGCGCGCAGAACCTGCACGTCAGCGTTGCTGGCCAAACCCTGTACACCGTTAGCGGAGCTGGGGTTGGCGGCAATTAAACCGACAACCGCGGTGCCGTGTGCTTCTCCGGCGGCAGCATCAACGCCCACAAAGTCACGCTGGCTGACCATGCTGGTTTCGAGATCCATGTGCGATTGATCAACGGACGTGTCGACTACCGCGAGTTTGATGCCGGCGCCTCTGGCCGGATGCAGTTCAGCAAAGCGCGCCACCCGGGAGGCCGCACCGGCCGCCGGCAACCCGGCGGTGCTGCGTACGGCAAACTCGTTAAACGGCTGCACCCACCTGACGCGGTTATCCTGTTGCAGTTGCCGCAGCGTTGCGGGATCCGGCTTTGCAATCAGGAAACAGTGCACATGCAGGTTTTTTACCGGCCACTGGGTGAAAACCGTGAGACGGTAATCCCGGGTGAGGGCATCGACCCGGCGTTTCAAAGCCGGGTCGTCAGCATAACCCAGGCGGGCAGCGTAACCGGGCCCGCTCTGAGTTGATCTGGCGCGGCTGCTGCGGGGGTCATCGATGACCACCATTAATGTATCGGGCCCCCACTCATGGGCGGCCGCTGGACCCTCAAGCTGGCTGCAGCCGGACAGCCAGAGACTGATCATGCCGGCCAGCAGGCCTTGGGTAACACCTGCCTTCACGGTTCCACGCCCTGGTCAACGGTGTCGACCCCCTTGCCGATCACATGGCGGACCCGTGCATCACGGATCAAGCGCTTGTGCAGCTCAGCGGCATCCTGTGCTGCTGCAACTTTCACATCCACCGCCAGAGCTTGGGGGTGCCACTGGACGGGCTCCAGTCCGTATTCGTGCACCAGGTGCCGCAACATCTCCGTGCTGGTGCCGTCGGTGGCGACAATGCGCAACAGCGGTCCGGCAGGGCTTTGCACCCGGTCGGACAGGGTTTGAAAACTGTTCGCCTGTTGCGGTACGTCGCGCACATAACTGACCGCCGCGAACAGGATCACCAGGCTGCTGACCGCCGGCACCCACCACCTGGGGCTCATTGACATGCCGTGCCACCAGGACGTATTGCGTGCCTCTATACGCGCCCGCAGCGGGGCAAAATGCGGCAATACCGGGCTCTGCCGCGGCACCGAGGCCCGTACGCTGGCTTGCAGAGTGCGCTCGAATTGAACCTGTTCAGCCAGCGCCGGATTACGTTGCATCTCACGTTCCAGGCGGTTTGCCTGCTCCGGCGGCAGGTGGCCGTTGATATAGTCCGCCACCATGTCAGCAAATTCGGATGTAGCCACTGTTGGATCCTCAGACCGGCTCATTAAGCCCGTTGTTTTGTAAGCGTTGCTTCAGTTTCTTACGCGCGTGGTGCAGCCGGGTTTTAACCGTATTCAGCGGACAACCGACAATTGCGCTGATCTCTTCCAAAGAACAGCCTTCGAAGTAACACAACTCCACCACCATGCGGTGGTTGCCGGACAGCTGGGTTACCGCCCGGGCCAGATCCGCGTCGGGAACGGCGGGATTGTCGTCAACGGGAATGTCCAGATCCGCCATTTCATCACCCATCAGGTTAAGCACCAGGTTGCGCCGCTGTTGCTTTTTCACCATGCGCAGACAGGTGCGGTAGGCGATGGAGAAAATCCAGCTCGACACTTTAGCCCGGTCCTGAAACTGTTCCGCCTTGTCCCAGACTTTGATCATTACGTCGTTGTAAGCTTCTTCAATCAACCCTTCATCCCGGGTCATCCGGCTCAAAAACCGCACCATGCGCGGCCGGAAGCGGGCGTATAGCTGTTCCATGGCGGCCACGTCCCGTGACTGAGCAACACGCAGCAACAACGCCCGGTCCAGAGCCTCGTCGCGCAGCACATCCTCCTCCATGTCCACAGCTAGAACCAAAAGATTGATCAATCAGCAGTTGTCCGGTGTATAGGAGGCGCCGGCGGGGCAAAAGGTTCAATTTTCCGCTCATGGGGCCGGCAATCAATTTGCAGCAGGCGCGCCTTTGTTCCTAGACTTCTTCTAAAAAAAATCCTTAACCGATTGATTATAAAACAATTACTGATCGCCACGCGCAACGGGTTAAACTCCCGGAACGGCGGTTTCGGATGCTTCGCTGGAAGGGGGAAAACATGGCTTCGCGCAGACATTTTGTACTTCACGGCAGCGCTGCTGCCGCGGGGATTCTGGCGGCGGGCGCCGGCGCGGCAACGCAACAGGGTGTACCGCGCCTGCAGACCCGTTTCGGGCGGCAAAGCAGAAGTTTGCATCCGCTTGTTTGCGCGGGGATGGCTTTTGTCTGCGATACCCCGGCACTCGCGCTGGCGGTGTGCCGCGCGGGCGGGGTCGGCAGTATTGCTGCAAGTCTGTTGTCACCCGCCACCCTGCGTAAGCACCTGCAGCTGCTGCAAACAGAGGTATCCGCGCCTTTTCATGTTAACTTTCTGACCCCGTTTCCCCACGCCGAGCAGCTTGCAGTGTGCGTCGAGCAGCGTGTTCCGGTGGTATCGTTCCATTGGGGGCTGCCGCCCCAGGCCGAAGTTGATCTTCTCAAACGCGCCGGTATTCAAACCTGGATGCAGGTCGGGCGTGTGTCCGATGCCAGGCGCGCGCATGCCATGGGATTCGACTGCCTGATGGTGCAGGGCTCGGAGGCCGGCGGCCACAACTACGGCCGGCTGCCGTTAACCACCGCGCTGTCTGAGGTGCGGGATGAGTTAGGTGAAGGTGTTGTCCTGTTGGCTGCGGGCGGCATTGTGGACGGGTCAACCGGTGCCGCGGCGATCATGGCGGGTGCTGACGGCATTGTCATGGGGACGCGGTTTGTCGCCACCGAGGAAGCCAACGCCCACATGGAGCACAAAAAGCGCATTGTTGCAGCGCGTGGCTCCGACACGGTCCTCACCGGGGTTTACGGGCCGGAGCAGCCGGATTTTAACCCGATGCGGGTGATTACCAACAAGACGGTTGAAACCTGGCAGGGGCGGCTGGACGAGATACCGCATGATCGGCGGCACCTGCCGTCTATT
>JANQOA010000272.1 GCA_028279305.1 Pseudomonadales bacterium
GAACTTCCGCTATGTGGCGGTGCGCGGCACCGATCAACGGCTCGACTGGCTGACCAATCTGCGCGCCTGGCGGCTCTCCACGAAGTACGGACGGGTACACCGGGGTTACTTTGAGGTGTGCGAGGGCTTGTTGCCGGAGTTGTACGGCACCCTGCAGGCAATGCCGCCGTTGCCGGTTATCTTCACCGGTCACAGCATGGGCGGGGCGGTGGCGTTACTGGCCGCTCTGGGCTTGCAGTTGCGCAGCCTGCCGCCGCACAGCATCTATACCTTCGGCCAGCCTCAGGTGGGCGACCGCCACTTCACCGAGTACGTGGAGCAACATGTCAACGCGCCGTATCACCGTTTTGTACACGGTGCGGATGCTATAGCGGTGTGGGGGATGGGGCAGCGGGCGCTGCTGGGTGATGTCTGTTATTTCGATCTGCGCGGGCGGCTGCAGTTCGGGCTCAAGCTCAGCGGGGTACCCCGCTTAAGCCTGCGCCTGCACCGTCTGCAGCACTACCGCTTTTATCTGCGCCTGAACCGGCTGAAGCTGCGCGCGCTGGAAGAAGGTCAGGACGCGACGATCATCCCGTGACCACTATCCCGTAGCGGGTATCTCGAAGCGGGTATCCCGCTTGGGGGCTGGGACAGGCGGGCCGTCGGGTTTGGATCCCTCGGGCCCGGCGGCGCAGAACCTGCCCCGTCAGTTGAGAATGAAGTCGATGCCCACACCCCAGAATACATCGGAGCGCAGCCCGTCGTCGTTCAACGGGAAGCTCACAAAGGCACTCAGCGGCGCGTTACGGTTATCGAACGGGTTCCATTTGGCGGAAAACGCCAGGTCGATGATGTCTTTGCCGATCAACTCCACGTGGGGGTTGCTGCGGCCGATCACGTCCACACCGCCGGTGAAGCGGGGGCTGATGCGGGCATCAAAGCCAATGGCGTAGGTGTAGTTTTCCAGTTCGGAAATGCTGGTAGCCACCTCGTAGGCGAGGTTGATGTGCGGAGTGAAACGGCCGTAGGTTTTCGACGCGATGAACATCGCGCGGAATTTGGTTTCACCGGTGCCCAGCAGATCATCTTCATCGCCGGTGGGCAGCGTGACCTGCCCCAACACCGCCATGTCCCAGCCGGTGTTATCGCGGGAGAAGTTGTACTTGGTGCGCAGGATAACGTCACCCAGTCCGGTTTCTTCTCCACCGGTGCTGGAGAAGCGGGCGCTGGGGTCTGTGCTGAAGGTATGCACCGGGTTGCCGGCAAACAGAGAACCGGCACCGGCCAGGATTATGGTGGCTTCGGAGAAGGCTTCCGCCTCAACGGTGACCACCGGCACAATCAGGCCCACATCCCAGTTGTCGGTGACCCCGTAGTTTGCGCTTAAGGCCCACACTTCCTGCTTCACGTTCAGGTCGATGTCCAGAATGATGGTGTCCTGTTCAAAGCCGGTCAGCTGTCCATCCGGCGGCGGAATCGGCGGCGGTCCGACCGCGCAACAGTCCTGGTGGATCAAGGTCACGCGGATGTCATCCAGGTCGTCGCCGTCCAACTCGTCAAAGTCCTGGGACGAATAAGACAGGCCGAAGCTCAAACGGCCCTTGCCGATGGTTCTGGCGCGCTCCACCAGCAACGGCCCCAGGCTGTCTTCCACCTGCACCGGCGCACCGGCGGACAGGTCAAAAGTGATACCCGTAACGGTGGAATTTAGCGCGTATACACCGGTACCGGACAATACGCCGCTGCTCAAGGCGTTCAGCTGGGCAATTTGCTCCGGGCCGGTAAAGTGCGGCACGTGCGCGTCCGCGATGTTCTGTGGAATGTTGTCAGCAGGCGGCAGAAAGATCCCATTGCCGCCATACAACCCCGATATAAACCCCTGCAGTTCGCCGGCCGCCGGATGGTCAGCGTGGGCGTTTATGCCCAGTACCACAGCCCACACAGAGACGACAAAGTGCAATGCGCGAATGCGCAGTTTAACATCCATGTGATTCCCCTTTTTCTTCTGAATGATAAGTTTCTGCTTAAGTATGCCCGGCGTCAATATCGGAAATATGCAGCCCGGATAGGCAAGACTAAGGCGTGCACGGACAAACTAAATGGCTGTCAGAAACGACAGAACCGAACCAGGCCCCGGTATCCGCCGTTGCGGCGGCGCTGCTGACAAACTAACGGGAAACTAACAGTGAACATCCACCCCATTGCCTTGTTACTACTGTGCGCTTGCCTGACAGGCTGCGGCGCTGAATTTGACACCACCTACGCCGGACCGGAAGCCCAGCGGCGGCAGACCAGCGACTGGATTTCATACGGGGGCGCCGGCGGCCGTAAATACGCTGAGCAGGGAGAGCTGAGCAAAAGCAACGTTGCCGGGCTGGAGGTGGCGTGGATTTACCGCTCGGGGGATGTATCCACGGTTTTTCAGTCCACCCCCATCACGTTTGACGGCCAGCTCATATTCTGCACGCCGTTCAACAATGTCATCAGCCTGGATCCCCTGACGGGCAGGCCGCTGTGGCGGTTTGATGCCGGCTTGCAGCGCCATGCACGCATCGGCAACGAATACAATTGCCGGGGGCTGAGCAGCTGGACCGGGGCCGGCGGTGATGACGGGCATTGCGCGCGGCGCATATTCACCGCCACCAATGATGCCCGCCTGATTGCGCTGGACAGCCGCAGCGGAGCCCGCTGCCCGCAGTTCGGCAACGCCGGCGAGGTGGACCTCAGCAAAGGTGTTGGGGAGATCTGGTGGCCCGGGGAGTATCAGGTGACCTCACCGCCGGCGGTGGCGGGCAACGTGGTGGTGGTCGGCAGCGCCATCAGCGACGGCAGCCGCGTGGAAGCCCCCAGCGGGGTGGTGAGGGGTTTTGACGCGGTCAGCGGCGGTCTGCTGTGGGCTTTTGATCTGGCGCCGCCGGACTTCGACTATGCCACCCGCGCGGTCAGTGATGCCGGTTATGCACTAGGTACCCCCAACGTATGGAGTGCCATGACGGTGGATGCAAAGCTGGGGCTGGTATATCTGCCGACGGGCAATCCGTCGCCGGACTATGACCGCTCGGCCAACCCGGACCTGGATCATTTTGGTTCGTCGGTGGTGGCGTTAGACGCTGCCAGCGGCAAAGTGGTCTGGCACTTCAATACCGTAATTAACGACTTATGGGACTTTGATGTGCCGTCGCAACCGGTGCTGGCGGACATCGAGCTGCACGGCGAAACCGTGCCGGTGGTGATTCAGAGCACCAAGATGGGGTTTGTGTTTGTGTTGAACCGCAAAACCGGCGAGCCGGTCGTGCCGGTGGAATACCGGCAGGTGCCGGTGCATGGGCCGTTGCAGGCGCAGCTGTCCGCGGTGCAGCCGTTTCCGCCACCGGCTTTTCAGGTGTCCCGCAATTACGAGCACGGCGGTTCCCTGCTGGGCTTGTGCAACGGCATGGATGAAGAAAGCGTGATCGGACCGGTTTATACCCCCATTACCGAACAGTGGACGGTGGGGTTACCCAGCAACATGGGCGCCACTAACTGGGGCGGGGTGGCGGTAGATCCCAGGCGGGGCTTAATTGCGGTACACACCAATTCGGTTCCGTTCCGCACCCGGCTGATTGCCCGTGCACAGGCTGCGGATCTGTTGGCGGCCATGGAGGATGCCGCCGGCGACGCTGAGCGTGCCGCGGCCAGGCAGCAACTGCGGCAGCGTTTTGATCTGCCGGACAACGTGGAAGTGGCGCAACAGCGGGGGGTGGACTATCTGATGGCCCGGCATATGTACCGTGACCCCTACGTAGGCGCCCCATGCAGCGGGTTGCCGATGGCGGAAATGATGGTGATTGATATTGCCAACAGCAAACAGTTGTGGCGCCGGCCGCACGGCAGCCTGCGCGACTTTGCCGGGCTGCCGGTTGATGTTGGGGTGCCGGGATTAGGCGGGCCGCTGATTACCGCCAGCGGCCTGGTATTTATTGCCGGCGCCGCGGAAAAAGCCATCCGCGCGTACGACCTGGATACGGGAGATGAACTCTGGCACCACCGTTTGCCGCATCCCGGCAACGCCACCCCCATGACCTATACGGTCAGCAGTGAGGGTCGCGAGCGTCAATTTGTGGTTATTGCCGCCGGTGGAGATGCGCGGGGTGGTGTCGGCGGCGTCGGTGACTATCTGGTGGCTTTTGCGCTGCCGCAAAGCGGCGGCTAGGACGGCGGGCCGGGACGACGCAAATTTCTGCTGGTGCTATACTGGCCGGGCGAGTTCGACACGGCAGCCGGTTAACGGCGTAGCCGGTGGCCTGGCTGCCTTCGATGACCAGCAAAAAGGACCAGCTATAGCGGTCCGGAAACCTCTTTACCGGGAGGAAGCAAAATGATTGAAGGCAAAACTTTCAGGGATGTACAGATCACCTCGGCGCACATTGACGTCCGCCGCATTGGCGTGAAAGACCTGTGGCAGGCGCTGCTTGCCGGATACGATGATTTTAATACCGCACCCAGTTACGGCGTATTTCTGGTATTGATCTACCCACTGTTCGCTGTCTTGTTAACACTGCTGCTGACCGCGGAACACCTGTTTTATCTGGCGTTTCCGCTGTTGGCCGGGTTTACGCTGATTGGCCCGATTGTCTGCGTGGCGTTGTTCGAGATGAGCCGGCGCCGGGAGGCGGGTTTATCTTTGCACTGGCGGGAGGCGTTTGAATTTGTGCACACGTCGTCCTACGCACCCATTGTTGCACTGTCGCTGCTGATGATGCTGCTGTATGCCGCCTGGCTGTTTATGGCGCAGTTCATCTATTTTGGGCTGTTTGCGG
>JANQOA010000295.1 GCA_028279305.1 Pseudomonadales bacterium
CATGGTTACTTATCGCTGGCGTCACCCGAGGTGCGGTAGTCCCCGTATGCTTCATCGCGCTGGCTTAACGCCTGTGTCAGGCCTTTGCGGATTTCCGCCAGATGCGCCTGGGTGGTGGCGGTGAATGTGGCGAGTTGCTGCATTTCCGTGCCGGCGCGAATCCCGGCGCGGATGCCCATGGCATCCATCTGCCGGTGCACCGCACGCTTGTTGATCTGCTGCAGGTCCGACGGGGTCATGGCGACGCGCTGCGCGATACGCAGAACATTCTCCTCCAGCTCAGCCGCGGCGAAAGCGCGGTTGGCAAAACCGCACTCCACCGCTTCACTGCCGCTGATGTGGTCGCCGGTCAACATCATTTCCATGGCCCGGCGCAGGCCCACTATCCACGGATAAAACTGGTTGTCCGGCGGGCTGATGGAGCGCACTACCGGATAGCCGATCCTGGCGTCATCCGCCACGTAAACCAGGTCGCAGGCGGTGGCCAGCTCCGTGCCGCCGGCCAGACAATAACCGTGCACCTGGGCAATAACCGGCTTGGCCAGGTCCCAGATCTTGAAAAACCCTTCCACCACATGCCGCGGCCAGTTGGCCAGCCCGCCGGCGGTGTAGAACGGCTGCCCTTCCGCCACATTGGACTGCAGGTCATAGCCGGCGCTGAAACAGGGGCCCGCGCCGCGAATGATGGTTACCCGCACATTGTCATCGCGGTCGCCGGCCTCCAGCGCATGAAACAACTCGGTGCGTAACTCGTTGGACAACGGGTTCCTTTTTTCCGGCCGGTTCAGGGTAATCCGCTGCACCTGGGGGACAGGTTCATCAACAATTATTTTCTGATAATCCACTGTTTGCTCCGGCTCGGCTAAAACTGAAAGTTAGCCGCGGTAAAGGCATTAAAAGTGCGCTCCAGATCTTCTTTGGAGGCTGCCAGCGGGGCGATGATATGAGTATGCACACCACCCTCCGCGTCCTCCCGGATACGCGCCTGAATCTCCTCTTCGTTGCCGATGATGCCGATCTCGTCGATCATCTCATCCGTCAGCGCACCGCCGGTTTTGGCCCGGTCTTTGGCCGCCCAGCCTTCGGTAATGGTGGCCGCGGCGTCCGCGTACCCGGCCCAGGCGAGAAACTTGTTGTACACCGGAGTGGCGTAGTAGGGGCCAAAAGCGGCACGGAACAGGTTGCGTCCGTACTCCTTGTCATCGGTGCACAGCACCATGGCGCGGTTGACAATTTCCACCTGGGCAGGATCTTTGCCGGCGCGCTGGGCGCCGATTACAACATGCTCCATCATTTTTGGTAAGGCGCCCTTGGGCCACAGGTTAAAGATGACGCCGTCGCCGACTTCCGCGGCCATTTCGATCATTCCCGGCCGCAACGCCGCCAGATAAATCGGCGGCGGGTTTTCCATCGGCGGCTGGCGGTAGCCGCGGCTGTACAACGTCTCACCTTGAAAATCCGTTTTTTCGCCGGTGAGCATGGTGCGCACCAGCTGCGCGGTTTCTTTCACCCGGGTCAGGGGTTTGTCCAGCGGAATACCGTTCCACTGGCCCATGATGGTCTGGCTGGAAGAACCCAGTCCCATGACAAAACGCCCGGGTATCACCTGGCTGATGACATTGGCGGACGCCGCCAGCACGGACGGTGAGCGGGTGTACACCGGCGTCACCGCAACACCGATCCGAATGTTGGACGTATGGCTGCCCACCGCGGCAATCTGGGTCAGGGTGTCCGGCGCGCCGGAATCGGCAAACCAGGCATCCGGAATACCGTTGTCCTCCGCCCACTTGAGCCGCTGGATGGTGTCCTGAATGTTCGGCCCGGCCGGTAGCGTGACCGCAATGCGCTTGGGCAATGCCATGTTATCCCCCTTCTTGGAAATTTATTGTAATAGCAACATAGAGTCGCATTTTGCCCTGCCACAGATCAACCCGTATGCTTACGCCCACAATGATCCTGCCCGGCGGGCACACTTTGAGGGGAACCATGAGCGACGTTGAGATTATTGCCGTCCGCGAGGCACACAAATTCGACGAACAGGCGCTAGCCGCCTACCTGACGGAAAATGTTGAGGGTTTTGCCGGGCCTTTGACGGTTAAACAATTTGAAGGCGGACAGTCGAATCCTACCTTTCAGCTGCTGACCCCGAAGCAGACCTATGTCATGCGCAAACAGCCGCCGGGGGAACTGCTGCCATCCGCCCATCAGGTGGACCGGGAGTACCGGGTCATGCACGCGCTGTGGGACACTGACGTACCTGTACCCAAAATGTACTGCCTGTGTGAAGACCCGGCGGTGATCGGCACCAAGTTCTACGTCATGCAGATGGTTGAAGGGCGGCTGTTCACCGAAACCCGCCTGCCGAGCCTGACCCCGGCGGAGCGCAACGCCATCTACCTGGACCTGGCGCGGGTCATGGCCCTGCTGCACAACGTCGACCCGGAAGCGGTGGGTCTGGGCACCTTCGGCCGCCCCGGCAATTACTACGAGCGCCAGATCGGGCGCTGGTCAAAACAATATATCGCCTCCAGAACCGAACAGCTTGACGACATGGATACGCTGTTGGACTGGCTGCCGGGTCACATTCCGCAACAGACTGATACCGTTATCGTGCACGGCGACTACCGGTTGGGTAACGTCCTGATCCACCCCACCGAGCCGCGCATTGTGGCGGTGCTGGACTGGGAGCTGTCCACCCTGGGTGACGGCCTGGCTGACCTGGGTTATCTATGCCAGGAATACCACGGTGAGTCTTACGAAGATGAAGGGCTGGCCGGGGCGGACTTTGCCGCCCTCGGCATCCCCACGGAGGAGGAATTTGTTGCCCACTACTGCAAACACGCGGGCCGGGAAGCCATCGACAACTGGCCGTTTTACCTGATTTACAACATGTTCCGTTCAGCAGCCATCATCCAGGGCGTCTACAAGCGCGGGCTTGACGGCAATGCCAGCTCCGCCAAAGCCCTGGAATATAAAGACCATTGCCGCAGCCGCTCCCAGCGCGCCTGCCAGCTGCTGGCAAAAACGCGGGAGTGAGGCCCGCCGGCGTGCAGGCCGCTGGAACTGGGCCGCTGAATAGAAGGGCCGCTGAAGAAAAGGGCCGCTAGAGCATTTCGCCGGCAATCACCTCCAGCGCTTCAGGCTGCTGACAGCCCAGCAGCATGCTGGACACGTGACCCTGGCTGCCGGCCTGCTTCCAACGCTGCAGGCGCTCCTTGATGCGCTCCGCCGGACCCACCAGGTGGCAGGCGTCTATCAGCTCAGCCGGCACCGCCGCCATGGCTTCGTCCTTTTTGCCCGCCAGGAACAGATCCTGGATCTTCACCGCCGCATCTTCAAAACCGAGGCGCTTAGCGTAGTTGTTGTAGAAGTTTTTGTCCCGCGCACCCATGCCGCCGATGTATAACGCCATGCTGCCGCGAATGGGCATCATGCACTGCTCCAGATCATCACCCATCACCACGGTGACAAAAGGCGCAATGTCAAACTGGGTCAGATCCTTATCCCCGGCCGCGTCAAACCCTTTCTGGATCGGCTCGGCAAATACGTCGTATTGCTGCGGATCCATCCACACCGGGAAGAAACCGTCAGCCACTTCCGCAGCCGCGGACACGCCGGCCGGGGTGATGGTGGCTGCATATATGGGAATGTCTTCTTCACAATGCAGGATACTCTTCAGCGGCTTGCCCAGGCCGGTGGCCCCCGGGCCTGCATAAGGCAGCTGATACATGGCACCGTCAAAGGTAGCCGGCCCCTGGCGGGCAAAAATCTGCTTCATGATCTGCACGTATTCTTTCAGCCGGGTTACCGGCTTGCCGTAGGGCACCCCGTGCCAGCCTTCCACCACCTGCGGGCCGGAAGCGCCGAGGCCGACAATAAAGCGGCCGCCTGACAATTCCGCCAGGCTCATGGCCGTCATGGCGGTCATGGCCGGGGTGCGGGCCGGCATTTGCATGATGGCGGTGCCCACCTTCATCTTGGTGGTCTGGGCGAGAATCCAGGCCGCCGGCGTGACCGCGTCAGAGCCGTATGCCTCCGCGGTCCAGATCGACTCGTAACCCATGGCTTCCGCCTGCTTTATGGCCTCGATGGGTATACTCATTTTGCGCCCGGAATAGCCGGAAATCAGTCCTAATTTCATAGGTACGTTACCTTTCATTAAATGTATTCAGACAGAAATGGTAACATCCCCCGCATCATCAGGAGCAGCCTAAAATAAGCGACGCACCCATGAGCCCGCAGCCCCCCGAAGCGGCTGCAACACAACCGGTCAACCCGCAGTTGAACCCGCTGTCCGTGCAGGCGGCCAGCCTGGTGAGGTCTATCGACGCGCTGTCGACCATCTTCTGGCTGTGTTTTCTGGGCTTTTTTCTGTCGATCTTCTTTGCCGGGCTGGCACAACTGGAAGACAACACCTATACGGACTATCTGTTCCTCGGCGAGTACAAGGTACCCAAGGCCATTCTGCCGCTGGCCAGCCTGTCGTTTGCGGTGTTCGCCTTCTGGCTGGTCTCCAACCGCCTGCAGATGCTGTCTTATGTGCTGGGTACAACCACACTGTCTTTCTCCATGGTCAGGGACCTGTTCCACCTTAATCCACCGGTGCTGCATGTATTCGACGAGAGCAACAACAATCCCTGGTCACCCATATCCGGGGTCAGCGTTTTTGTGTTTATCTGGTCGGTATTCTTCGGCAATGCAATTGCCCTGGTGTGGGCCGGGGTGGTGCAGCAGAGCGCCAGCTTTTCCGAATTTGATCCGGTCCTGATGGGTGTTTACGCCATTGCATTTGTCGGCGTCATTATCTTCGGCGTGCGCTCCATCGCGCCGCCCCTGCGGGCCATTCTCAGCACTCTGCACGGCATAAATTTTCAGATGGGCTGGCAGCGCATGGTGATGGCCGGCCTGGTCATGGTGCTGACTTTCGGCATTAACGAGTTTGAACAATTTGCCGCCATGACGGATCAGGACGACGATCTGCTGGGCCCGGCCTACGCCAATGCCATCGACGGTGAAACGCTGTTCATGAAGGGTATTGAAGTCAGCCTGTTCGGCATCGACGCGGTGGAGCGGGATCAGATCTGCCAGAACCAGCTTGGGCAGGACTATCCCTGCGGCAGCCGCGCCACCCAGGCGCTGCAGGAACTGGTGCAGCAGCAACAGGTGATCTGCATGCCCATTGTCGGCATTAACGTACGCCGGGTACTGGCCCTGTGTGAACTGCTCGGCGAAGAGCCGCCGCCCGCCAGGCGCCAGGAGTTCCTGCGCGGTTACCGCTATAACAACCTGTCCCGGCTGATGGTGGTCAACGGCCATGCGATTGGTATCGGCGCCGGCGCTGACACCTATAATGAGGAGCAGGTGGAGGCACAAACCCTGCGCAAAGGCATCTGGCAGGGTTCATTTGTGCCGCCGCGCCTGTGGCGCAGCTCCAACTAGCGCGCGCCCGCACAACCGGCAAAAATTTCCAGAAACTGCTCGATTTCAGCCGCGCTCACCCGCAGCGACGGCATCAGCCGCACCACGTCCGGGCGCGCGGCGTTCACCAGTAACCCTTCTGCAAACGCGGTCCGCACCACCTGCTCCGCGCGGTTGCCGTCCAGTACCGCGGCATACAACAGGCCGCTGCCGCGGATCTGCTTGATGCCCGTGTCCGGCTGCGCCTGCAAAGCCCGCAAGCCTGCAACAAGCTGCTGTTCACGCTGCTGCACGGCGTGCAGAAAGTCCGGCTGACACACCACCTTAAGGACCGCGCGGCCCACTGCGGTGGTCAGCGGGTTACCGTTGTAGGTACCCCCCTGGTCGCCGAATTCAAAACAGCAGGCACGCCCATTGGCCAGGGTGGCGGATAATGGCAGGCCGGCGCCCAGACCCTTGCCCAGGGTCATAACGTCCGGCTGCACAGCGGATTGCTGCCAATGAAAAATGCTGCCCGTGCGCCCCACGCCGGTCTGGATTTCATCAAAAATCAGCAACAGACCGTGGTCATCCGCCAGCCGGCGAAGCTGTTGCAGATAACCGGCCGGCGGCACCACTACTCCCGCTTCCCCCTGGATGGGTTCCACCATCAGGGCAACGGTCCGCTCATCCACCGCCGCTGCCATGGCTTCAACATCGCCGAAAGGCACCTTGCTAAAACCGTCAGGACTGGGCGGAAACAGCGCCTCCCAGCCGGGTTTGCCGCTGGCCGCCATGGTGGCCAGGGTGCGGCCGTGGAAAGCGTTGTGGGTGGTGACAATGCGGTAGGCACCCTGCCGGTGCAGGCGGCCCCATTTGCGCGCCAGTTTTATCGCCACTTCGTTGGCTTCCGCGCCGGAATTGGAGAAGTGCACCTGCTGCATGCCGGACAGGCGCACCAGCTCAGCGGCCAGTTCAAGCTGCGGACGGTTGTGCAGCGCTGGGCTGGGGGTGATCAGGGTGCTGCCCTGGGCCGCCAGCACCCGGGTGATTTCCGCCGGACAGTGGCCGAGGCTGTTCACCGCCCAGCCCTGGATAAAATCCAGGTACCGGCGTCCGGATTCATCCCACAGATAGCTGCCGGCACCACGCGCCATTACCTGGCTCGGCCGGGGGGTAATTTCCATCAGGGAAGAAAAAGCATTCATGACATCTCCTTGCTAGGGATATGGGCGACGCCACGAAGCCTAGGGCCGCCCGGGAAAATTGGGCGGCTCCTAGTTGAATCAGTTCACGAACGAGTCAACGGCCACCCATGGGGTGCCGCTGCGCGGCGCTGGCACGCGCTGACGTCTGCTCTGTGAGGCTGATTTAACATGCGCGGGAGTGTGCGCATGAAATGCACCCGGGTCAACCCCCGGATGGCTACCGCGGCTAGGCTTGCAGGCCGTGGCGCTGCGCCAGGTAACGGATGATGTCCATGGATTCAAACATCCACTCAACTTCCGCGCCCCGTTGAATGCGCAGGCAAGGCACCGTGGTGCGGCGGGTATTGTCCAACAGCTCGCGGAACGCAGCCCTATCCGTATTGACGTCCCGCAGCGGGACCTCGATGCCGTGTTCGTCCAGAAACATGCGCACCCGGTAACAGAAACCGCACATGTCGGTTTTGAACAGTTGATAAGTTTCCGCAGGGCTGTCGGGCATCAGAGACTCACGGGCGTGTTAAATCCAGCGGCGCACATTACACTAGACCGCTCCCAAGGCACAGCAGTTCAACATGGCAAAAAAAGACAAAAAGGTCATCATGGCGCGCAATACCATCATTGCTTTTGTCACGCTGGTGGTGGTGAGTATCCTGGGCTTCCACACCTATCTAAGCACCGGCGGCGGCCAGCCTGACGACATTCAGCCCCAGCGCGATTACCGTGAGGTGGAAAACCCCCGTCCGCGCAACCCCGATGCCCCCATCAAAGTGGTGGAGTATTTCAACTACGCCTGCGTGCACTGCAAAACCTTCGACCCGGTATTGGACGCGTGGGCCGAAGATCTGCCGGACGATGTGCAGGTCAGCCGCCAGCCCGCCAACTTCTCACCCATCTGGGCGCTGCTGGCGCAGACGTACCTGACCCTGCAGGCGGCTGACGCCCTGGAGCAGAACCACAACCGCATCTTCCGCGCCATCCACGATGCCAACCGGCAGTTTCTCACGCCGGAGATGGTTGCCGATTATGTAGACGGGCGCGGCATCAGCGCGGAAGAATTTCTCAAACAGTTCAACTCTTCCGCGGTACGGCGCGCCATGCAGCGCGCCGAGCGCAGCCAGCGCAACTTTCAGATTTCATCCACGCCAAGCCTGGTGATCAACGACAGATACGTAGTCAACATGAACGGCGGGCAGAAACGCGCGCTGCAAGTGGCTGACCACCTGATCAACCAGGAACGCAACCCCTGATCGATACCGTTAGCGGTTACAGATCAGCCTGAAAAGACAGGCCGAACTGACGCGGCTCACCCAGTTGGGTGAAGCCCCGGTCCGTGTAAAAGTCCCGCGGGTCGTTGCCGAAGAAAAAACCGCGCACAAAGTAGTCTTCGTCACCCAGGTTGCGCCCCCACAGCCGCACCTGCCAATGGTCCGTGCGGTAGGTGAGGCTGGCATTCACCAGCTCATAAGCGTCGGATTGCAGGCCGTGACTGTCGGAGAAGAAGTACTCGTCGCGGCCCTCCAGTTCCAGCCGCAAGCTCAGGCGCTCCGTCAGCGCATAGTCGCCGCCGGCAAAAAACTGATAGCTGGGCGCCTGGGCCTGCTCCCGGGAGGGTTGCACCAGCCCTTCGCCGTTAACAAAACTATCGTATTCCGTATCCAGCCAGCCGGCGTTGGCAAACAGGCGTAACTGGTCGGTCACCTGCAGATCCGTTTCCAGTTCCAGGCCGCGGTTAAACCCTTCCGTGGCATTGCCGCGGAATTGTATAAACTCCACCGGACCGTTGGGATCAGCGGTGGTGGCACGGGTTACCGAGGTGGCAATCTGGATGTCATCCCGCTGCATGTAAAACAGCGCCGCCCGCAGGTTCAGGCGCCCGTCCCACAGCCGCGCCTTGTAACCCAGCTCGGTATTCAACAGAGTCTCGTCATCATATTCGATCAGGTCCGCCGGCAGCGTGCCGTCGGTATTAAAGCCGCCGGCGTTGTAACCGCGGGTGACCCCCGCATACAACAGGCCGCCCCGGTCCATTTCCCATTCCAGCAGCACCCGCCCGCCAAATAAATTGTTGTCCGGGTCCAGATCCACAGCCGTACTGTCCGCATACTCCGCTTCATGGCGCTCCCAGCGCGCGCCAATTGTCAGCCGCAAGCCCGCCGCCAGCGGCGCGGACACTTCCGCATACAAGGCGCGGCGCTCAATCTCAAACTCGCTGGCAAACGGCGCGGCGAGAAATGTGTAGCGGCGCTGCAGATCAACTTCCTGGTCCAGGGCATAAACCCCGGCCACCCAATCCCAATTGCCGTTAAACAGCCCGGCGCCGGGTTTGGACAGGACCCGGCCTTCCAGGGTGGTGGTCTGCCGGTCGCGGATGTAGCGGTCGGTGGAGGTATAGCCGATGGGATCAAAGCCGGTGAAGGTCCAATCTTCGTCGTAACCGTAATCGATATCACTGTCAGCATGTGCCACGGAGCCTTCAAACGTCAGCGCCGCGGATACATCCCAGTTCATGCTCAAAGCGCCGAAAGCCGTCTCCTGACGGTCAAAGCCGGGTTCATCGGATAAAGTGGTGCGGTTATTGTCCAGGGAAAAAGCATCGTAGCCGTTATCCACGTCGATATAGCCGAGGCTCAGCTTCCAATCCGTGACCCCCGCGTGCCACACCAGTTTGGCGCGCACGGTGCGCTCATCCTGGTTGTCCGTGTTTTCCCGGCCGCTGAAATCGTTGTCGATAAAACCATCGTCTCGGTAACGCTGGGCGCTGATGCGGTAACCGGCGCTGTCACCCAGCGGCCCGGACACCACCGCACCGGCACCGAACGCCCCATAGTCCCCGGCATCCAGCCGCACGCTGGAGGTGAATTCATCACTGGGGCTGGGGGTGACAATATTAATTAAGCCGGCCAGGGCGTTGGCGCCGTAGAGGGTGCCCTGGGGGCCGCGCAGAATCTCCACCTGCTGCACGTCAAACAGGGTTGCGGCCGCGCCGATGCCGCTCAAATCAACACCGTCGATAATCAGACCGACGGACGCGTTTAACGGTTCGTCGAACTGGCCGCGCTCGCCGATACCGCGGATCTGCA
>JANQOA010000298.1 GCA_028279305.1 Pseudomonadales bacterium
GCAGCCGGTACTCCAGCACGGCGCCGCCCTCACCCTGCAGCAGGCGTTGTTCGCCATCATGCAGCGTTCCCCACAGGTGGGGCATGGAATCCGACAGACGGCCCATGTAATGGTGCATGCACATCATCCCGTCCGCCTCCACTTCCGCGGCCTGAATGACACCCATGCCGATGGGCTGGAAACCATATTCCGCCACTTCCCCCAGCGGCAGCCGGGCATACGCCAGGTCCGCAGCCTCAACCCCGCGGGGTGCCGCGTGGGCGGGTAATTCATCGGTCACAGTCTGCAGCCCGGCTGCTACGGCGGGTTCAAGAATGCGGTGAATGCAGCAACAGCAGGCCTCCTCCTGCAAGCCGCTGCGCAGTTCGGTAAGCACCTCAACCCATCCGTCACCAGCGGCAACTACCCCCCAATAACCGCTCAGCGGCGCCGCAATGCGGCACTCCCGCAGAAACCTGATGTGCTGAAATTGGATAAAGGCTGACAGGTTTTCACAGGTTACGCCGGCAGCCGCCAGGCCGCCGGTCAGGGTCTGCCAGTGTTTCTCCAGAAAATAACGCACATTGAGATGATCGTTTTCGTCACATTCCCAGCGGTTGACGCTGCCGCGGTAGCTCAACTGCAAGGTTCTAATCCCACATACCGGTGAGCAGGATGAAAAACACCGCCGGTACAACAATGAACCGCACCAGGTTGTGCCACAGCGCAAAGCCGCCGCCGGACAATCCCAGCGCGGTGCGGCTGGCGGCCCGGTCGGCAATCCAGCCGCTGAACAAGGCGATCAACAACCCCCCTAACGGGAGAAATATCTGGTTGGGGAGAAAATCCATGAGCCCCGCGAGCGGCATGCCGAATACCTGCACGCCGGACCAGACGTTGTAGCCGAGTACGCTGATCAGACTGCAGCTCATGGCGGCGGCCACAAGAATCCACACAGCCCGGTGGCGGCTGCAGGCAAAGCGTTCGCTCAGCCAGGCTGCAAGCGGCTCACAGAGCCCCACCACCGAGGTTATGGCCGCCACGGACAGCAACAGGAAAAACAACGCGGCCACCCACTGGCCCCCCGGCATCTGCGCAAATGCCACCGGCAAAGTCTGGAAAATCAAGCCGGTGCCGCCGGCCGGGTCCAGCCCGTTGTAGAACACCATGGGGAAGATCACCAGCCCCGCCAGCAGCGCGACCATGGTGTCTGCAATAACAATCAGGATGGCGCTGCGGAAAATCGAAATTTCTTCCGGCAGGTAAGCGCCGAACATCATCATGCCGGCCATCGCCACGCCGATGGAGAAAAACGCCTGGCCGACTGCGGCCAGCAGCATGGCGGGGCTGAGTTTGCTGAAATCCGGCGCAAACAGATAAGCCAGGGTTTCCGGCATGCCGCCGTTGAATGCGTTAAATACAGCCAATCCCAGCAGCAGCAGAAACAGCAACGGCATGAGCACGGTGACCGCGCGCTCTATCCCGGCCTGCACTCCGGCATATATGATCGCCGCAGCCAGCCCCAGAGCCACCGCCGTCCAGCCCAGCAACGCGGGGATGCTGGCCAGCAGATCAGTGAAGGCGGCGTTGGAAGACGCCGCGGTGGTGCCGCTGAAGCCGCCGCCGACCGCCGCAAACAGGTAATTAAATACCCAGCCCGCCACCACCGTGTAGGCGATCAGGATGGAAAAAGCGGTTAACAGGTTCAGATAGCCAACCCAGCCCCAGCCGCTGCCTGCACCCGAGGACTGCGCGACCCGGGCCATGGCCGCGGGCGGGGTCATGCGGCCCTGGCGGCCGAGCATCAGTTCGGCCATAAGGATCGGCACGCCAATGCCGAATGCGCACAACAGGTAGACCAGAACAAACGCCGAACCGCCATTTTCCCCGGTGACATATGGAAACCGCCAGATGTTGCCCAGGCCCACGGCAAAGCCGATGGAGGCCATCAGAAAGCCGAAGCGCGAACTCCAGAAGCTGGTGACCAAGGTTCAGCGCCCGTTAAACTCCGGCGCGCGCTTTTCCACAAATGCCAGCGCCGCGCCTTTGTGATCGTCGGTCATGAAACAGCGGATCATATGCAGGGCTTCCCGGTCGAAGGTATCGCTGAGGGAACCACCGTATGCGGCGTTGAGGTTCTTTTTCATATAGCCCACCGCCACCGTCGGCAACGCCGCCAGCTCAGCGGCAAATTCCGCCACCGCCTGCTCAAATTCTTCAGCCCCCGCCACCCTGCTGACCAGGCCTATTTCACCCGCTTCCTGTCCGCTCAGCACCTTGGCGGAAAAGTACAGCTCCCGTGCTTTGGCCTGGCCGACGATGTAGGGCAGGAAAAAAGAGCCGCCGTAGTCCCCGGACAAACCCACTCTGGAAAATGCGGTGGTGAGTTTGGCGGTGTCCAGGGCAATTCTCAGATCACAAGCCAGCGCCAGCGAGAACCCGGCGCCGGCCGCCGGCCCGGGAATGGCCGCCAGGGTCGGCTTAGGCATCTCGTGCAGAAGCCGGGACAGCTCCATGCCGGCACGCAGGCCGTGGGCGCGCCCCTCCAGGTCAAAGCCACGGCTTTGACCGCCGCCGTCACCGCTGCCCGCCTGAGAGGCAAAACCCTTAACATCCCCGCCGGCGCAGAAGGCACCGCCGGCCCCGGTCAGCACCACGCAGCGGACATTGTGATCAGCCGCCAGCCGCGGCAGAGCTTCGTGCATGGCAGTCATCATCTCACCGCTCATGGCATTGCGGGCCTGGGGCCTGTTCATGGTCAGGGTGGCAACCCCGTCAGCAAAAGTTTCCAACAACTCGTCGGTCATGATGATCTCCCTTGAGGCCGTTCAGCAGGCCGGTTATGCAATTTCAAATTCAACCTACCCTAGCGCGTGCAAACCGGTAGAACAACCAGCCGGCCAGGATCAGCACAATACCCACCCCCGCTTCCTGGGGCCGCTCCCACAATACAAACGCCAGCGTCCAGAACGTGATGCCGGCATAGATCAGCAGCGGCCACGGGTACCAGGGCACGGCAAAGGGCCTGGCCAGCTCCGGCCGCCGGTAACGCAGCACCGCCACCCCGGCCACCGCCAACAGGGTGTTAAAGGCAAGGGTAAAGCTGGCAAACACCAGAATGGCGTCAAAAGTCGACGACACAACCAACAACAGGGTTACGCCGGTCTGGAACGCAATGGCCACCCAGGGCACGCCGTGGCGGTTTTCCCGCGCCAGCACGCCCAGCATGGGAAAGTCCTGACCAATGACCTGTAATGCCCTGGGACCCGCCAGCACCATGGCGCTGACCGTGGACACCAGCAACAGCGCCAGCATCAGACCCACCGCTCCGGCGCCGGCGTCGCCGAAAGCAAAATCCGCCACCACATAACCGATCTCCAGTTCACCGGCCATGGCCTCCATGGGCGCCACGCTGAGAAACATCACATGCAACAGCACGTATACCGCCATGACAATGCCGGTACCCGCCAGCAACACCCGCGGCAGAGTGCGGTTGGCATCCTGCAGCTCCCCGGCCAGATAGGTGGCTGCGTTCCAGCCGGTATAGGCGTAGTTCACATAGATCAGCGCAATGGCAAATCCGCCGCTGGCGATCAAGCCCAAATCGCCGCTGCTGAACATCCATTCCACCGGCTGCAGGTTGGGCGCCTGCCACCAGGCGAGCACCACAAAGGCGAGAATCAACAGCAGCTTCAGCGCGGTAAAAAACAACTGGAAACGGGCGCTGCCGCTGCGGCTACCGAGGTGAGCCGCGCCTACCACAGTGACCAGCAACACCGCCGCCAGGGTGGTGGGCACGCCCGGCCATACCGCGCTCAGGTAAGTGGCTGAGGTAATGGCCGCCAGCGCTGTCGGCGCGGCAAAACCGATGGTGGTGGAAATCCAGCCGGAGATAAACCCGGCCGCGGGATGATAGATTTCCGACAGAAAATTGTATTCACCGCCGGACCTCGGCAGCGTCGCCCCGAGTTCCGCATAACAAAGGGCCCCGCACAGCGCCAGCAGCCCGCCGACCGCCCACAGCAGCAGGATCACCGGCGCGGATTGAATGTCCAGCAATTGAAATCCCAGACTGGTGAATACGCCGGTGCCGATCATGTTGGCCACCACAATGCTCACGGCGGTCGGTTCGCTGAACTTGTCGCGCTGATGATTCAAACCTGTGATGCCCGGATGATAAATTCTTATTGGTGCTCGCGCGGGCTATTTGGTGTTTTACCAGCGCATTGGGCTATGCTTATACCATGACTGACGGTTCATCCAAAAGCCGCAACAAGCCTGCCGCCGGCGCTGACACCAAGCCGGTTATCCGGCCCGCGGCGGCGCGCGATCTGGACGCTATCCTGGCCTTGTTACCTCAGCTCGCGGATTTTGACGTGCCGCCGCGGCGCGACCCGCGGGACCTGTGGGCCGGGGATGCGGCGCTGGCCCGAGCCGTGCTGGCCGGTGAGGTTGCGGACAGTTACTGTCACGTGGCGGTGGACGCAGACGATCAACCCCTGGGTGTAACCCTGGTCACACTGCGCGAGGAACTGCTCAGCCATACCCCCAGCGCCCACCTTGAAGCCATAGTGGTATCACCCGCGGCGCGCGGGCGCGGCCTGGGCCGGGTGCTGCTGAAACACGCGGAAACCCTGGCCAGAGACCATCGCGCGCAATCATTGAGCCTGCATGTTTTTGCCGCCAACAGCCGCGCCCGGGCTTTGTACGACCAATCAGGTTTTGACAGCGAACTGATCCGCGCCATCAAATGGTTGGACTGAGGGGCCGTCAGGCGATGCGCCGGGTGAGGCCGCGGCGTTGCCAGCCCGCGCGGTCCGATTCGCAGTCTGCCGCCGCATAATGTACCGATATCGCGCGCCGGAAGGCGTCACTCTTGTTGGTACCGGAGCCGTGCACCAGCAGCGGGTGAAATAAGAGCGTATCCCCGGGCTGCAGCTCTACATGCACCCGGTTGTCCAGATCCACCCCGTTGATGCCGTAAAAGCCATGATTGACGTAATCCCAGTCCGGGCTGCCATGCTCCAGCAGGCCCTGGCGGTGGCTGCCCGGCAGCACCGACAGGCAGCCGTTACGGCGGTTGGCTTCTAACATAGCGGTCCACACACCGACAATCTTCTCCGCCGGCCGCAGCCTGAAATAGCGCAGATCCTGATGCATGGGATGACGCCCATCAACTCCGGGCGGTTTATTAAAAATGTTGGAGGAAAGGGTGTAAATCTCCACTCCCAGCAGGCTTTGCACCGCGGCGACCAGGGCCGGCTCGCTGGCAAATGCAAACAACTGCGGATCGTTTTCCAGGCACAGCAATTTGTTGACCGCGTGTATCGGGCTGGCCGGCGTCACCGCGCCTTTGACCACCATGACGTCCTGCATGATTTTCATATCCGGCGCCAGCTCCGCGTCACCGTTGACCAGATCAGCAAAACGCCTGTCATACGCGGCAAGGCTTGCCGCGGGAACCAAACCCTCCAGCACCAGATAACCCTGCTGAAAATAGGTCTCTATCTGCGCGGCGGATAACCCTTCTGCTGCAACGCCCATGGCCCCTGCTCTTCAAGCTGTTAAACTCCCATTTTTTCAAACTTTGAACCGCAGGTAAAACAGATGACCGACTTCCCGCTTCCAAACGTATCCACCGATCTGACCGGCCAGGTGGCGCTGGTCACCGGCACCACCTCGGGATTGGGTAAGCGTTTTGCCCAGGTGCTGGCCAGTTGCGGCGCAAAAGTAGCCATCAGCGGCCGCCGCCGGGAACGATTGGAGGCGCTGGCGGAGGAGATCAGGGGCAGCGGCGGCACCGTTGAACCCATTGTGCTGGATATGCGCGACAACAACTCAATTGTGGAGTGTGTTGATCAGGCGGAAAAGGCGCTGGGCACGGTAACCATCCTGGTCAACAATGCCGGCATTCCCGATGCCCAGCGCGCCCACAAGATGTCCAACCAGTTGATCGACGATGTATTCGACACCAATCTGCGCGGCCCCTACGTATTGTCCTGCGAGGTGGCGCGGCGCCTGATCGCTGCGGAACTGCCGGGGCGCATGGTCAATATCTCTTCCATCGGCGCGTTTAACTACTCCGGCCAGGGGGCTGCGTTGTATTCCATCACCAAGGCCGGCATCGTGCGCATGACCGAGGCGCTGGCCGTGGAGTGGGCGCGCTTTAACATCAATGTCAACGCCATAGCGCCGGGGGCTTTCGCCTCGGAAATGATGGACGGCATGCTGGAACGCATGGGTGATATCAGCCAGCACTTTCCACGCAAGCGCATCTGCGACCCGGCGCAAATGGACAGCACCCTGCTTTATTTTGTCTCACCGGCTTCAGAAGCGGTGACCGGCACCTGCGTCAAAATAGACGACGGCCAGGGCACCCGCTAGCGCAGGCGGAGCGCGCAGCCCTAACTTTCCCGGTATTTGCCCGGGCGCTTTTCAAAAAACGCCGCCACCGCCTCCGCGTGGTCCGGTTCCGCGTGACAGACCGCCTGGAAAGCGGCGGATTTGTCCAGCAGTTCATCCAGCGAGGCATTCTGGCTGGCGCGCATCAGCTGTTTAGTCAGGCGCACCGCGTGGGGCGGGTTGGCGGCAATGCTCTGCGCCAGTTCCAGGGCCCTGTCCAGCAGTTCCTCTTCAGCCACAAGCTCCGAGATCAAACCGGTGCGCAACGCCTCCTCCGCAGCCACCGGCTCGCCGCTGAACGCCATTTTGCAGGCGTTGGAGTAACCTACCGCGCGCGGCAGAAACCACGCGCCGCCGTCGCCGGGAATGATGCCCAGTTTGACAAAACTCTCGGCAAACATGGCTCGGTTGCTGCCGATGCGGATATCACACATGGTGGCCAGATCACATCCGGCACCCACCGCCGGGCCGTTAACCGCGGCGATGATGGGTACATTGAGGGCGTAAATGGCGCGCGGGATACGCTGAATACCCTTGCGGTAGGCATCGGCCTGATCAAAGGGATCACCCGAGAACAGCCCGGTGCGGTCGCGCATGTCTTTGACATTGCCGCCGGCGCAGAAGGCGCTGCCTTCACCGGTGAGCACACACACGCGCACACTTTTGTCATCGTTCACCTGGGCGCAGACCTGCTCGAAGTCCGCAAACTGTTCATCCCCGGTCAGAGCATTACGGGTTTCCGGGCTGGACATCGTCAACACCAGCACGTGGCCGGCCCGTTGCTGTTTTAGAAAACTCATGAATTACCTCAAAAATTGTGCAGTTTGCGGCAACGCCGCCGTGTTTACCAATGTCAGGGGATCAACGCCGGAACCGCAGCATGCGGCCGCTGCCGGCGCCGGTATGGCGGCCCTGGCGGTAAGCAATTTCACCGTTAACAAGCACCGCATCGATGCCGGTGGGTTCGCGCTTGGGGTCGTCGTAAGTGGCTTCGTCAATCACCTCAGCGGGGCGGAACAACACCAGGTCGGCAAAATAACCGGGCTTGATTTCACCCCGCCGCTGCATGCCGAAAGTGCGCGCAGCCACTGAGGTCATGCGCCGTACCGCCTCCGTCAGCGACAGCACCCGGCGCTCGCGCACATAACGCCCCAACACACGCGGAAAGGTGCCGAACAGGCGCGGATGCGGGCGCCCGCGCAGATCGGGAATACCGTCCGAACCCACCATCATGTCCCGGTAAGCCAGGTTGGTCTCGATATCCGCTTCGTCGATAATAAAGTGTATACAGATGGTGCGGTCACCCTTGTCCGCGGTAAGGATATGCCGCACCGCGTCCGCCAGCCCCCAACCCTGCTCGCCGGCGATATCCACCAGCATGCGGCCTTCAAATTCACGGAACGCCGGACAGGAGGCAATGCGGATCACTTCCGCCAGCTCCTCATTGGGATTGTCGAGATTAAAATATTCAATCATGCGGCCGCTGCCGGCGGTGTAGGGGTACACATCCAGGGTTACCGGCTGGCCGGCCCGCAGCGCCGCATCCACCTTAGCCAGGGAATCCGCCACTTTGCCCCAGTTGCCTCTGCCGGCCGCCTTATGGTGGGAAATGTGCAGATGCGCACCACTCTCGCGGCCGATCAGCAGGGCCTCGTCCACCGCTTCCAACAGGCGGTCTCCTTCGTTGCGCATATGGGTGGTATACAGCGCCTCAAACGCCGCCGCTTCGCGGGCCAGCTCCACCACCTCATCGGTCTCGCTGTAACGGCCCGGCCGGTAAATCAAGCCGCTGGAGAAACCTGCTGCGCCCTGCTCCATGGCCCGCCGTACGTGGCCGCGCATGGCCGCAAGCTCGGTGCCGCTGGGTTGCCGCCGGGCATCCCCCATAACAAGCGATCTCACAGTATTGTGGCCAACCAGCATCATATTGTTGATGGCCGGAGCGCGCGCCGCCACCGCCTCGAAATAGCCGTCCAGGTCGGTAAACCGGCCTTCCAGGCCGGCCAGAATACCGCCGCTGGCAGCCACTGAGTCCTGCTCCGGGTCAGCGGGGATGGCGCTGAAACCGCAATTCCCGCTGACTACCGTGGTGACCCCCTGCGCCAACTTGAATTCCATGCCCGGATGGCGGAAAAACGCACCGTCGTCGTGGGCATGGGTATCGATAAAACCGGGCGCCAGCACCGCGCCGCCGCCGTCCAGTTCCCGGCGGCCGGCAGCCACGTCGCCCACCTGGACAATTTGACCATCCTCCACGGCGACTTCCGCGGCAAAGGGCTCAGCCCCCGTGCCGTCGAGAATCTCAACATTTCTGATCACCAGGTCATGCATATTAAAGCCCGTAGTCCGCCGGTTGCGTGCGCAGCCATTCACCCACCTGCTCCCCAATCATAAAGCAGGTCAGGTTAGTGTTGGCGCGCGGCACAAAAGGCATGATGGAAGCGTCCGCCACCACCAGTTGTTCCAGCCCGTGCATGCGGCCGCGCGCATCCACCACCGCTGTGCTGTCTTCCACCGGGCCCATTTTAGCGGTACCGCAGGGATGATAGCCGCTGCCGGCATACTTGCGGCACAACATCTTGATATCTTCCAGGCTGCCGCCCCGGGCCGGGTCCGGAAAGGTAACCGCCGCCACCATCTCCGCCAGCGGACCTTCACGGGTGAACCGCAGCGTGTCCAACACACATCCGGCCAGCCTGTCACAGTCGCGCTGGTCTTCGCAGAAACGGTTGGCAACCCGCGGCGCAGAGTTAACGCTGTCCAGGGTCAACTGTCCGCGTCCGTACTGGTACTCCAGCACCGGCGCAATCAGGAAACTCGGCGGCCCGCCGGGGCGGCCGGCAAAACTGATCTGTTCAATCTGCAGATCGTTGCGTTTGTCCGACCCCGGCGCGGTATAGCGCAGGATGCTCTGGATAATGGGCGCGTCAAAGTCGATCAGCTTAGGGTCGCGGACTTCACACACCACCGCCAGCGCCGGATGATCGGACAGGTTTTTGCCCACGCCCGGAACATCCGCGGCCAGCTCCACGCCCAGCGCCGCCACTTCCGCGGCGGCGCCAATGCCGCTGCGCAACAGTACCACCGGCGTCATCAGCGCGCCCGCCGCAAGTACCACCAGACGCGCCCTCAGCGTCTGGTTTTGCCCCTGATGGCGGCATTCTACGCCCACACACCGGCGCCCCTGCAGCAGCAACCGCTGTACTTCCCGGTCGGGCAGAATGTGCAGATTGGAGCGCAGCCGCGCCGGCGCCAGGTAGCCGACCGCCGCGGATATCCGCAGCCGCGCCAGCTTGTTCATGGGATGGGGGCCGGCGCCCCAGCCATCCGGATCGTTGGCATCCGCGCAATAGGGGTAGTCGAAATCCCGGGCCGCTTCAATAAAGGCCAGGTGCTGGGGCAGCATTTCGCTGTCCGGATAGCGGCGGATGGTAATGGGCCCACTGTCCCCGTGATACGGCGCATGGGGAAAATCCAGGTCCCGCTCCAGACGTTTAAACGCCGGCAGCACATCCGCCCAGGCCCAGCCTTCGTTGCCCAGGGCTGCCCATTCGTCATAGTCTTCAGGCATGCCGCGCAGGGCAATTGTAGTATTGACCGCACTGGACCCACCCACCACTCTGCCCCGGGGGAAACGGTCCTGCCGGCCGGCGGTGGGCTCGTAACTGAAGCCCCAGTCGTGGTCGCGGTAAGAATTGTTATGACTGTTAACCAGGTCGTCGGGGGTATCGCTGAGCCTGGCGTAGTCCGGCCCCGCCTCCAGCAGCGCCACGCTCAGGTTCGGATTCTCCGAAACCCTGGCCGCGATGGCGCTGCCGGCACTGCCGGCACCCACTATCAGCACGTCATACGCTGGCCCGCTATCGGTCATATGCAGCCGCCCTCATTACCTTCCAAACCCCGGGAATGGCATAATACGGTGCATTACTACACCGGGGAAAGAACATTGATTTCAGAATTGTGCGAGCGCTTCGGCATCGAGTTTCCATTGTTTGCATTCAGTCATTGCCGCGACGTGATTGCGGAAGTCAGCAAAGCGGGCGGCTTCGGTGTGCTGGGCGCAGCCGGCCATACGCCGGAAAGCCTGGAAATCGAATTGAGCTGGATTGACGAGCAGGTCAACGGCAAGCCCTACGGCGTGGACATTATTGTGCCCAACAGCATGGACGGCAAAGACACGCCGAACATTACGGCTGAAGAAATTGAAGCGCGCATCCCGGCTGAACATAAAGCTTACGTTGAATCGATACTGGCGCAGAACGGCATCGACACCAAAGACCTGTGGCAGCGCCCGCGCAGCGGCTTCGGCAATAACATGCGCGAAAACGGCGCCAGCGCCATTCTCGATGTTGCATTTGCCCACCCCATCAAGCTGATTGTCAACGCGCTGGGCGTGCCGCCGCAGTTTATGCTGGAGCGCGCGCGGCAGGCCGGAGTGGCGGTGGGCGCCCTGACCGGCGCCAAGGAACACGCCATCAAACACTGCGAAGCCGGGGTGGACATTCTCATTGTCGCCGGCACCGAAGCCGGCGGTCACTGCGGAGAGGTATCAACCCTGGTGCTGGTACCGGAAGTGCTGGATGCCATCCGCGACTTCCCGAATACCTCGGTGGTGGCCGCAGGCGGCATTGTCACCGGCAAGCAGATGGCGGCATGCATGGCCATGGGCGCATCCGGCGCCTGGACCGGCTCGGTATGGCTGACCACCATAGAAGCTGAGACCAATCCGGCGGTCAAAGAGAAAATGCTGGCGGCCAATTCCCGGCAGACCATACGCTCACGCAGCCGTACCGGAAAGTACACCCGGCAACTGCGTTCCGCGTGGACCGATGCCTGGGTGGCTGAGGAGGCGCCCAACCCGCTGCCGATGCCGCTGCAAAGCCTGGTCAGCGAGCCGGCGCTGCGCAAAATCGACAAGCTGGCGGAAGCCGGCGATCCGCAGGCGAAAAACCTGGCCACTTATTGGGTGGGTCAGGGCGTGGGCCTGATGAACAACTCGGTCAGCGCGCGCACCGTGGTCTACGACTTCATGGAAGATTACGCCGGCGCTGCTGAACGCCTGGCGCAATCCATCAGCTGACCGTCAGCCAGGCCCGGGCTTGACGGGCCTGTCAGCCGGCGGATACCTCAGCCTGGGCGTTCTGCATACGCTGCAGTTCTTCCCAGCCGAGGTAACCGGAAAACTGATCGTCGTTGAAAAACAGCACCGGCCCGTTGCAGATAAACAGATACTCGGTATCTTCCAAAGCGGTGGTTGCGCCGTGCAGCATGCCGTTGGGTTCGTACACATAGTCACCGGCGTTGAGGACCCCATCACGCACCTGCAGCTTACCTTTGAGGATAAACGTGTGTGAGCCGCTCAGGTGTTTGTGGGGGCCGGCGGTATACCCCTTCAGCCACTTCAGCAGCACCGCCCAGGTGCCGCTTTCCGAGCCCGTGTAAAGTATTTTCATGAACGCTTTTTCATCTGTCTGCATCCAATCCATCTTGGACGCTTCCACCAGCGTATCCATCAACTCGCTGTTAACCGGCGAGATATCCTGCGGTAAAGCCATGTTGTTTTCCTCCTGTTATTCCAGCGGCTTGGTCAGCTTCAGCACAAAGCGGTCCGTCTTGCCGCGCAGCCCTTCAGCAAAGGGGCCCAAGGTGTGGTCGTCGTCGGGATTGGCCAGCAGATCGCTCTGCTCAACCTTGAACCCCGCCTGCTCCGCCACTGCCACCGCCAGCAGCGGGTCCAGCCGGTGCAGTTTGGCATGATCAGCACCGGGATTGCTGACGTGATCAATCACGCCCAGTACCCCACCCGGTTTCAGCACCTGCCTGATGTCCAGCAACACTTCATGCGCCGCTTCCGGGCTGCGGTTGTAAATATCGTGGAAATTCAAAGCCGTAATGGCTACATCAATGCTGTCCGCAAGCAGGCCGAGGTCGCCGAATTCCCGGTCCAGGCGCTGCACGTTGGGCAGCCGCCCGCCCGCCAGCCGGTCCGTCATGGCGCGGTCGTTGGCACCATCGTTGAAGCGCAGCACCACCGCCGGATTCTGCGCGTAAACCAGACCCTGCGGACCGACCGCGTTGGCCAGCACTTCAGTGTAGTAGCCGCCGGCGGCAATCACGTCCAGGGTGCGCATTCCCGGCTGCACCCCCAGAAACTCCAGCACCTGGAAAGGTTTGCGGCCGCCATCCCGCGCCACATCGCCAGCCGGACGCTCACTAACCGACGTATCCACCGGCGCGCCGCCGGGACCGCCCGGGGCCGTACATGCCGTCAGCACAAACAGCACCGGCAGACTTTGCAGCACCTTTTTCACCTGCCCCAATTTGACCTGCCCAAATTTGACCCGCCCGAATACGACCCGCCCGAGCCTTTGCATAAGCGCCCCCGTCTCATGTCTAATCTTCCGCATTGAACCAAATCCCGGGGCCGGATGATAGTTAGTTCGAGCGCGCCGCCCAGCACGGAGAACACCACCCTGCTTGTGCTGTGCGGAGGTGAAGGGCGGCGTATGGGCGGGCGCGACAAACCGCTGATGCCGTGGCGGGGCCGCGCCATGGTTGACCACGTGCTGGCGTCCGTACCGGAGTCCATGCCCAGAATGGTCAGCGCCAACCGCAACCTGCGGTCTTACCGCCAGCGCGGCACGGTTGTGCGTGACAAGCAGGCGGACTTGCCGCGGCAGGTCCACGCCGGCCCCTTGACCGGGGTGTTGGCCGGCCTGATGCACAGCGGTTCGGAATGGTTGCTGGTGGCGCCGGGGGATGCGCCCAATCTGCCCGCGGACTGGTGGCCGCGCATGCGGGACACCGCTGCAGAACAACACAATCATGTGGTCGCCCACGACGGCCGTCGCCAGCAACATCTGCACCTGTTACTGCACAGGTCCGCAGAACCGCTGCTACGCGCCTACTTACACAGTGCGCGCTTTCAGGTTTTTCTGTGGCTTGAGGAGCTGCAGCCCGCCACCGCCCGCTTTGACGACGCGCACGGGTTTATCAACCTGAATTATCTGGAGGATCTGCAGGACTGAGCTGCACTAAGCAGCGTCAGGGTTGGGATAAGTATCCAACTCTTCTTCACCGGCACGCGGCGTGACACAGGAAAAATCCTTTTCGATCAGGACCGCCAGCGCGTCAAGCTGAACGGGGCCGTCACCGCTCAGCCCAACTTCCTCGGACTCCGCCCAGGCGGCGGCGCGGGCGGCTGGAATCGTGACCCGCAGCAGATGCTCGGCACCGGCGTTGTGCTGGGCGGCGGTGTACTCATCACCGGTGCTCAGCACATAACGCAACACACTGCCGTCGGGAAACCGGGTTGCTTCCTCCACCGCCCGGCCGGCGCCGATGTCAGCAACTTCACCCCGCGTCAGCCGCAGCCGCAGGGTATCTCCACGAATTCTTAACTTCATGATGAACCGGACTGTTCCCGCATTTGCGACTGAATGTAATTCTCCAGGCCCATTTTTTCAATCAGGCCGAGCTGGGTTTCCAGCCAGTCGACGTGTTCTTCCTCAGACTCAAGGATCTCTTCAAACAGTTCACGGCTGATGTAATCGCCGAGTTTTTCGCAGTCCGCAATGGCGCTGCGCAGGTCCGGCATGGCTGCCATTTCCAGACGCAGATCACATTCGATAATCTCCTTGACGTCCTGCCCGACCAGCAATTTACCCAACTCCTGCAGATTGGGCAGGCCTTCCAGAAACAATATGCGCTCGATCAAACTGTCCGCATGTTTCATCTCGTCGATGGATTCGTGGTGTTCGTGTTCCGCCATGCTTTTCAGGCCCCAGTCCTCCAGCATCTTGGCATGCAGGAAATACTGGTTGATGGCGGTCAGTTCGTTTTTCAGCACTTTATTCAAGTGATCGATGATCGACGGGTCGATGGCTTTCATATCGGGTTTCCAAAACAGGTAAGACCAGCATGCCGGAAGCAGCTGGCAATAGCAACCAAAAGTTAACCTAAGTTATTGATTTATAACGATAATTATTCTCATCGAAGAATTACAATTGAATGCAAAAAGCTATTGCAATTAAGAATGATTTGCATTTAAAATTAGATTCAACGTGACATCAATACCAGGGCTGATACCGCCGTATGTTTGTTTGTGTTTGCAAAGCCATCTCTGACAAGGACATCAAATCCGCCATTTACGCGGGCGCAGAAGATCTGGACAGCATCCAGGATGCGCTGGGCGCAGGCACCGGCTGCGGCACCTGCCACGATTTCACCCAGCAGTTGATCGACGAGACCCTGGCCGAAAAACTCAGTTACGCAGCCTGACCCCAGCCCGGACTTTTCCCAAACCCACCTTTATCAGGCCGGGTACCTTTCCAACAACTGCCGCGCAATGATGATGCGCTGCAGTTCGTTAGTGCCCTCACCCACCACCAGCAACGGCGCATCCCGGTAATAACGTTCGATTTCATTGTCAGGTGAGTAGCCGTAGGCGCCATGAATCCGCAGCGCTTCATTGGCATTGGACATGGCTGCTTCCGTGGCAAACAGTTTGGCCATGCCCGCTTCCAGGTCACAACGTTCACCGCTGTCGTAAGCCAGCGCCGCGCGCTCGGTTAACAGCCGCGCCGCTTCCACCCGGGTGGCCATGTCCGCCAGCTTAATCTGTATGGCCTGGTGCTGGCCGATGGGCTGGCCGAAGGTTTCGCGCACCTGGGCATAGTTGATGCTGGCTTCCATGGCAGCGCGCGCCACCCCCACACCCCGGGCCGCGACGTTAATGCGTCCCAGCGCCAGTCCGGCCAGAATCTGCTGCAGTCCCCGGCCTTCCGCATCTCCAACCAGTTGGCCGGCCGGTACCCGCACGCCGTCAAACACCACCTCACCGGTGTCCACCCCGCGGTAGCCCAGCTTGCTGAGCTTGGTGGCTGTATAGCCGGCCGACTTTTCCACCACCAGCAGGCTCATGCCTTTGTGGCGCGGCTGGGCGTCGGGTTCCGTTTTCACCAGCACTGCCAGCACATTGCCCTGCACCGCGTTGGTAATCCACTGTTTGGTGCCGTGAATGACATACTCGTCCCCATGCCGTTGCGCGCGGGTGCGGATAGCCTGCAAATCGGTACCGCAGTCGGGTTCCGTGAGGGCAATGCCGCCGCGCAGGTCACCGCGGGCCATGCGCGGCAAAAACTGCTCCTTTACCGCTTCCGTGGCAAACCGCTCAATAGCGGCACACATAATGAGGTGGGAGTTAAAAATGCCCGAGACCGACATCCACACCGCGGAGACCCGCTCCACTATCTTTGCGTAGGTCACCGCTGACAGTCCCAGACCGCCGTACTGTTCGCCGATGGTGGCGCCGAACAGCCCCAACGCTTTCATTTTCTCGACAATTTCGGTGGGGTATTCGTCCGCCAGCTCCAGCGCTTTGGCGTACGGCTTAACATCGCGGGCGAGGAATCTGTCCACCGCGTCCAGCATGATCTGCTCGTCACTCACGTCCAATCTCCTGTCAAACGCCGCAGCCTCAACCACGCGCGGTCAGTAGTCCAGAGCATCATCCACCGCATGACCGCGCTTCGGGATCAGCATGCTGCGCTTGAAACTGATGACCTGGCTGCCGTCCTGTTTTTTACCCACCGTTTCCACCGTCACAATACCCTGGTTGGGGCGGGACTTGGATTCGCGGATACTCAACACGGTGGATTCCGCATACAGGGTGTCGCCGATAAACACCGGCCCGATCAGCCGCACTTCGTCCCAACCCAGGTTCGCCACGGTCTTCTGCGAGATATCGGAAACGGACATGCCCGTAACAATGGAAATGGTCAGGCAGGAATTCACCAGCACCTGGCCGAACTCGCTGCGGGCACCGTATTCCCGGTCGAAATGCAACGGATGCTGATTCATGGTCAGCAGCGTAAACCAGGTGTTATCCGATTCGGTAATGCTGCGTCCGGGGCGGTGTTCATAAACATCCCCGACATTAAAATCTTCCAGGTAGCGGCCGTACGACTCGCGGAACCGTTGTGCGCCCACCGGCTTTGCTTCAGCAACCATTGTTTGTCCTCGTTGTCAGTCATCGTTGTTGTTAAGTTCACCGTTGCCAGGCTGCTGTCCGCCGCGGCTGCGGGTAACCAAGCTGCCGTCTTATTTTACCGGCATTGAGCCCGGGCGGGCGGTCCGGGGCCGGCCGGGCAGCGTTCTTTGCCCATGTTCCCCCTTGAGTCCGTTATTGTTATCCGCCATGCTCACCCCATGCTATGAACTTTGCACCGAGGATGCCATGACTCAAGCGAATCCCGCCCCGGGTTTTCAGAAACACCCGGATTATGAGGTAAAACTGGTGCCCATGGACCAGGAACTGGTGGTTAAAGCCGGCGGGCAGGTGATCGCCCGCAGCAACCGTGCCGTTGAACTGCGGGAAACCAAACACCGCCCGGTCTGGTATATGCCATTGGAAGACGTTGACGCGGCGCTGATCACGCCGACGGAAACCAGCACCTTCTGCCCGTTTAAAGGCTACGCCAGCTATTGGTCTGTGGCCGCCGGCGGCACGGTCATCGAAGATGCCATCTGGGCATACATGGAGCCGTTTGATGAGTGCCTGGAGATCACCGGCTATGCCTCCTTCTACACCAACAAGGTGGACCTGTACATCAACGGCGAAGCCGCCAGTAAGGAAGGTCCCGGCTGGACCAGCTGATTCGCTCCGGGAGGCCTGACCCGGGGCCGCCGCCCGGCGGATAAAAACCGGCTAGCGGCCCTTGTACTGCGGCTGACGTTTTTCCAGAAACGCCGCCACCCCCTCCCTGGAGTCTTCCGTCTTACGCAGGCGCTGAATCTGTTCACTGGCCCAGCGCCCGGTATCCCGCCAGTCCGGTTCCAGGGTGCGGCGCAGCCCCGCTTTTAAAGCCTGCACCGCCAGCGGCGGATTAGCCGCAATCTTCGCCGCCACCTGCAGCGCCGTGTCCATCAGTTGCTCATGGGGCACCACTCTGCCAACAAGGCCTATTTCCAGCGCTGTCCGGGCGTCGACAACGTCACCGGTAAACAATAGTTCCGCCGCTTTTTCCCGGCCGACAAGCTGCGCCAGCCGGCCCAGCCCGGGGGCATCACAACACAGGCCGCGGACCACAAACAACTCGCCGAATTTGGCGTTTTCGGACGCCACGCGGATGTCCGCCATCAGCGCCAGCTCCATTCCCCACCCCACAGCCGGGCCGTTCACCGCGGCGATAACCGGGATGTCGGTATGCAGCAGGGCATCCGCTGCCGGCGTCAGGCCGCCGGAACGTTTGGAGCGGGCGGTGGA
>JANQOA010000023.1 GCA_028279305.1 Pseudomonadales bacterium
GCTGGCCGGTAATTTCCCCGAAATATTCCTCGACGAGCGGGCCAACCAGGAAATCTCGGACTATGTCGCCGGACGCATTCGCCAGCGGGTCAACGATCCGGACGTTGCGGACAAGCTTATTCCCAAAGACCACGGCTTCGGCCTGCAGCGTCTGCCGTTGGAGACCCACTACTTCGAAGCTTATAACCGGGACAACGTGGAACTGGTGGACCTGTCTGAAACGCCGATCCAGGCGGTCACGCCCGCGGGCATTCAAACAAGCCGGCAGGAATACCCGCTGGATGTCATTGTTTATGCCACCGGCTTCGACGCCATCACCGGCCCATTCGACCGCCTCAACATCACAGGGGCAAGCGGCTGCCGGCTGCAAGAAAAGTGGGCACTCCAACCCACCACCTTTCTCGGCATGCTGACCCATGGCTTTCCTAATCTGATGATGATTGCCGGGCCGCAAAGCGTTTCGGGTTCAACCAACTTTCCCCGCGCCATCGAAGGCGGCGTGAACTGGGTGACCGGGCTGTTGCAACACGCGCTGGCCAATAACGTCACGCGTCTCGAGGTCAGCCAGGCGGCGGAGGAAGCCTGGCACGAACAGGTTGTACAGGCTCACGAACGGCTGCTGGCGCGGCGCAGTCAGGGCTGGTTTACCGGATACAACGAAAACATAGCCGGGCGTGAGATCGGCAACGTGCGTTACCACGCGTACTTTGGCGGCGGCCCCCAGTACGCCAGGCAACTTGAGCAACAAGCCCGCGACGGCTATCCGCAGATTGACATGCAAAGCGCCGGCGCCGGCTGACCCCGCATGGCGTCAGCTACCCGTTTCTGTCAGCCTCGCTGAGCCTGTGGAAGGCGGTCCAGAGATTATCCACCGCCGGCCGCCGGGGTTGATGATCGAGCAGATCAAACCACAGGTTGCCCGGATCGTCTTTGCCGCGGCAACCGCTCAGCGCCTGATTTGCTGAATCCCCGCCCGAGCGGATATCCAGCGTATGGATCCAGCGGTCGAGATCGCTGGCGATCACCCGGTGCAAGAGCTTCCACTCACTTTCCCGCTTTTCCCAAACGTCGAGATAACGGCCCTGGTGCCAGAAATCGGTGAATCCGCCTTCGTGCGCCAGGCGGTGCACAACATGCCACTGGGACGTGCAGGCGCACCGGTCACCGTCAAACTTAAAGCGTGTGTTGGTGATGGAGTGCATGCTGGAATCCACCTCTTGCAGGCAGGGGATGACGTAGTCGGCAAATTCGTGGGCGTTGCCCGCAAAGAAACCATGGTCGTCATAGCCATCCGGCCAGTAACACGACTTCAACATTTCCAGGTCACACCGGTCCACAGCCTGACAGTAGCGGTGGATGCCCTCACGAATCGCTTCGCGGTCTCTCAGTTCCCGCAGTTCACTCTCAAGCGCTGCCAGCCTCGCTTCTATTGCTTCAGACATCTGTCTCCTCCTAAAGCCACCCGTTGCGCGGCAGATCAACGGTGTTCAAACCCGCCTTCATGCGTGCCGTCAAGCCTTTCGTCAAGCCCTTCATCAAGCGTAGTACAGCAGCAGGTACGTCACCAGCAGCACCGCCACCGCAAGCGCCGTGGTACCGGTCAGCCAACTGAAGTTGAGCACGCCTTTCGGCGCGTAGGCATGCCGGACCCGTTCGGCGGCCGCTTCGAACCACCTGCCGCCAAGCTGCTGCCCGCCGGCGTAGGCTGCTGCGCAATACGCCTGCAACCGCAGCAGCAGCCGCGGCGCAAGCCGCCGGTAAAGGTATTCCGCGTCAATGTTAGTGGACGGCAATTCCGGCGGATAGAGTCCGCGCAGCTGCAGGAAAACAAACGCAAGCGCTGAGAAAAACAGCAGCTGGGTCTGCGTTATCACATGCGACCAGGTGTAAGGCGCGTAGTCCACCGGCCATGGCAGCAGGCTGTAAAGTAGCCACGGATAACTGCCGTTGAATATGCACAGGGCCGCCGCGATCCCCATGGCGAGCAGCATATTCCACGGCGGCTCTCTGGCCCTGAGCCCCGAGTCGTGCGCAAAGAAGGCAAAATACGGGATCTTGATGCCGGCGTGGTGGAAGACCCCAGCCGCGGCAAACAACAGCACCAGCCAGGTCCAGTCATAACCTTCATACAGCGCCGCCGTCATCACCATCGACTTGCTGACAAACCCGCTGAACAGCGGGAACGCGGAAATTGACGCGGCACCGACAATACACAGCCCGGTGGTAACCGGCATCGTCTTGTACAGGCCGCCGAGTTCAGAGCCATTGATCCTGCCGGTGACGTGCAGTACGGCACCCATCGACATAAACAGCAGGCCCTTGAAGATGACATCGTTAAAGGCGTGGGCAACCGCGCCGTTCAGCGCAAGTTCCGTGCCGATGCCAATCCCCACAACCATGAAACCGACCTGGTTGATCATGCTGTAACACAACACCCTGCGCAGATCGTTCTCTATGACCGCGTAGAAAATCGGGAACGCCGCCATGACAACACCCACGTAGACCAGCAGCTCGGTGCCGGGGTAGCCCCGCGCCAGCGCGTAGACAGCCACCTTGGTCGTGAAAGCTGACAGAAACACCGTGCCGGTCGGCGTTGCCTCGGCGTACGCTTCCGTCAGCCAGTTATGGGCAAACGGGAACGCACACTTGATGCCGAACGCCAGCAGGATAAGCCAGCTTGCCGTGCCGTCCAGGGTGAACTGTTCAAAAGCGATGGAGCCGGTTTCGTGCAGGTGCAGCAGCGTACCGCTCAACAACAAAACGCCGGACCCGATCTGCATCAGCAGATAGCGCATGCCGGCGCCTTGCGCGCGGGTTGTACGCCGCGCCCAGATCAGGAACACCGACGTCACCGCGAGAATTTCCCAGAACACAAACAGCGTGATCAGGTCGCCGGCAAATACCGCGCCGAGGGCGCTGCCGGCATAGAGCAGCGCTGATACCTGTTGCGCCGCGTCGCGCACGTGCAGCGCGTAGACAACACCGATAAATGCCGCCAGGTGGAACAGGTAGCCGAACAGCAGGCTCAGCTTATCCACTTTCAGCAGCGTGAGTTGATAGTCGAACAGCACCATCTGCCAATAGGCACCCTGCTCCACGAACAGCAGCAGATTCAAGGCACCGGCAACCGGCACCAGCAGCGACACCCCAGCCCGCAGGCGCGCGGGCAGCAGCGCCACCACAAGGGCGCCGGCAAAGAACACCAGGGCGGGCAGCAGACTACTCATCGTCGTAGAAGTCCTCTCCGCGCATCAGGACCTTGCGCATCGCCGTCGCCGCCAGTACCAGTGCTACACAGGCAACAAAACCGTAGATTGCGTAGAAGCCGAACAGGCCTTCCCACACGCGCTCGTAATGCCGGTGGTAAAACAGATCCGCCAGAAACAGCAGCGCGCAGACCGCAACAAAACCGCGGATGAGTTTCCTGACGTTGGCGGGGCTGTCGAGCCAGCGTGGTTGTTCGCTCATTGTTCACTCATGGGTGCTTGATCCTCATTGCAACGGGGTGCCTTGCACGGCGCCGGTCTGTGTCAGGATGCCCTCGGCTAACCGGAACAGCGGCTCCGCCGTGAAAAACAGCGCCACGCATAGTGCCGCTGTGACAAGGAGCGCAACGACACTCGGCAGCGGCGCTTCCCGCAGGCTGGAAATTGTTTCTCCATCCGCCGGTCTGGAGAAGAATGCGCGTATGGGAATGGGCAGCAGATACGCGACGTTCAGAAGTGAACTGATCATCAGCACGCCAAGCAGCATGATCTCATCCGCCTGCAGCGTCCCCAGCGCCAGATACCACTTGCTCCACAAACCGGCGAGGGGCGGCAGGCCGATAACGCTGAGGCTGGCAACAAAAAACGCGGTCATCGTAAACGGCATGGCGCGGCCGATGCCGCGCATGTCACTGATCTCCTTTTTGTGCAGGGCCACGTCGATGGCGCCGGCGCAGAAAAACAGCGTAATCTTGCCGACCGCGTGGGTGACGATGTGCATGGCGCCGCCGATCACCGCAAGCGGACTTGCAAGCATGGCGCCAAGCACAATGTAGGAAAGCTGGCTGACCGTGGAATAAGCCAGCCGGCGCTTCAGGTTGTCCTGGCGCATGGCGATAATGGAACCGAGGAGGATCGTTGCTCCCGCAATCCACGCCAACACCTCCCCCATCGGCACCTCAGCCAGGAAGTCGATGCCGAAGATGTAAACCGAGATCTTCAGTACCGTAAACACGCCGGCCTTGACCACCGCCACCGCGTGCAGCAGCGCGCTGACCGGTGCGGGTGCAACCATGGCTCCCGGCAGCCAGCGGTGAAACGGCATCAGCGCAGCTTTGCCGGTGCCGAACACAAACAACAACAGCAGTACCGCGGCAACACCCGGACCGGCATGGCCCGCCATGATCCCGCCCGCCGTGAAGTCCGTGGTGCCGGTGACGCTCCAGGTCCAGATGACGGCGGGCAGCAGGAACGTGATGGACGTGAACAGCAGGATGCCGAGATAGGTGCGGCCGCCCCGCCTGGCTTCGGCGGTGCCCGCATGAGTGACAAGCGGCCAGGTGGACAGCGTCAGCAGTTCGTAAAACAGGAACAACGTCAACAGGTTGGCGGCAAAAGCAATACCCATGGCGCCGCAGAGTGCGATGGCAAAACAGACATAAAAGCGTGTCTGATTGTCTTCGTGATGGGCGCGCATATAGCCGATGGCGTAGATTGACGTAACAATCCACAGGCCGGACGCAACCAGCGCGAAGATCATGCCCAGCGGCTCCAGCTTGAAGGCGATGGTAATCCCCGGCAGCATCTGATGCAGTACAATGCCCGGCTGCGCGCCCGCCTGCACTTCCGGCAACAACTGCAGAACCGTTACAAAAAGCAGCGCCGCGGTGCTGAGGGTTACCGCCTCGCGCAGGTTCGGCCATGTGCCGGCCAGCCGGATCAACACAGCTCCGGCAAGCGGCAAGCCGACAGCAAGCAGAATGAGGTTTGCGGGGTTCATTTGACGTGCGCGAGCAGGATTTCTGCCGCCAGCGAAGACAGTTCGAGGGGCAACGCCGGCATAAGGCCGAAGCCGAGATTACCCAGGGCCGCCAGCCACGCCACCGTCAGTAACGGCGCCGGTGCTTCCCGCACCAATCCGCCGCCGCTGTCTACTTCCCCGAAGTATGCCGAGCCGATCACCCGCCCTACATAAGAAAGTGCCATCAGCGAGCCGAGCACAACAACGGCGATGAGCGCAAAGCCGATCGCGCCTTCGCCCAGGGCAGCGGATATAAGGCTCCATTTACTGATGAAGCCCGCCGTTCCCGGCACACCGATGAGGCTGAGGCCGCCGATCACTAACGCACCCATCGTCCACGGCATGTGCCGGGCAATGCCAACAATACTGTCAAGACGCAAACCCCTGAGCCGGGTCGCCAGACAGGCAATGGCAAGGAATACCGTGCCCTTGGCCAGCGCGTGGTTAAACATGTGAACAATGCTGGCGGTGAGGCCGGCAATGCTGACTATACTGGCGCCGAGCAGAATGTAGCCGACCTGAGCCACGGAGGAATAGGCAAACAGGCGCTTGAGGTTCTTCTCGAACAGCGCGGCACCCGAGGCGACCAGGATTGCCACTATCGCCAGCGGCATCAGGAAGTATGAGAACTGGATATCGTGGTGTTCGAGGTTGTCCTGGAAAACAAAAAAATCAAACCGCAGCAGCAGATACAGTGACACCTTGGTGGAACAGGCTGCGAGGAAAACGGTCACCGCGTGGGGCGCATAGGTGTAAGCATTCGGCAGCCATGCATGCAGCGGCAGCACCGCCGCCTTCAGGCCCAGGCCGATGGTGATGAAACCCGCCGCCACCAGAATCGGCGTCAGGTCGGCAACCTGGTGAATCCGGGCTTCCATGTCCGCGAGGTTCAGGGTGCCGGTCATCAGGTAGATAAGACCAATCCCGATCAGGTAGAAGGTGGCACCGATGGTGCCCATGATCAGGTACTTGTAGACTGCCGGCAGCGCCCGCCGGTCCGACCCGCCGGCAATTAATACATAACTTGCCAGCGAGGAGATCTCCATGAAGACGAAGATGTTAAAAGCGTCCGCTGAAACCAGGATGCCTGCAAGGCCCGCCAGTTCAAGAAGCCAGGCGGCGTAGAACAACGGCTGGCGTTCCGGCTTGACGTCGGCTTCCAGAGTGTCGCGGCAGGCCAGCAGCGCCAGGGTTGAGGCAACCGTGACTACCAGCAGCACTATGGCGCTGAACGCATCCACCCCCAGCTCGATACCATAAGGCGCCGGCCAGGCTCCCATTTCGTAGCGGAAGCCTTCGCCGCCCAGCACACCCAGGGTGAGCACCACAGCAATGGCGGCCGCGCAGGCGCTGGCGGCGGTGGCCGCCGCCCAGGCCAGCCCGCGCGGCTGCAGCAGCAACAGCAGCGGCGCGCTCAACAGCGGTACAACAACCTGCAGCGCCGGCAGATGCGGAATCCAGTTGCTCACCGCGGGTCGGTCTCGTCGAGCTCGTGGATTTCGTGTTCTTCAATCGAGCCGTACTCTTCCTTGATGCGCACGACAATGCCGAGACCCAGCGCCATGGTTGAAATGCCGACAACAATGGCCGTCAGGATCAGGACCTGCGGCAGCGGGTTCGAGAACACCTGCTGGCTGATGTCGGGCTGAAAGATCGGCGCGGTGCCGCCGTCAACCTTGCCCATGGTGATGTAGAGCAGGAACACCGCGGACTGGAACAGCGACAGTCCGATCAGCATCTTGATGAGGTTCAACTTGGCAACCACCACGTAAAAACCGATCATGAGTACAACCGCAAAGACCCAGTAGTGATAAAGACCGAACAGCACGTCCATCAGTCGCTCCCGCGCGCCGCGAAGGCGTGGAATATACTCAGCAGCACACCGGTAACGGTGATGCCAACGCCAAGTTCGATCAGCAGAATGCCAACCTGCTGGCCGGTTACCGGATCATCCGCCAGCACCGAGTAGTCGAGGAAGTTGCCGCCCAGTACCATGCAGGCGACGCCCACCGCGCCGTAGAGCAGCGTGCCGCCGGCGACCAGGCCCAGCAGCAGCCACTCCGGCATTACCTGCAGAGCGCGCTGCTCACCTTCCAGCAGCGCATACAGAATCATTCCCGCGGCAACAATGGCGCCCGCCTGAAAGCCTCCGCCGGGGCCGTACTCGCCGTGGAACTGCACATACAGCCCGAACAAGACGATAAAGGGGACCAGCAACCGCCCGACCACCCGCGGAATCAGGTAGTGACGCAGGCCGATATCGGTACTGTGCAGACTCGCCTCTGCCGGTGCAGGCCTGCGCCGCGGCCGCCCGCCGAGCAGGAACAGGACGCCGATACCGGCGGTGAATACCACAAATACCTCACCCAGCGTATCGTAACCCCGGAAACTGCCGAGTACGGCGGTCACAACGTTGGGGATGTCGATCACCTCCGGCGTCTTCTCCAGGTACCAGGGCGCAACATGCTGATGCACGGGTGCATGCGGATCGCCGATACGCGGCTTGTCGAAGGTGGCGTAGATCACAATCGAAGCGGTCACCGCAACAACGCCAAGCGCCGGCAGCGGCCTGGCCGAGCCGCCGTGTTCGCGGTCCGCGGTAAGCGCCAGCGCCGCCAGGTACAGGACGGTGGAAATTCCCGCGCCCACCGCGGCCTCGGTGAGGGCAACGTCCGGCGCGTCCAGAATGAAAAACAGCGCGGCCATCAGCAGGCTGAAAATGCCGGAAAGCATGGCCGCGGCAAACAGGTTCGGCGTACGCGCAATTGCCAGCGCGGTAATCACCAGCATGGTCAGCAGGAAAGCGCCGAACAAGGCAATCATCGGCGTTCTTCCGGTTTCCAGGGCACGGCTTCGGTGGGCCGCACGCCGGCCAGCATGGCAGCGCTGGCCAGGGCGTTTGTAGCCGTGGGGCTGGTGAGCAGCAGGAAAACGAGGATCATGCCGAGTTTAATGCTCGCCAGCGAGGCGCCGGCCTGCAGCATAAGCCCGGTAATAACCAGCACGGCGCCCGCGGTATCGGTGAGGCTGGCGGCATGCATCCGGGTAAAAAGGTCCGGCATGCGCAGCGCGCCGACACCGCCGATAAAGACAAATGCGCCGCCGAGGGCCAGCAGCACCCAACTCAGGATGTCGAGCAGCAACGCCACCGTTACGGCGCCGGGTCGGAGCTGCTGCGCAGCGCCCGGCTGCGGATGAAAACAAGCACCGCCAGCACGCCGATAAAGTTGATCAGCGCGTAGGCCAGCGCCAGGTCGAGAAAGTCCGGGCGGCCGAACAGCAACGCGATAACTGAAAGCAGCAGCACGGTCTTGGTGCCGAACATATTCACCGCCAGCACGCGGTCATAGACACTGGGGCCGAGCAGTGCGCGGACCAGCGCCAGGGCCATGGTTGCCAGGGTGGCGAAGGCGACAACGTAGTACATGCTCAGTGCGCTCTCAGCGCGGCGATGCGCCGGTCCATTTCGCCCGACGTCAGTTCGTCAGCACCTTCACGGGTCAGCGTGTGAACCTTAAGTACGCCGTTGGTTACTTCCAGGGCAATTGTACCCGGCGTCAAGGTAATCGAATTGCCGAGTGTAACCTGATCAACCGGATGCCGCGCGGTGGCCTCAATCTCAACAATCCGCGGGCTGATCGGCAGACGCGGATTGAGCACAACCCGCGCCACCTCCAGGCTGGAGCGCACGACTTCGCGGCTCAGCCACAACCAGTAGCCGATAAAGCGCAGGTTGAAGTTGACCCTGAATTGCTCGCTGTCGGTGCGTCCCATGCGATGGGTGAGATACGCCACCAGCAGGCATGACAACGCGCCCAGGCCCAGCAGCACCGGCTTGAACAGGCCCGACCACAACAGCCATGCCGCAGCCAGCAGGGTCAGGAATAACAGTATGCGCGCCCAGAAGGCGGCTGTTGTTGTCACCGGCCGGGCCCGTCCTTCACGTCCACGGCGCACGGGTAGTCCCGGCGCAGCACGGCATAAACTGCGTCGCGGGCCAGCAGGTGCGCCTCGATGACCTGGTGCTGGCGCAAGTCTTCGATGACGTGCTCAACCACTTCCTTAAGCGGTACCGGCGCGCCGAGGCAGAACTCCGCGTAAACGGTTGCGCCATAATTCGCCAGCAGCCGGCTCGGCGCGCGGGTGCGGAAAGCGCGCTCGGTCAGGCTCTCGTCCCGGCGGATCTCCGCCGCCACGTTAAGGGTGACCCGTTCGTCCGTCGCTACCGCGCCATCGATGAACCCCTGCACATAGCGCGCACAGAAAACGGCGTCTTTGCCGTGCGGGTCGTCATGGTAGTGCAGGCAGTGTTCCGCCAGTTCTTCGGTCGACAGCGGCTCAACCGCGGCTGCCTGCTGCAGTAAAAAGCCCAGCGCCAGGACCCCGCCAGCTATTGTCCTCGAAATCATATGCCGTTCTCCCGCCACGGTTGGTATTCAGGAACCTCGTTGTCCGCGTGTGGCCGCATCCGCCTTGTCGGCCCGCTCACCCAGAATGGTTGCCAGCAGTTCGCCGACGGTACAGTGGGACTCGAGCGGATGACGCAGGTGTGCGTCCGCGTTGATGACATAACGGTTGCGCCGGCCTTCCTTCACCCGCGTCAGAACCCCCGCTTCTTCCAGATCGCTGACCACCCGGACAGCGGTGCGTTCCGTCACGCCGACAAGGACAGCGATGTCACGCAGCCTGGCGAGAGGGTTTTCCGCCAGACACACCAGCACGTGGGCGTGATTGCTGAAGAAGGTCCATGTGGCCGCGGTTTCGTTCATGCGTCGCGTCGCCATTCCCCGAGATACCTGCATCATAGGTTATAAAATACCGGAAAACAATATCAGGTAATATTTAGCCGGAAAGATCTGTCGACCTTCAAATAACCGCAGTGCCCACCTACCGGCGATCAGGTTACCTGTATGGAAGAAAGGCCCGGCGGGGTGCCGGAGAACAGGAGAGCGGGCGCGTCCTACGAAAGACGAACCACCCGGGGTCAGCGTTCTAGCCGGCGAAGCAGGCCCGCCAGAAAGCCATCATGTCAGCGTGAAAGGTATCCGCATGGTCCAGCTCCGTGCCCAATTGCGCACCACGGCTGCCGTACCCCGCCTTTATGCCATACAACATTAACTCCCGTTCTTGCGTCTCGGGTGTTGCAGGCCCATCCACAGGATGTATGCAGATGCCATCGTCTTCGATATAAATTGTCGGCGCGCCGGGTGCTACCGACGCTTCAGCAATCAACTCAACGGGGGTTGCCCGGTCGAAGCTGTGGTGCGCCCCCGCGATGATGCGCCAACTGGCATCACAGCCGCACAGCCGTAGAGCCTGCATGTGCCCCTGCACCTGTTGAGCGAGGCACCACTCGTCCTGGTCGCCGACAATAGAGCGAACGCGGGTTTCACCGACATCGGGATTCAGGAACTGTTGTCCGCACCACGGGTACGCCGCATAAGCACCGGCTATGCTGCCGGAAAAGTCCGTCAATCTTGCCATGGAGGCTGCCGACAATACCGCTGAGCCGCCGCGGCTGTGCCCCTGCACACCGATTCTGCGCGGATCCACGACCCCTTCCGCAGTCAGCGCGGCAACCGTTGCCAGCACGTCCCAGGCACTGGCTGCAAACGAGTATTGCGCCTGATTGGCCACCGTGCTCTCTACGCGGCGGGCGCCGAAGGGATCCAGCAGACACGCGGCCATCCCCGCATCGGTAAGTAACTCCGCTTTATACACATGAGATGGCGCAATACCCATGCTGCCCGGCACCACTACCACCACCGGCGGCTTGTCAATATCCGGCGGCAGAAAGGTCTGTGCATAGATCCGGGTCGCGGCAACAGCGCCGGGTTGGCTGATTGCCTGGTAGAACGTTTCCGGATTACCGGTGTCAACCTGCCAGGTGCGGCCTGTGATTCCGTTGTCCAGCGTGATGTCGCCGTCGTGAAGATACTCCGCCATGCCCAGCCCCCATTGAAGAAGTGTTAAGCCTGCCCGGTTAACGGTGCCGGTGCAAATAGATCTTCAGTGCCTGTCCTCGCCAACACTTAGATTCAGTGTTTCCCGCGCCAGCGGCTGCAGCGGTTCATCCGGGTCCGGAGACGGAATTGCGGACAACAACAGCCGCGTATAATCATGCGCGGGCTGGGTGAACACACGTTCAACCGGACCCTGGTCGACAACCGCGCCCGCATACATCACCAGCACTTCATCACAGAATTCCCGCACCACTCGAAGATCGTGGGCGACAAACAGATAGGTCAGGCCAAGTTCTTTCTGCAACGCATCCAACAGGTCCAGAATCTGCGCCTGCACCGACACGTCGAGTGCCGAGACCGATTCATCACAGACAACAAGTCTGGGTTCCAGAATCAGCGCGCGTGCAATGCCGACACATTGCCGCTGCCCGCCGGAGAATGCGTGGGGGAACCTGGCAGCCGATTCCGGATCCAGATGCACACGCCGTAACATGTCCATCACCCGCTGTTTGCGGAACGCTCTGTTACCCAAACCATGGATGATCAACGGCTCTTCCAGAATCTGTTGCACCGTCATCCGCGGATTCAACGACGCAAACGGGTCCTGGAAGATCATCTGAATCTCACGGCGCAGCGGCAACAACGCTTTTTCTGTAAGCGCATGCAGGTTCTGCCATCCATCCCTGCTGAGATAGCGGACCGTACCTGCATCGGGATTGATGGCGCGCAGGATGGATCTGACCAGGGTTGTTTTGCCGGAACCCGATTCACCAACAATGCCCACCGTGCTGGCCTGATTGACATCGAATGAAACCGAGCGAACTACGGGCCGGCCGTTGAACGACTTACACAGATTCTGAACCGACAGTATCTGTGTCATCCAATGAACTCCCGCACCTGATGACCATCGCTGGGTCCGGCAAGCCGCGTGTGCGGACCAATCGGCGCGCCGTCCAGCCAATCATTCGGGCGCTGCCGCCGCCCGATGTCTTGATCACGGGCCCCCGGCAGCGAGGCCAGAAGGTGGGTTGTGTAAGCATGCTTGGGCGTTTTCAACACCTCCCGCACACTGCCGGCTTCCACAATCTGTCCCTTGTACATGACAATAACCCGGTCCGCTATCTGGGCCACGACACCAAGGTCGTGGGTGATAAAAAGCACGGAATTGCGCAGCTGCTGCTGCAAAGATCTGATCAGCACAAGAATTTCCGCCTGGGTCGTGACATCCAGGGCGGTTGTTGGTTCGTCACAGAGCAGCAGATGCGGATTGCAGATCAATGCCATGGCAATAATCACCCGCTGCCGCATACCGCCTGAAAACTCAAACGGGTACATTTGCATTCGCTTCCCGGCATCCGCTATGCCAACCCGCGCCAACATGGCCGCGGCTTCGGCCAACGCTTCTCTACGGCTGACATCCCGATGGCACAACACGGCCTCGGCAACCTGGTCGCCAACGCGGTGAACGGGCGACAGCGCCGTCATCGGTTCCTGAAAGACCATGCTCACCAGTCCGCCGCGCAGGCTCTGCAGTTGCGGATCACGTTTGCCGAGAGACAAAACGTCAAACGCTTCATCACCCTGGGGGTGCAGCGTGATCGAGCCGGAACTCTCCGCGCTTTCAGGCAGCAGCCGCATGACGCTATTGGCCGTGACCGACTTGCCCGAACCGGACTCTCCGACGATTGCCGTAATGCAGTCACGGGGCAGGTCGATTGAAACCCCGTCAAGCGCGCGCACCCGGCCGAGCTCAGTCTTGAACTCCACGACAAGATCCCTGATGGAAAGCAGCGGGCTGCTCATGATGCCTTGCCGCCGCTGTAAGGGTCGGCGGCATCGCGCAGACCATCTCCCAGAAGGTTAAATGCGATCACCGTGATCACTATGAAGGCCCCCGGAACCAGCAGCCAGGGTGTCATGACAATCACCTGATAGTTTTGCGCCTGCTGCAGCAGCACCCCCCAGCTGACCACCGGCGGGCGCAAGCCTATGCCTAAGAAACTCAGTGCGGTCTCACCCAGGATCATGGCGGGCACCGCCAGCGTGGCTGTGGTGATGATGTGACTGGTGAAGCTCGGCAACATGTGCCGAAACACAATGCGGGTATCTCTGGCGCCCATCAACCGGGCCGCAACAACAAAGTCCTCTTCACGCATCGCCAGAAACCGTCCGCGCACCTGTCTGGCCAGGGTTGTCCATCCAAACAACGACAGGATAATGGTCACCCCAAAGTACGTTGTGATGGGTGACCAGGCGGCGGGCAATGCAGCGGACAGCCCCATCCACAGCGGCAGCGAAGGGATGGATTGCAGCACTTCGACACACCGCTGCACCGCGTTATCAACCACACCGCCCAGATAACCGGCGAACCCGCCGAGCAAAACACCGAGAAACAGGGTGAGGCCTACGCCGATGATGCCAATGGAAAGGGAGACTCTGGACCCATACAGCACCCGCGAAAACACATCCCTGCCTAACGAGTCGGTACCCAGCCAGTGAAAATAGGCAGCCCCGCCGGGATCAACGCCGACAAGGTGCCGGTCCGTCGGCATCAACCCCCAAAACTCGTAAGATTCACCCCTGCCGAAAAAGCGGAGTTCAAACCGGGTACTTAAGTCTTCCTGATACTCACGCATCCACGTATCCGGATTGACTGAAAGCGTATAGGCATAGACAAAGGGACGCAGATGAAACTCTCCCTCCGCATCGAAGAACCGCACATTCATGGGCGGTGCGTTGATTGCTCTGGTGTTGCGTTGTTCAGGTGTATAGGGGCTGATGAACTCGCAGAAGATCGCCAGCAGGTAAAGGACCGCGAGCACGCCCGCTCCTATCATTGCCAGGCGGTGCCGGCGGAACCGCAGCCAGGCGAGCCGCGCGGGTGACAGGTCCTCAAGATTGCTCATATCGAATCCTCGGATCCACCCAGGCGAGCAAAAGATCAGACAACAGCATGCCCAACACGGTCAGCACGCTCAGCAGCATGATAAGGCTTCCCGCAAGATACATATCCTGCGAGATAAGTGATTGCAGCAATAAAGGCCCGGTGGTCGGCAGGTTAAGTACCACACCCACAATAGCTTCACCCGACAGCAGCGCGGGTAGTAACAAACCGATTGTGCTGATGAATGGATTAATCGCGATACGCACCGGGTACTTCATCAGCAGCCTGAATGGCGGCACACCTTTGGCACGAGCGGTTGTGACATAGGGTTTCTGCAACTCATCCAGCAGGTTGGCCCGCATCAAGCGCATTGTGATCGCCATCCCGGACGTGCCAACCACAATGATCGGAATCCATATGTGGGCAAGCAGGTCCTCGAAGCGCGCCCAGCTCCAGGGCGCATTCATGTACTCGGGTGAGAACAGGCCTCCGATACTCACACCAAACATGGTGTGGCCCACGTACATCAGCACCAGGGCAATGAGAAAGTTGGGCACCGCCAGCCCCAACAATCCAATTGTGGTGAAAGCGTAGTCCGCGGCGGAATACTGACGCACCGCGGAGTAGATGCCGATGGGCAGGGCAACCAACCAGGTGAAGATCAGCGCGCCCACGGTGATAAGCAAGGTATACCCCAGCCGCTCCCAGACCAGTTCATTCACCGGCCTGACAAAGAGATACGAGAACCCCATGTCCCCGGTAACAAAATTACCCATCCAGTATAAATATTGCATCGGCAACGGCTGGTCCAGGTTGTACTGCGCCCGCAGGTTCCGGATGCGTTCGTCACTCATATCCACACCACTGGCGGTGAGTTGATCCAGCGTTGCCGTCACAATATCGCCGGGGGGCAGCTGCACAACAACAAACACGATGATCGAAATCACACCCAGGGTCGGGATCATTCCCAACAGACGGCGCATGACGTACCTCTTCATCGATCGAGGTACCAGGTGGAGGGGTGGTAAGGCATGGTGCCCCTGATGTCCCAGCCCCACAGTCCCTCATCAGCAACATTTTTCAGGCGCTCGGACACTACCACAGGCTGTGGAGCCAGCCCCACCGTTCCAATGGTCCACAGCTGGTCCGCGTTAGCCGCAAGGATTTGTTTGCCCAGCCGCAGCCGCCGGACCGGGTCCATGGTTGTGCTGAATTCGTCCGCAAGGCGCTGCAACTCGATGATATCCGGCGGCGGGCGTTCACCCCTTACGCCTTTGGTGAGATACCAGCGGGACCACTCGCTCCACATGGCCAGGCTGGCGGCGATTTTGCGCGGTACCCAGAAATCAGGGTTACCGGGAAACAGAATGTCAGTTGTTCTGTCTGCATGCCACAGGGTCATGACAAACTCGTTTGACCTGGCTCTTGCCAGTTGCAGGCCGCGGTCGATCAACCGCGGACGCACATCAATGCCCACCGCATTCCAGTAACTGGCAACCAACTCCATTGATATTTGTTTAGGCGTTTCGGTGTCCACATACTCAACCGTGGGAATGAACTTGCTGCCATCCGGCAGTTCGCGCATGCCGTCCCCATCGATATCGGCAAGCCCGACCTCATCGAGCAGCCCGTTAGCTGTGACAGGGTCATACTGCGTGTAGGCGATTGCAAAGGCGGGCTCAAAGTAATCGCTCTCCGGGATGACCGTCACCTGCCTCGGCACGCCGCGCCCGAAATAGATGATTTCATTCATCTCGTCACGATCAATTGCAAGCGATAATGCACGGCGGAACCTCACGTCCTGAAACAGCGTACGCAACCGCGGGTCGGGGTGATTCAAGTTAGCCTGGATGGCGAGGTCACTGCCATGCAGGCGGCGCCAGATCTTAACCTGGATGCCGCTGCTCTTTTCTCCGAGTTTCAGCAGCGGAATGTCCTGGGTGGGCAAGCGGAACCCGGCAAAGTCGAGTTGACCGGTGGATGCTTTAGCCACGGCAACAGCGGTGTCGCCGACATCTTCGGCCTCGATGGCATCAACATACGGAAGCTGCTGACCGGTTGGATCTATCTTGAAGTAATAAGGGTTACGCTCATACCTGCTGTGACTCGGCGTAAACTCCACCGGCATGAAGGCGCGCATCGTTGGCTTGTTAACCAGCTCCGGTATACGGCGTTGCTGCAGGGCCGCTGCAATGAACGTCTGCCAGTTGAGAAATCCCATCTTCTCCAGCCGTTCCGCAATGATCGCCTCATCAGTGTAGCGGGGATGAAACTGCTGCAAATAATGTCTGGGCGCCATGTACAGTTCCGGCAACTGGGCCATGTTGTTTATAAAAAACGGACTGGGTTGCGGGAACGTATAGACCAGGGTCCAGCGGTCAACAGCATGCAGCGCCAGGCCAATCAACTCCGGCGGCGTTATGGGTTGAAACGCCGTGTTCAGGTGCAGGTCGTTGGTGGCAAACAGGAAATCCGCCGCTGTTAACGGTTGTCCGTCAGACCATTTTAATCCTCTGCGCAGTCTCACCGTCAGTTGAAGACCGTCCGCGCTGTATTCATAAGACTCCGCCAGATTGGGCAGAATGGTCTTGTGATCCGGCGCAATTGTGAACAGCCCTTCCTGACTGCAGAACATGGGCACGTCTTCGTCAATTACGCGGGCCGTGCCCCCATAGCGTCCAATCGAATCGTAGGGTGCTATCACCACCGGGTCATCGGGTAATCTCTGCTCAACCGGAGGCAGACTCCGCTGCCTGAGGACAGGACTCTGTTTAAACGCCGTAACGCTTAGCTGCGAAGCTGTTTCGGCGGCTTGAAGCCACTCTTGCGGGTAGAGGGCTTGTGGGTTGCGGGCTTGTGAGTTGAGGACCAGGGGTTCACCCGGGTTTGCCGCCGCGGCAGCAGAGCATAGCAAGACAAGCCCAATCGCGTTGGCACCCATCAGACCGTTCAAACTTCCGCAAAGCGTTTGCCACGTCATCCGTTTACCTTACAGGAATGAGATTCCGCCGTTCCAGAGGGAGTGAGCCATTGCCTGCGGCCGAGGTTGGGGCCGCCCCGGGCGCGGCCCCGTGGAGAGACTTGTGAGGAACTAGAGCTTTGCTTCCAGAGTAAAGCGGTAGAATCTGTCGGGACCAAGATATTGGATGTTCGTTACGCCATCGAACAATCCGTAGATGGACGAGCCCACGTAGTGAACATAGTCTTCGTCCGCGGCATTTTCCACGGATAATCGGATGCTGTACCTTTCCGACGGTGAAGTGACGCCAAGACGCAGGTTGAGAAGACCGTAAGAATCGATGTCAAATCTCGGGTTCGGTATGACCCCGCTGGTCGTGTTCTTTTCATCCTGCCAACTGTACTCAACGCGGGTAAACGCGCGCCAACCACTGTTGCCAAGATCAAAATGATAGCTGCCGATAAAAGATGCCGATTTCTCCGGAATGAAGGCAAGGTTAGTGCCTTCGGCCGCGGGCTGCTGCACATATTCCTCGTAAGTCACGTCGATATACGAAAGTGCCGCTGACAGCATCAGGCCTTCGATTGGCGTTGCATAGCTGAGATCAACCTCGAAGCCGGTTGACTCCACCTCGTCAATACCCAGGTTCTGGGTGAAACTACTGTCCTGATTAGCGTTGATACGCTGATAGTCTTCCACCGTCTGATGGTAAACCGCCGTGTTAACCGAGAGCGTGTTGTTTAAGAAGACGCCTTTGACACCTAGTTCAATCAATGTCGGTATTTCGGGTTCAACAACAGGGAGCCCGTCGCCCGGCGCGATGTTTTGCGCACGAATACCGGTTGTTACGTCAATTCCCGCCCCTTTGTAACCCCGAGACCAGGTCAGATAGGTATTTATTTCATCGGTCAGCGCGTACCTGGCGATGACCCGTCCCGAAAAATCCGTATCGTCTACTGTCTGGGCGCCGGAAATCGAACCGCCGACAAAACCAAGGGTGTTAAAGCCAAAGTCCGGATTTACCGCAAATACACTGTAGTCGAGTTCCGCGTCTTTCTTTTCATCGGTGTAGCGTCCGCCGAAAACAAGGGAGAAGCGCTCGGTGACATCCCACGTTACCTCCCCAAAGGCAGAAAAGTGCCGCGTTTCCACACTTCTGACCGCACGGTTACGGAAGTTAAGAACGTCCCCGAAAATCGGATGAACCAGCGCGATATCAATGCTGTTGCCGCCGTCAGCATCCTGTTCTTCGTCGAAATAGAACAGCCCGGTTACGTAAGAGACGGATTCGTTCAGCAGCCCCGCCAACCTGATTTCCTGGGTAAATTGTTCAGCCGTTGCCGCCGCCCCGCTGAAATTCAGGAAGTCTGATTCGCCCAGAATGTCCTGATCGTTGGTTTCATCAATTTCCCAATCCCGCCAGGCTGTGATCGAGGTCAGCGTGGCGTTGCCAAGACCGTAGTCAATCTGCAGAGAGGCGCCTTTCGCTTCAGACTTCTGACGGACGTCGCGTTCGAACAGCGCTACATCCCGGTTGCTGGTGCCGGGCACAATTCCGGCGTTGGCCAGGGCATCTTCCAGGTGAATAACACTGCCTGGAATCTGCTGGAACAGAAATGGATCATTCCCTCCGTACAGCCCCCCCAGCGGACCCGAGATAAGATCCTGGGCGCTGCCTGCCTGGTTGTAGGTGGCTATGCAGCAGTGGTTGTCTTCATCGGTATAGTCGAGGGTCAGTAACGCGGATAGCTGGTCGGTGGGTTCATAGAGGAACTTGCCCCGCAGCGACCAGGTATCTTTGCTGTTGATATCATCTTCGCCGGCCAATTCGTTATCCAACATGCCGTCATTCTGGTGCATCGAACCGGTGATCCGATAGGCCAGTTCATTGTCCATCAACGGCCCGGTCACCGTGCCGCGAACCCGCCGCTCACCGCGGCTGCCAATGGTGACGTCACCTCCCATGGAGAATTCATACTCGGGTTTTTTTGTCACAATATTGATCACGCCCGCTGAGGTGTTTTTCCCAAACAGCGTGCCTTGCGGCCCTTTCAGTACTTCTACCCGTTCCACGTCGTAAAGATCGAAGAACCCTTGCGCCTCACGTCCCATCGGCACGCCGTCAATTACGGTGGCGACACTGGATTCAAACCCTTCGCTGAAGCTGAAAGTTGAGATACCGCGAACCGAGGGTGAAGCGGCACGGGTGGTTGTGATTGGCGAGAAGTCATAGCCGGGCACAAACTTTACAATTTCGGTAATCGTATTGAATCCACTCTCATCGAAGAACTCATCGGTCAGTACCGAAACGGCAACGGGCGTTTCCGCAAGTGATTCGGAGGTCTTGCGGGCGGTAACCACAATTTCCTCCAGTTCAGCAGCGGCTGCCGTCTGCACTGCCAAAGTCATAAGAATGAATAGGAATCCTGCGGCCGCGGTTAAATCGAAGTTGCTGCGCTGAGTCATGATCTCCCCCATAACACTGGCTTATTATTGCTCGACTATAACATAGTATTATAGTCGAGCAATAATAAAATCAACTGGAATCGGTCAGCCGTTCAGTCCGGAAATTTGACCGTCGCCCAGTGCTGGATATTTAGTCCTGGTTAGTGAAAGCGTTCAGGATTGAACTTGTCAGGCAGTACTTCCGCCACATCGACGGCTTCACCACGCTCAATCGATAGCTGCGCAGCGGCGCCGGCAACAACAGACCAGAATCCATCCGCCAGGGTCGGGCCGGCAGGCGAACCACCCGACAGCTGCTCAATGAAGCTGAGGTGTTCAAAAAAGGTGGAGCCGTGATGGCCGGCCTGTTCTATGTATCCCGGATATTTAGGTGAGCGAACATCCGAAGCGCCGTTTTCTCCTTGCCAGAGTTCCAGCCGGTTCTCGTTGGCGCTGCCCAGCAGAGCGGACTCTGACGCATGCAGACGCCCTGCGTCACCACAGACAATCAGCTCTTCCCGCGTACCCGGTGAAAACATGCATAACGAGAAGCCACCGATGACGCCGTTACGGTACTGAATCGTAACCTGTGCCTGGTCGAGGCCATCAGCCTTTCTGTTGTCGTGGGAAAAACTCTTAAAATTCACCGCCTGGTTGCCGATGGCAAACACCCGGCTCGGCAGGCTGTCAGCAAAGAGGTTCATCAAGTCAAAGTAGTGGCAGCATTTCTCCACCAGGGTGCCGCCGGTATTGGCGCTGAACTTGTTCCATTGCCCGACTTTATCCAGAAACGGAAACCGGTGTTCCAGCATGTTAACGCTGTGCACCTGGCCCACGCTTTTGCGCTCAACGACCTCCTTTATGGCCTCGGCATAAACCGACTTGTACCGGTACTGCAGCCCGAAGCGGAACGGCTGCGGGTGGCTCTCAGCCAGTTGGCAAAGCTCATAAGCATCGGTGACCGACGTTGCAATCGGCTTTTCAAGAAAAATAGCTTTGCCGGATGCAGCGGCAACCCTGACAACATCCAGGTGAGTGTGGTTGGGCGTGGCGATAACCAGCGCATCTGTACCCGGGTCACCGCAAGCTTCGTCAATCGAGGTGTACACCCTCGGTTGTGCCTGTTTGCCGGATCTTTCGACTATGCCCAACGCGTGCCCTGCACTCTTTGCTGAGGGATCGAACAGGCCTCCGATCTGCGCGCGCCCGGCGAGCAGGGTGTTGTGTATATGCTCCTGACCCATCATGCCGCAACCAATGAAGCCGAAACTGTATTCGGTGGCATCAACAGCACTGAGGAAACGGTCTTCATCCGTCAGATACGGCAAAGCGCCGCCCCGCTTGAAGACAAGGCTTTGTTCAACTTTTTTATTCACTTTCTGTCTCCTGGATCAAGGTGCAACACCTTTCGTGAGTCACCGCGCCAGGCAGACGACCACCTGCCGTTTCTTCGCACCGCTGTAGGGATAGCGCCCGTGCATGACCCGGTAGTTGTCGACCAGCGCAACGTCGCCATCCCGCCATTCCACCGCGTAAACAAACTGGTTGGAAATTTCCACAATGGATTCCAGTATCTCTTGCGGGATCAGTTCGTTGTTACCAAAAGTGAGTACAGGCAGACCGCTGCCTTCGTGCCGCTTCCAGCCGCGATAGGCGGCAATCACCTGGTTAAAAAACGACTCACAGCCATCGTCAAGCTGGCGTACTGCAGGTAGCTTCGGGCTGGTTGTCACAATTGAGCCGTCGTCCTGCCACTGCCAGGAATAGCCGAGGGCGGCGAGCCGGGCCTCCGCTTCAGTACGGTCCGCAACACTGAGCGTACTTTTCCAACTCCGCCCCTGCCCGGACTGGTCGTCATCTGCTGCAGGCATGTGGGTGTTGTACTTAACACCCCGTTCCACAAACAAGGCCGCCCACTCCGGGTGCTCGGATTTGAGTGCAGCGTACAACAGGTCCGACCGGCACAAGGGTGACGCGCCGCCCTGCTCGGCTGCGCTGAGACAACAGAAAAAGATCTTCTGTGGATAGATCGGTGTTTGCGCCATCTCATGATGCAGGAAGATCTCAACGTCGGGCGGCGCTTCGTTCGCGGTAAATACCCGCCGCGTCAGGTTGATTCTGACCGCATTCGATAAGGACTCCTTGTAGGTAAACTCGTCATAGCCGAAAACCCGGGTGAAGGCATCAAAGTGCTCAGCACTTTTGACCGGAAAGCCTCTGAATAGAATTACACCGACTTCCTCCACAGCAGCTTTCAGCGTGCCGCTTTCCGACCTTGCCCAGTCGAGAAACCATGACATTGAGTCGATGCCATCATCGTTTTTGATCAGCAGTGGGAATGTCATGCCGACACGCATGCCTTGAGAATGTGATCGATCTGTTCATCCTGCCGTGGGTCGGGTTGGTAGCCCCCGGCCAGCCGCTCCAGGGCAAGTTCAACAGTTCGCTTAATTCCATCGCTGAGCTCAACACGGCATTCCCAACCGCGGACGGCGGATCGAATCTTGCTGTTGTCAAACACCATGGTGTTCGCCTTGTCCCCCAGCAGAGGACCTTCCAGTGCTGGCATGTGGGAGATCAAGGTGTCCGAACCGATGGGGCACAAATCTGCATGGCGTCCAAGCGCCGCGGCCACCTGATTCAGAATGTCATTCCAGGTGTGGGCATCGTCGCTGGTGATGTGGAAAACTTCATCAAATGCTGTTTTGTTACCGTGCAGTTGCGCAAAGGCGTTGGCAAAATCGTCAGCGTGGGTCAGGGTCCACAAAGATTCCCCATTGTCGTGGACAATCACGGGTTTACCGTGCGTTATGCGCCAAGCCAGATGGTTGCCGTCGATCACCGTACTGGGTATGCGGGTGTCATAAGTATGACTGGGCCTTACGATAGTTGATGTGATGGAGGCTTCCAGCAACAAATCTTCACACGCAGCTTTGGCCCGGCTGTAAGCCCAGAACGGATTATCAAGCGGCGTGGATTCCGTAAGCCGGCGCCCGTCATCACCTTTCCGGTAAGCGGACGCGGTGGAAATAAAGACGTACTGGCCGCATCTGCCCGAGAAGAAGTCGAGATCACGCTGTATCGTTTCAGGCATGTAGGCTAAAAATTGGCAGACGACATCGAAGTGTTGTGTTCCAAGCGGTTTATAGGGTGCCCGGTTACGCAGATCACCAGCTATATAAATGGCGTCTTCGTTTAGCTGCGCTTTCTTCGTGCCTCGATTAAAGACCGTTACCTCATGACCGCGCGCGACCGAAGCCCGCACACATGAAGTTGAAATTTCGCCGGTTCCGCCGATATAAAGCACTTTCATAAATTATGGCCCCGCTGAACTTCCATCAGCCGGCTGACTCTTCAAGTACCCGGGCCCCACCCACCAGGTGTGCGTCCACCGTGTGATCAAGCTTGCGGACAAAGCGGACGTTACGGCCAATGTCATGCATTGAGGGATGCCGGTCAAAAACTTCCCGGGCACTGTCCTCAAACACAAGCCGGCCATCACCCAGCTTGCCGTCATCCATCACCCGCAAGGATGAATCCTCCTTGCACCGGGCGACATCTTCAGGCGATAGATCTCTCACCAGCGTGCCGCGCCAGTGATTACCCAGCGCCGCATGAAACGTCATGGCAATCATAGGCCTGATGCGGTCCGACTTGTTGGGCATACCCCGGTGCCACATGCGCGGGTCCCTGAAACAAATGCCGCCGGCTGGAATTTCCATACGTGACGGCGGCCCCCATTTCTCAAGCATTTCCGGATGGGTGCCGGGCCGTTCGCCTCTGGGCCACGCGGCTACCGCGGTTTCCCGGTGCGAGCCTGGATAGATTTCGGTAGCGGCATTGCTCGCGGTGATTTCTTCGAGAGCAATCGAACAGGAAAGGGTCGTCGCCCGCGGCGGCCAGTGCTCACCATTGGCTTCAGCGTCTTCTTTTGTTTTCCAGGTGAACGGACGGTCAAAATGCAGCGGCTGGCTGGTGCTGCCCGGCATGTTAACGTTGCCGTTGTAGAAACCGAGCCAGGCATGCTCACCCAGCACACCGGCAACGATATGCTCGATCAGCGGATTAGTCAGCAGGTCCGCTCGAACGTAGGGTGCCCGGCGGCGCAGACCCAACTGCAGATGCCCTTCGCCGGTGTGTTTTTCATGTGGGGTCAACTCGTCAGCTGCATGAATGGCTTCCGCATCTTCGCGTACCGACTCCAGCAGCAGCTGCCGTGTTTCCGGGGATACAAGGTCGGCAACAACTGCGTAACCTGCTGTACCTATGTCGCTGACGATGCGGTTGAGTTTCTCAGTTTCCAGGCTGCCCGTGGATCTTTCTTCGTCTGTAATGGTGTACATGCTGTTCTCTAATTATCCTGGCAGTTGTCCTGGCTGTTAGTAGTCTTGTTGTCCCGCCAGCGATGCGGGCGGTCTTCCGGCCACAGCTGGATCATCGGTGCGCCCGGGACTCCGGCTTCGACAAAGACGCGATCCGTACCTTCGCCGGTAACAGCCGCGCCGTTGGCCTTTAACGCTTCAGTCGCGGATGCGAGGTCTGTTACCTTCATGGCAAGCACGTAAAGGCCCTCACCCTGTCTTTCGATAACGCGTGCCACGGGAGACGAGATTTCTGTCGGCGCAAGCAATTCGATAAACGTGCCGTCCGGCAGAGGGAAAAAAGCCTGATCAATGCTGTGTTCTTTACTTGCGGTACGAAACTGCAGTTCAACACCCAGTTGTCCCTGCCAGAACTCAATCGCCGGCTCCAGATCTGCAACAACAAAGACCTGATGATCAACGCCCGTAAACGGGCTGGCTGAGTTCACCTTGTTCACCACCGGTACACAGGCGGACGCTGAAACAAAGCCTTGTACCGGTTCGCAAGGCCCACTAAAAAAAGATTAGTCATCAGATAGCGTCTTTATTATAGTTAGACAATAATAAACGCATTGCAGAGCGCTCAGCAAGCGATAATTATTTGTCGTTAAACAGAGTGACAGGCGTCGAAGTTGGGAGAAGAAGGGCTATAGTGGTAGCCACGCAATCGAGGTATTTGCACTGATATGGCTGCAAAAGAAAAAGAAGTCCGCACAAAAAGAACCAGGCTCTCCCCGGCAGCGCGGCGGGACCAGATTCTGGATTCAGCCAAGCAGTCGATTCTTGAGCACGGGCTGCAGCAACTGTCACTGAAAAAACTCGCCGTTGAAGCCGGGGTGAGTGAACCCCTGTTGTTTCACTACTTTTCATCGCGCCTTGAGCTGTTGCAACAGCTGCTCGAACGGGACTTCAACCGTTCCATCGGTTCACTTAATGAGTCACTGGACGGGGCTGAATCCCTGGCGGAAATTCTCGAAATCTATGTGGCAAACAACTACGACCGGTGTGACGAAGAGAGTGTCATCGACATACTCCTCGCCGAAACGGACATCGCTAGCGCCATTAAAGAACAACGTGAGTTGAACGCCAGGTACCGGGAACAGATTCTTATAAACACAGTCTCCGAAGCTTTGGGTATCCGGCGTAAGAAGGCGGCAATGATCACCTTGATGGCGTCAGCGGCTTCGATGTCTGCCGCCAAGTTTGCCCACGACACCAAGGTGGGCCGGGAGGAGGCGATCCGGACGGTTCTTGAGTTTGTTACCGCGGGGTTCCAGTCTCAGGCGTCCAAGGGTTAACAGCCGCGGCCGGGTGCGTCCAACCCGGCGATGGACAACGGTTTCAACCCGGCTCTATAATGGTTCCAATATGGAGCCATCTAATGCCTAATCTTTCCATCAAGAACGTACCTGAGTACGTCGTTGCCAAACTGCGCCAGCGGGCGGTAAATCACCGGCGCTCGTTGCAGGGTGAACTACTGGATATTGTCTGCCGCTCCAGCGAAGAGCATGACCGGGATCCCAACCCAACCGAGCAAGCAGCCGACTCATCCGGATGGTTATCGATAGAAGAGATTGCGGCAGAACTCAAATTGCCCCGGCGAAGGGCAAACACCAACCTACCGCTCGCGGTAGATATACTCCGACAGGACCGCGACACAAGATGAGCCGTCAACTGTTTGTCGCTGAACCCGCGGAGGTTTACAACACGCTGCCGCCAATTGTCGTGGATTGCAGCCTGCTGGCAGCAATTCTGTTTAATGAGCCATCACAGAGAGAAGCGCTGCAGTTGCTTGCCGGCAAATCTCTACACGCACCGAATCTCATTGACCATGAAATCATCAGCGTTGCTGTCAGAAAATCCCATGCAAAAGCTGGGGATGAGATTCAAAAGGGTCTCGAGGGTTTCAGAAAACTCCGGCTGGCCCGTCACAGCATCGACCACCAGGCCCAGTTCGAACTTGCTCTGCGGGAAAAAATCTCCGCCTACGACGCTGCTTACCTGCAGTTGGCCGTATCCATCAATGCCCCACTGGCAACTTATGATCGGGTGCTGGCTGCTGCGGCCAGGAAGGTGCTTGCCTCTTAAACCGGCCGGTAGGGTTTCGGATTACTGATGACCGGATCAAGCAATGTCATGTCGCCGTCAGCCACATCGTTACCCCGCGGAAAAGGCGGCCCTTCACCACTGCCGATGCCGCGCAACACAGCATCCTGCCGGTAGTACACGGCTAACGCCTGCAGGTATATCTGGGAAAATGCCTCGGGGTGGCTGGCGCTGAACGCGCTGACGCGTTCTTCCTGCTGCGCCGGGCCGGCCTCAGCAAAATCTTCACCGAGGCTCGCGAGCGCCTCCTGCACAACACGCCCGAACTCCGGCTTCAGGACGTTGTCCATAAACGCCCGCAGCTCCATGTCCCCGGCACCAGGCAGACGGCTATCCTCACTGGCTGGAATCAACGTATGCAGCAGCGCCACAAGCGTGACCTGCTCTGGTCCTGTGAGCGGATGATCAGTGCTGATGATCTCGGACATGCGCGCCTCTTTAGTCGAACAGATTTGCCAGATTCTTTTTCATGGTATCAGCCACGTACAATGCCAGCGCCTGAATGGTACTGGTTGGATTAACGCCGCCGGAGGTGACAAACACACTACCGTCAATCACAAACAGGTTGCGCACATCGTGGGATCGCCCCCAGGCGTTGACCACTGAACTGTTCGGGTTGTTACCCATGCGCGCTGTACCCAGGTTGTGCCAACCGGATTGCTGCAACAGGCCGCTGCGGTGCATCTCGATGGCGCCGGCGGCTTGCATGACTTCTTCAGCCCTATCCAGGCCATGTTCCAGCATCCGCCGGCTGTTCTCGCTGAGGGTGTAGCTGATTTTTGGCGCCGGGATGCCGTCAGAATCCACCAGCTGCGGATCAAGGGTGACGGTGTTGTGCTCCTCGGGCAGGTCTTCGCAGAGGATGCCGATGCTGGCCACGTGATCAAAGTAGCGGGCAAAGGCTGCGTGATGATCTTTGCCCCAGGGAATGCGCCCTGTTGCGAACCCCTGTGCCGCTGTGTTGAACGGCCCGCTGCCGCGGGTAATCTGCATGTTGTAGCCGCGTACAAAGCCCCTCGATTTATCTGTCTCGTAAAACTCTTTGCTGAGAATACAGCAACCTGCCGGCCCCTTGTGGCTGTCGAGCTGTTCTTCGAACACACCCTGCACAAAGCCGACCGGGTGGAACATGAGATTCTTGCCCACCAGTCCGGAGCTGTTTGCCAGACCATCGGGGAAGGCTGTGGAGCGCGAGTTCAAGAGTATGCGGGGGGTACCTATGCCGTTGCAGGCAAGCACCACCACTTCGGCCCGCTGGCGGCATTCGTTGCCGTCCGCATCGTAATAGATGGCGCCGTCTGCCATACCTTCAGCGTTGACGGTGATTTCGCGCACCCTGCAGCGGGTACGCAACTCCACCCCGGCGCGGATTGCTGCAGGCCAATAGGTGATGTCGGTACTCGACTTGCCGCCCTGAGAACACCCGGACATACACGGCCCCAGATTCAGACAGCGGTCACGTCCTTCGTAGGGCCGCGAGATGATGGCACTGTCTGATGGCCACCAGTGCCAGCCGAGGCGGTTGTAGCCGCGGGCAACTGCTTCGCCGACGCGGCCCATGGGAATTGGCGGCAGCGGCGGCTGCTTGGGCGGATACATGGGATCACCGGCCAGACCCGACACGCCCATCATCTGATCGTTCTGGGCAAAAAAAGGATCCAGGGTGTTGTAGTCGATGGGCCAGTCCGCGGCAACCCCGTCCAGACTGTGTACGCGGAAGTCGGAAGGGTGCAGGCGGGGAAAGTGTGCAGCATACATAACGGTGCCGCCGCCAACCCCGTTAAAATTCACAACGGAAATCGGCGAGTTGCTGTTGTTGATCGGGTAGTCCGTGTCGCGGCCCCGTACGTTGGGATCAATGCTGAACGGGCCGTGTCCCAGCAATTCCCAGTCGGAACGGTTGCTCGGGTACTCCGACGGGCTCATCCAGTCGCCCTGCTCCAGACAGACGATGTGCATGCGTGTATCCGCCATGGACCAGGCAAAAGCACCACCGGCAGCACCGGCGCCGATGATCAGAACATCAACCACCTCGTCAGTTGTACTGGCATCCGTCATAGGCAATTCCTCACCTGCTTATTATTTGGCAACTAGCTGCCGCTTTCGCTCAACTCGACACTCACAATCCGGTCACCGTGGGCTGTCCCCAGATACAAACGGTTGCCAACTTTGAGGGCAACCGTGGCGTAACCCATGGGTGGGCCATTGTGATTGATGACAACGTCAGATGAAAAAGTTTCGGCATTGGTCCTCACCACCTGGAACGGCAGCAGGCAGGGTCCCGCGGTCACCTGAGTGCAGGCCTGCCCAATGGCGTCATGTTGGTGAGAGGCAATCCACAACGTCCCGTCTGCGTCGATGCTGACGTTGTCGGGTTGGCGCAGCTCAATTTCCGCAATTCGTGTCTGCTTCTCGAGATCCAGGGCAAAGGTCTTGTTGCCGATATAAGCGTTGACGTACAGCACGGTGTTGTCAGCGTTAAGTGCAATGCCGTTGGGCATCAGATCGTCCGTTTCCGCCAGACGCTTAAACCCGGATGCGGGCGACCAGGCCCACACCCAGCCGGTAGCTTGCCCGTCAAGCAGCTTCGCCACCGTGTCTTCAAAGCTGCCGGACTTGTCCCACATGTGGGTGACATAGAATCCGCCATCGCCGCGCGCCGCCACGTCATTGATAAACGGGTCTCCGGGCGGCAGGGCGCAGCCCCGCCAGGTCAGCTCACCGCTGGCTGCAACCGCAAAAAATTCCACCGATTCGCGCTTGCCGTGATTCACAACCAGCAGCGACACCTCTCCGTCATCGCGGGTGATCAAATCTATGCCGTGGGGACTCAGCGCCGAGGCATCAGGTGGCGGGCAGCCTTCCTCACCCCAGCGGGCGCCGGTTGACGACCAGTTAATGGTCAGCGTCTCCCGGCCACCGGTTGCTGTATTCAGCAGTGACAGATTGCCGGGAGAATCAGCCATGAACTCACCCATTTCGCTGACAATCAGCAAGTCAGTGCCGGGGATCGGTACCAGATCTTCCGGGTTCCGGTAACCACAGTGGGGTGTCATCCCAGCCATCGGCTCGCAGCTGAGCAGTGCCGTTTCAGTGACCGGTTGCGGCAGTTCTGACGCGGCGGCCAGGCCTGCACGTTCATCCGCGTTCGCTGCGTCAGCCGCATTTGCGGCATCAGCCGGTTGGCGCTGATTACCGCAACCCGCCATCAAACAACCCATTACAAACAGTAGCAGTGCGCGCACGATGCATCCCTTGTCTCTGCAATCTCAGCCACTAAACCACCAATTCCCCTGCCAACTCAAGAGACTGTGCACAGAATCTGCGTGAAGAGGGGTCGATTCAGATCCTTGATGCTGTCAAACTCTCGTGAGACATCAGACAGGGGAAGAAACATGGCAGGACCAATCAACGTTTATTTCGTATGTGGCGGTAAGTACCACGATATGGACTTTGTCCGGTTGGAGATGTTGAAGCTCTTCGCTGAAGAACAGCGCTTCCGCGTCAACGTTGGCGAAGACTACTCCAAAATTGACGAGATCACCGCAGCCGACATCCTGGTCACGTATACGGTGGACGTTGTGCCCACGGAAGAAGAGACGGACCGGTTGGAAGAATGGTTGAAGTCGGGGCACAAGTGGTTTGCGTTGCATGCAACCAATTCGATTCTCGAATTCACCGACAAGGGTGTGACGTGTCCGCGCACTGCGCCAAAATTCATGCACATGCTCGGCAGTCAGTTTGTCGGCCACCCCGCCATCGAGTATTACCCGGTGAACATCGAGCCGGGCAAAGAGGATCACCCCCTGGTTGCCGGTATCGATCCCATGCTGGTTGAAGACGAGCTCTATGTATCGGAGTTTTACGACGACGTAGAGGTCCTGCTGACCACACGCTGGGGCGGCGAATGCCCCGGTTATGTGGAGACCCCGGTAGAAGAACGGGATCATCCGATCATGTACCTGCGTCAATTCGGCGAGGGTGAAGTGTTGTTTCTGACCCTTGGCCATGCCCGCTCCAAGTACGATATGCAGCCCATGGTGGAGGTATATCCGAAGATGGAGCGTGGTGCCTGGACCGTACCGGACTTCTACGAGTTGCTGCGCCGCGGCCTCAAGTGGAGTGTGGGTGAACTCGCGGCATAAGAAGCGCGGCAAACGATATAACATATCATCCTGGCTTTGCAAAGCGGCACGGAGCCCGTATGCTCCGTGCACCGTCAAATACATCAAGCTAAGGAGTCACCGTGCTTTCAGACGAGAATTTTGTTGTTCGCCCTCTGCCGACAATTGTCTTCAACAGAGGCGCCAGCCAGCAACTCAGTAATCACATTCAATCACTCGGCTTAAACGCAGCGCTGATCGTCACGGACAAGAACCTGGCTGAGAGCGGCGTTTTGGAACCTGTTCTGGATGCCCTGAAGGCATCCAATCTTCGCGTTGAGGTATTTGACGGTGTTGAGCCGAATCCAACGGATCAGAACGTCGAAGCGGGTGCCGAGAAGCTGCGCGAACTTGAAGGTGCCTGTGTCATCCCCATTGGGGGCGGCTCCTCCATGGATTGTGGTAAGTCCATTGCGCTGCTGGCGGCAAATGGCGGTACCGTTGAAGAGCTGCAGGCGTCCACGCCGATCAATGCCACGGCACCGGTTATTGCGGTCCCCACCACGGCGGGAACCGGTTCGGAAACCAACAGCGCATGTGTCATCACCAACACCAAGCTGGGACGCAAAACGTATGTGATGCACCCAAGCATCGTGCCGGCGTTTGCAGTACTCGACCCGGACCTTACGGTTGGGCTGCCTACCTATCCAACTTCAACCTGCGGCTTCGACGTGCTGACCCATGCGGTTGAAGCATTTGTATCCGTGGGAGCCAGCGCCTATTCAGATGCGATTGCCCTTGAAGCCATCTCCAAGGTTGCCGGGAACTTGCGTAAGGTTGTTCAGGACGGCACGGATATAGAAGCCCGATCCCAAATGCTGCTGGCGTCCGCAATGGCTGCCATGGCGTTTAACGTCTCCGGGCTGGGCTCTGTACACGGCACCGGCCACGCCATTTCAGCCAGGCTCAACGCCGCGCATGGACAGACCCTGGCTACCATGCTGCCCCATGTCATGGAGTACAACATGCCGGAACGGGGTGGGAAATATGCTGAAGTGGCGCGCATACTGGCGCCGTCGGGACCGGCTACGGGTACCGGGGCCATCGATGCCGTGCTGCAACTGCGCAGCGACATTGATATCGACCGTTCGATTTCGGACCTGGGTGGTGAAGACGATCTGCTGGCGGTGCTGGTTGAAGATGCAACCGCAGATCCGGTGAACTTCACCAACCCGCGCCCGGTTGACTCGGACGCCCTTGAAGCTTTGTACCGCGCTGCCTGGTAGGTCAAAAGTTCAATGTACATCAGCGGCCTGCCCTGGCGTGCGGAAAGCGCGCCAGGGTCCGGCGCATAACAGTTGGCTTCTTAAACCTTACTGTCCGGGCAAGGCCACCTGCCCCATCTGTAAAGCAGCGTTGTAACCACCATCAACCAGCAGGTTTACGCCGTTTACATAACCTGCCAGATCTGAACCGAGGAACAACAGCGCCCGCGCCTGGTCTTCCGCGGTTGCCACACGTCCCGCCCCGGCCTCAATGGCCCAGTCAATGATCTCATCGGTCATGGTTTCGCGAAATGCAGGCAACAGAGGCGTATCCACCGGCGAGGGACAGACGCTATTGATGCGCAGTGCGTGCGCGGTAGCGGTCTTGGCAGCCTGCATGGTGTACACCTGCACACACTCTTTCGAGAAGAAATACCCGTCCGCCACCAGCGCTTCGTTGTCACCAATCCAGGCAACCCCCTCATCCCAACTGTCTATACTCAGCAGCGCGCTGATTTGCGGCAGGTGCTCCGGCCAGCGATTACCCGCAACAGAAGCGGTGTTGACGATCGCACCGCCTGACTGCATGTTCGGCAACAGCCTGTTGGTCAAACGTTTGAGACCAAGAATGTTGACGCGCATGACGGTGTCCGCCGGCAGCGTTGCCGCTACGCCGGCGTTGTTAAACAACACATCAACCTTACGATCAGCGGCAGCAATTGCTGCCAGCGCTGCATCAATGGACAGCGGATTACCCATGTCGGTCTCAATAAATTCATCAACCGCTGATTCGGGTTCTTTGATATCCAGAACAGTAATCTGCTCCGCCCCGGACTGCCGGAGCAATTCCACTAAGGCTGCGCCAATGCCCGAGTAAGCGCCCGTGACAACAATTTTTTTCCCTTCGAAGCTCAAAAGCGGTTGCATAACTTGCCTGGTCCCCTGTTTAACTGAACGAGACATGGTACTCGAAACTTACTGCAAGCTGCTCACATTCTGCTCTACGCGGGCAATAATATCGTCAACAGACATAACACCCAGGTCCTCGCCGCTCTGGGTGCGCACCGCCAGTTCGCCGTTGGCCACCTCCCGATCACCCACCACTAACAAGTAGGGTATCGCCTGCAGGGTATGCTCACGGATCTTGAAACCTACCTTTTCATTTCTAAGATCTGAAATCACCCGGATGCCCCGCTCCTTCAGACGTTTTTCGACACTGGTGACGTACTCATCCTGCTTGTCAGTGATGGTCAACAGAGCAGCCTGCACAGGGGACAGCCAGACGGGGAATTTACCTTCGTAGTGTTCAACCAGAATCCCGATAAAACGCTCCAGAGACCCGAACAACGCCCGGTGCAACATCACCGGACGCTGGTCGCGGCCACCGCTTTCGTCCACATAAGAAATATCAAAACGTTCCGGCAGGTTCATATCAACCTGCAGGGTGCCGCACTGCCAATCCCGGCCGATGGCATCCCGTAGCACAAACTCAAGCTTTGGCCCGTAGAAAGCACCCTCCCCGGGATACAACACGTAGTCCAATCCCATCACTTCCAGAGCGTTGCTTAATGCACCTTCGAGCTTGTCCCAGATTTCGTCGCTGCCGATGCGCTTTTCGGGTCTGGTTGAGAGTTTGATCACCACGTCTTCAAAGCCAAAATCCCTGTAGATATCCAGAACAAGCGCCACCACGTCGATGCACTCCTGTTCCATCTGCTGCTCGGTGCAATAGATGTGTGCATCGTCCTGGGTAAAGTGCCGCACCCGCATCAACCCATGCAACGCACCGGAGGGTTCGTAACGGTGTACCTTGCCGAATTCAGCCATGCGCAAAGGCAGGTCGCGATAGCTTTTGAGACCCTGGGCAAACATGGAAACCGAACCGGGACAGTTCATGGGCTTTAAGGCAAACACGCGCTCGTCTTCAGTCTGCGTTGAAAACATGTGCTCGCGATAGTTGAACCAGTGTCCCGACGTTTCCCACAAGCTGCGGTCCATGACGTCCGGGGTATTTACCTCTACGTAATCGGCTTGTTCCTGCCGCTTACGCATGTATTCCAGCAGTTGCAGGAATAAGGTCCACCCTTTTGGGTGCCAGAATACGGAACCCGGTGCCTCATCACTGAAGTGAAACAGATCAAGTCTGCGGCCCAGCTTGCGGTGATCCCGTTTTTCAGCCTCTTCCAATCGATGCAGATAAGCCTTGAGCTCCTTTTTGTCCCGCCAGGCGGTGCCGTATATACGCTGTAGCATTTCGTTGTCCGAATTACCGCGCCAGTACGCGCCGGCGAGTTTCATCAATTTGAACGCCTTGGGCAGCTTGCCTGTACTGGGGAGGTGCGGACCACGGCAAACGTCGAACCACTCACCCTGGCGATAGACCGAAACTTCCTCACCCTCGGGTATGATGTCTTCTATAATTTCGACTTTATAACTTTCACCGATCCGGCCAAACGTACCTATGGCCTGGTCACGATCCCAGACTTCCCGTTCAATCGGCAGATCGCGGCCAACAATTTCCTGCATGCGCTTTTCGATTTTTTCCAGATCATCAGGAGAGAACGGCTCTGGTCGTGCAAAGTCATAGTAGAAACCGTCTTCAATTGCCGGGCCGATGGTCACCTGCGTGCCGGGAAACAGCTCTTGCACGGCCTGCGCCATGACGTGCGCTGCATCGTGTCGAATCAGTTCCAGCGCCTCATCACTTTTTGCCGTGATGATGGCCACTTCGGCATCCTGGTTGATCAAGTATGAGGTATCAACCATCTGGCCATCCACCTTACCGGCCAGGGCGGCTTTAGCCAGCCCCGGGCCAATATCTGCGGCAACGTCGTGCACAGTGACTGCCTGCTCAAATTGACGTGAAGAACCATCAGGGAGGGTGATTTGCGGCATATAGCACCTCAGTCAGTGGCGGCCCTTACCAGAGGCCGCGTGGTTAGCTACCGTAAGATGTCAAAACGGCGCGCAGTATAGGGGGATTTACGCGGAAACGCATGCCCAAGCACCAACAACAGCCGGTATATTGATATGTTATAACGCAAAGCTTGAATGAGAAGGACTTTCACTTAACCGGAATTGATTGAATATGGACCTGGAGCATTACTTTTCTGCGAACTATCCACAGGCGCGCGGCAAATTCCTGCAACTCTGCCAGGACCGGGGATTTGCCATCCAGTCCTATCAGAATGAACGGGCGCAGGCGCCGGACGGCAGCAACCTATATATGGACCTGGCCACCCTGGGCCGCAAAGACGCCCGCCGGTTGCTGGTTCTGTTCAGCGGCACCCACGGCGTGGAAGGATATTGTGGATCCGGCATCCAGGCTGCGCTGGTAGGTGAGTCTGTTTTTGCTGACTGCGATCCGGATCTGCGCGTTGCCCTGGTACACGCGGTGAATCCTTATGGATTTGCCCATGACCGGCGGGTTAACGAAGACAACATCGATCTGAACCGTAACTTCCTCGATTTTGCCAATGAAGTACCCACCGACAATGGCTACGGTGATATTCATGCTTACCTGGTACCCCAGGCGTGGGAAGGCGAGTTGCGGACACAGGCGGATGCGGCGCTTAAGCAGTATGCAAAAGACAATGGCCCCGCCGCTTTGCAACATGCTGCATCCGGTGGTCAGTACACACACAATGACGGTGTTTTCTATGGCGGTGCGGCGCCAAGCTGGTCGGCACAAACCGTGCTTGCGCTGGTAAAAGAACTGGCGGCAGGAGCCAGCCGAGCCTGTTTCATTGATTTCCATACCGGTCTAGGACCTTACGGTTACGGTGAGATGATTGCTGCCGGGACCAGTGCGCAGGTGGCAAGAACGTTTGAGTTTTACGCAGGTTATGAGGTGACCGACCCGGATGCGGGAACTTCCGCGTCAGCACCGATTCAGGGCACCATGGCCCACGGCGTGGAGCGCGTGCTGCCCGCCGTCAAAACGCAGTTCCTGGCACTGGAATATGGCACGGTATCTTTGCAGGAAGTGATGACCGCGGTCAGGGCTGACAACTGGTTATACCAGGCAGGTACGGTGGACAGCGTATTAGGCAAAAAGATCAAGCGCCAGATCAGGGATGCGTTCTATTGCGACGAGACAAAGTGGAAAGACATGGTCTACGAGCGAGCGCTTGATGTGGTACAAGCAACAATGCGAAATCTTGAACAGGTCTGAGGAGAAGTATCAAAATGAAGCAGTCTTGGCTTGCGTTAGCGTCACTTGGGGTAGTACTCGCCGCTTACGGCGGACAGGTTCACGCCGACTCGCATGGGCAGAATGCTGCTGACTTCCACCAATCGCTGCTGACGCTGGACGCGCACCTGGATACCCCGGCTTTGTTTCACCGGCCAGGTTATGACTTCTCCGCGCGCGGCTCGTTTGCCGAAAACGGTACAAACGTAGACTTGCCGCGCCTGCGGGAAGGTGGGCTGGACGGTGGCTTCTGGGTCATTTTTACCGCCCAGGGTGAACTGGACGAAGCCTCCTACATCAAAGCGCGCACGTCTGCACTGCTCCGCCAGATGGCCATACGGGAGCTGGCCGCCAAGTACTCTGACGAGGTGGAACTTGCATTCTCGGCTGACGATGCCCAGCGTATTCATGACAAAGGCAAGATTGTCGTCTTCCAGAGCATGGAAAACGCGTACCCGTTGGGATTGGACATATCACTGCTGGAAACGTTTTATACCGGCGGCCTGCGCATGCTGGGACCGGTACATTTCAGCAACAACCAGTTTGCCGACAGCTCCACCGATAGTGTTGTGTTGTACGAAGGGCTCAGCCCGATCGGCGAGGCGCTGGTGCGGGAAGCAAACCGCTTAGGCATCATTGTGGATGCCTCGCACGCTTCGGACGACGCGCTGCGAGACATGATGAGAATATCGTCAACACCGGTTATTTTGTCACACAGCGGACCGGACGGCGTTTATGAGCATGCGCGCAATGTGCCGGACAACTTGTTAAGACAACTGGCTGCAGCGGGCGGCGTTGTGCACGTTAATGCCTTCGGGGGATATCTCGAAGAACTGGTGCCCAGCCCCGAACACAAAGCCGCCATGGATGAGCTGCAAACAAAATACGGCGCGGATCTCGCATCTCTCTCCGACAAGGAGCTTGAGGCATACCGGGGCGCCCGTGCCGAAGTTCACAAACGCTACCCGCCACCCAGGTCAAGCTTTGAGAAATACGTTGAACACCTGCTGTACGTGCTCGAGTTGGTCGGCCCGAATCACGTTGGTATCGGCGCGGATTGGGATGGCGGCGGCGGCGTTAACGGGATGGAAGACGCCGCTGCGGTACCAAAAATCACTGAAGCACTGCTGCGGGCCGGGTACAGCCAGCAGGATATTGCTAAAATCTGGTCGGGCAACTTGTTGCGCTTGATGCGCGAGGTTGAAGCTGCAAGGGCAACGTCGCTTGAATCGCCCGATATTTTGAGATAAAAGGGCCCGCTGCTGGTCTCCACAAGAATAATTCAGCCGGAGTAGCCTATGCCGCGAATGCAGAACGATACCGCCGCAGAGTTTCTGCAACAGCCCCACATTGGTGTTATCAGCACGCTGCGTAAAAACGGCATGCCCTATACGGTGCCAATCTGGTGGCTGCACGAACAGGGCAGCTTCTGGATTACGGGTACCACCAACCGGGTATGGTGCAAGCAGCTGAAACTGGACACCCGCTGTTCACTGTGTATCGAGGCGCTGGCACCCGTGCCTGGTTTTATCGCCGTGGATGGCCATGCTGAAGCCTTTGAACTGCCTGAATTTGACATCTGGCCCATCTCGCGGCGCCTGGCGGAAAAGTACGTAGGCAGCCGAAATCCTGAAGATCCTGCGGCCGTAGACCGGTTTTTCGACAACATGCGCACAGAGCCGCGTTTACTGTTTAAGATCCAGCCAACTGCTTGGCGCGCCATCGACATGCGGGTTTATCGCGGCAAGCGGGCAGACCGCGAATACCAGGAAAATCAATCGGCTAACGATTCGAAATAAGTCCACACGTTGCTGTTTCCTAACAGCGAACCGGGACTCCGACACCTAACGTTTTTGTCGCAGGTTGCCCAGCACCTGCTGTTGCACCTCGGGGATCAATCTGCTCACATCAATTGAGCGGCGATCCGCCAGGATTTCCATAGTCAGGCCCCGCATTAGTCCCACGATCATGTAGCTGCTTATGTCTGCATCAATATCGCTTCGAAACTCCCCAAGCGCAATGCCACGTTCTATTCGATCAGCCATGCGGCCACGTACACTCCGATTCAATTCTGCTATCTGTGGCCTTATTTCGGGTACTGCACTTAGTGATTCTCCCATGATGACGTACAGTGTATGTAACTGGCTTCCCCGCCTGGTCACCTCTTGCAGGTAGACATCAACGTAGTTGCGGATCGAGTCTTCCCCGCTTTCACTTTCTGCCAGCGGATACAACTGCTCATCCACAAATCGTCTGGCAATGTCCTCTACAAGGGCCTTAAGCAAACCCTCTTTGGAATCAAACCGCTGGCCCACAAGGCTGCCTGTATACCCCGCCTCCTTGCCGATCTGATTCAGCGTAGTGTCGCGGTATCCGTACTTGGAAAACAGTTTCTGGGCAGCCTTCAGGATCTTCCGTCGAGCTATAGCCTTACGCTCTTCATGCGTGCGCGGGGTTCGTTCCTTTGTCACGGCGCCCAATTTTAAATAGTTAATGCCCAACAAGTATAAAGAACGGAAGCGCAGCGGCATAGCCATCAGCTGAAGATAACTATTGATAACGCTGCTTCATGTTAATATATTTGTTTACCGTAAAGTATTATTTTCAGCGGAAGCGCCGCTTAGCGAGGATGAACAGATGGCACTGGCAGTCGATAGAGAAGCAAAATTTGGTTTCATTACCGGTATGCGCAGCTCCAGCGAAACGCGCGCCAACGTTGATCTGGCCGAAAAGTGGGGATACCACTCGATCTGGGTGGGGGATCACATCGAGTTTCCGCTGCCGCTCCTCGACCCATTTGTCCAATTGGCACACGCTGCGGCACTTAACAGCACGCTTACATTCGGTACCGCCGTTTACTTGTTGCCTCTGCGACATATCGTACCGGTGGCCAAACAAGTCGCCAGTCTCGACCTGCTCTCCGACGGCAGATTCATATTGGGTGCCGGTGTGGGCGGAGAATTTGCAAACGAGTGGAAAGCGTGCGGCGTACCGCGCAACGAACGCGGAGCGCGGATGTCGGAAGGCATTCCGCTGCTTAAAAAACTGATGTCGGGAGAGACGGTTGAGAATCCGCACGGCAAGTTTTATCCATTCGATGAATTGACCATGAAGCCCGCAGCCTCTACGCCTTCAGGCCCGCCGGTGTGGACAGGCGGCCGCTCCGCCGCGGCGCTGAAGCGTGCCGGGTTGATGGCAGACGGATGGATCGGCTACTCCGTTACCCCGGGCATGTATGCTGATGCACTCTCCCAGATTGAGCGCGCCGCGAATGACGCCGGGCGCGAGATTGGACCTTTTGGTACCGGGGATCTCTTGTTCACGCAAATTGGCGACACCTATGAAGAAGCCTACGAGAAAGCCAACGCACATCTGAGTATGCGTTACGCGATGGATTTCTCCAATGCAACAAAGAAGTACTGTGCGTTAGGCCGGCCGGAAGATGTGGCTGAACGTTATAACGAATACTACCAGGCGGGCTGCAGACATTTTGTTTTGGATCTCACCAGTACGGGGCAAGACCTGAAGGTACAGATAGAACGGTTTGGCCGGGAAGTTCGGCCTCTGCTGTCGTTTTAGCCGTTAGACCAACCTGAACTGAAACCCGCAGATGTCTAAAGTCTCACCCGCTCTGTTGCGATTTGTCGCGACCAGATCAGCAGCGGCTAACCCGTCGCCTCGACCGTCAGCCGCAGATACAAAGCGGATGCGGGCGTCATCCAACTCGATCTCCCTGCCGTTCACCGGCCTGTCAATTGCTTTTGCCCAGCGCGCGGACATCTCATCAGGATCAGCAGCCTGCAGATCAATCGCCACGACTTTGGAAACGACGCCGTCGAGTGAGTGGTACTGCCAGTCTTGACCAGCCCACAACCAGCTTTCCGGCGGGTCTGCCTCATCAAGTGACAAGATCGCGCCGCCGACATCCTTCGGATGCAGATGGATGCCGTGTATTGAAGCGCCGCGCTCATTCACCTCACCGTCATGTACGATGCGGATGCCGGCGCTTTCAACTCTAGCCTTATGTTGTTCAAGCTCACTGGTCTGCAGCAGCACCATGTAGCCGCCTTCGCCGCCGCGGTGTTCGAGAAAGCGCCCCGCGGTTGTGCCCGGCTGCTTCGGAGCAACAACTTCAAGCAGCTGATCACCGATCGCATACAGACCATGCCGCAGCCCGAAGTAAGACAGTCCCGGGTCCCGGTAACAGACTTCCAGACCCAGCTGTTTGCAGATCTCCTGTTCAACGCCACGCAGTTCCGGGGTTACCAAGGCAATTTGTCGCAGTCGCATCATAACGCCGGCCTTTGTGCTGGTAGGTTTAAACGAGTCTACCCAATCATCAGCAGCGGATGCCAGTTTACGGCAGATACCAGATGGGTGACGTCCAGCCGCGTTCCCGTATCCAACGCTCAGCCTCCGGATAACTGTCACACACGCCGGCACGCTGACATTGATATGCGCTCCAGCGCGGGGTTGGTACCTGTTTGACCCGGGCATACCAGAAAGCCGGGACATACGGATCAAATGCAGGATCCTGGTATACCGTGCAGACATCGTAGGCACCTTCACCGTCCTGCCACGCGGTGACAACCTTCTCTTTCATTCCTCCCTGTTCGATAGAGCCCTTGATGATTTCGACCTGATTCAGCGGCGCATGATCAGCCTGCGCCTGGATGCGGATGTAGATCGCGTCACCATTGTTTGTGTCATCATTTTTCGTGCCATCACTACTCAAAGTGCCGCCCATTGCTACACCTTGGGCCACACCTCGGGAGAGGTTTGAGGAACTGCAGTTCACCGGACTTTGGCTTGCCTGCACACGCAACCGCATGCGCGGGCCGCTGGTGGCGTACACCTCGCGGCGCTTCAATGCGGCAAAAATGCTGGCACGCGTATTCTGCTCCGCCCATACAGCCACCAGACCGCCCGGGTTAAAGTTGATTCGAGTCATGGCGCGCTCAATATTGCCTAGTCCGAACACGGTACCGGGCCAGCGTTGCTCGTCGACAAAGCCGCCGGTGGCGCTATGGTTGTCCGTGGAGCCGATAATGCCGAGCTGTAACGGATTGAGCTTTTCAGCAGACGACTCATACGCCCGCAGACCACGCAACAACAGGCGCCGCACGTAACCGTGACGCAAACGTGTCCATTGCTCCGCAGTGAAATCCTGCTCCGCGGTAGGCCGTGAATTCAACGTCAGATAACGCTCGAATGCGCAATCTTCGTCCGTCATGCCAAACTCCGGCAGGCACTCGCTATTGCCTTTTTCCTGGTGTATCTCTACCAGCCGCTCATAACGCGCGCGCAGTGCCAGCACTGCAGGGGGTTCAGTCTCGACGTCGAAACTTTTGCCATCACCCATATTGGTGTTGTGAGGAATGGCAATGGCTTCGCAACCGTCTTCCGCAACACACTGCCGGTCGAGTGCCTGCCACAACGCAATTGGCGTTGGATAGCGCATGTAGTCCGCTGGATCGTCCATGACCGAGTCGCCGGCAAAAATGATATTGCGGTGGTTATGACTGAAGTCGGGGGTTGCCGACCATTCATAGCCGATAAAAGCAGTAAAGCGGCACGGCTGATTAGCTTCGTTAGCCTGCTGCTGGATCCGCTGCCACTGGGACACTACCGCGTCATCGCACAGGCCGGGTTGCGCCTTACACAGCGGGGTTGGCTGCGGGGCTGCTTTGGTAATTGTCGGCAATACATAGTTGCTGAAAACCTCGGTACCGGTCGCAGGCGAATTTTTTTCGGTCAATATGTCACAGTAGGGATCATCGCTGGCTAACGGATCGGTGCACACGTACATCAGGTTGAACCATTCCGCATGATCGGTAACCGCCATGAAGTCCAACGGCCGTTTCAGTTGCACAGCCCGGCCGTTCGCCAGGGTGAGCGGTTTTCCTTTCGCGAAGTCATACGCCCGGGCTGGAGTGGCATGAGTACCGTAACCCCAACCGTCTAAGGAATATCCCGAGTGTACGTGCAGGTCACCCCAGTACACCTGTTTGTCTGAATTCGCCTGATCGCAGGAGACTTGCGCCGCCTGCACGCCGGTACATACAACTAAAACAAGCGGGAGCAGACAGCGTAAGGTCAAGCTACTGCTCACCGAAGCTGTACTTCAGAGATGCATACCAGGTACGCGGACGCACGGGTTGCCCGAACACCAGGCCAAACGTGGCAAAAGGTGTAGCCGACTGGTAATACTCCTCATCCGTTGCATTTCGCACACCCAACCCCAATTCCCAGTTGCGGTCCGGAAACAGATAGGTACCGCTGATGTTCAGATTGCGGTAGTCATCGATCTCCAGTTCGGGAATGTTCTCCGCACGGCTGAAGTACTCGTCTTTCAACGCGTAATCGGCACGCAACGACAACGTGCCGCCGTTTTGCAGAGTACGCTCATATTTGGCCAGCAATGACAGAGTCCAATCCGGGGTATTCGGCAAATCATTGGATTCGGTGATGACAATAGTGTTTGAAACCAGCGTACCCCGTAAACTGTCGATCTCGTCATCCAGCAAACCTATGTTCACACCCAGGGTAAGACCCGCTCCAAGCAGCGCTGAGGCTTCCAGCTCCAGACCACTGATGGTGGCATCACCCAGATTTTCTTTGGTGGAGGACGTGGTCACCTCGTCGCTGGACGCGTTGATCTGCATGTCCTCATAGTCCATCAGAAAGGCAGTTGCATTGAGCCGCATACGACCGTCCAGCAACGTGGACTTCATGCCGATTTCATAGTTGGTAACAAATTCGGGATCATAGTTCGGCAACGGCACCGGCACCGCTCCGGTGAAGCGGGCGGCGTAACTGCCGTCGCGGTAGCCTTCGGAATAGGTCGCATACAGCATCACGTCATCACTGACATCCCAGGCCAGCGATACCAGCGGCGTGAATTCTTCGGTACTCAGGTCACCAAATTGATTGGAAATTGGACCCACCCGGCGTTCCGTCACCAGTTCAAAGGATTTGTCGGTCTCGGTGTAGCGTGCTCCTACGGTCAGGGTCAGCGCGTCGGTCAGATCGTAATTAACCTGGCCAAATACAGCCTGGCTATCGTTGTCGATGAGACGATCAAGAAACTGAAAGAAGAAATCGGGCGGCCCGGACAGCGGCGGCGGGAACGTAATCTGGTTGAAGATTGCTTCCTGACCCTCTTCTTCAAAGTAATACACGCCGACAACATAGTCCAACTTTCCGTCCATGGCCTCGCCGCTGAGCTGAATCTCCTGGGACCACTGCTCCTGGGTATACTCATCGTGATTGTTGGCGAACAGTATGAACGGCGAAAAATCAAGGTCGTTAAACAGGCTGATGTCAAACTCCCGATACGACGTGATGGACTTCAGTTCTACCTCCCCAATCTGCCAGGTAGCCGTGACATTGCCGCCCCAGACTTCCACGTCCTGTTCCGGATCAATCTGATTGCCGGCGTTGTCCCGGTACACCGAGTTCGTCTGGTATGCATCGTTGGTGTTCCAGACCGGTCCATAACAGGCCGGGTTGGCCGCCTGGCCCGCAGCAGTGGTGCACGAAGCCGGGTCACCGCTGTAGATGACATTATGAAAGTTGGCAAAGGGCTGTGCCGGCGGTCCAAGGGTGATCACTTCACCGTTAAACCCGCCGATGCCCCCAATCGGAGTAATCGCTCCAGGGGTTTCCTCAGCCTTTGAGTAATCCAGCGCGATATCCAGGCTGAATGCATCGGTCAGTTCCGCGCGTACCGCCCCGCGTATTCCCCAGATGTCGTCACTGCCCAGGTCCAAACTATCGTGCTGCAGCGCCTCGACATACCCGTCGCGTTCCCGCGCAAACACACTCAGACGCCCTGCCGCCCGCTCCCCGAGGGGTGCATTCAGGGTGGCGCGCGCCTCGAAATAGCCGTCCTCGCCGCCGGAAAACTGAATCGATCCGCCCAGCGCATCACCCGGGGTTTTGGAAATGATATTAACGGCACCGCCAATCGTATTGCGGCCGAACAGCGTGCCTTGAGGGCCGCGCAGAACTTCCACACGTTCAATATCAATCAAATCGAAAACACTGCCGATATTGCGCCCCATGTAAATACCATCCAGGTATATTCCCACCGCGGGGTCTTCCACGGGGATAAAATCGTTCTGCCCCATGCCGCGAATGAACAGAACCGGGGATTTAACCCCACTGGTGCCCCCCGCCGCCTCAAAGTGCACATTGGGAACGGTCTTGCCGATCGCATCTATCTTCAAACCGCCCTGTTCAAGGAGTTCTTCCCCGGTTAACACCGAAACTGCCACGGGTATCGACTGCAGACTTTCCTCACGCCTGCGCGCAGTCACCACAATTTCTTCAAGCGTCATCGCGGGTTCCTGGTCTTGCGCCTGTACCTTTTGACCGCCGGGTGCCAGGCTTGCAACTGCGATCAGTAAGGCGCCCCCCTTAACTGCATTGTCTGACCATTTTTTGATCCCAATACTCATTTCCTCTCCTTTCACAGGTACATCCTGTGAGTTTTCACGTCATAGTTAGCAATTTATTTGCCGACGTGCGCACCGGATACCGCAATTCATTCTAATTGCTTCCTCCGCGAGTTCAAGATACTTTGGATACTAAGTATTTTTCATTTTCCGGATCAGCCCGATGGCGCTGGCGCACAAATTACGGATATGCTGGCGGATTAGTTGATAAGCGAGATTGCTGCCCCATGACCCATCCAGCGAAGAACGACAAAGCCAATCCCTATCTGGACCCCATGCACAGCCTGGGCTATCTGTCCCGTATTAATTTCCGCATGCTGTCTCGTGCCCTGGAACAGTTGACCCTCCCCCATGGGGTGAGCGCCGGACAGTGGCGCTTGCTGCGCGTGTTGTGGGAAAGCGACAATATTACCCAGCGGGAACTGGCCACCGAAGCCGGCCTGACCGAAGCCACTACCACGCTGGCCGTGCGCAGTCTGGTAAATGCCGGCATGGCACGCCGGGTGCGCAGTACAGAAGACAAGCGCAAGTACTACGTTCGGTTAACGCCCAAGGCTAAACGCCTGCAAGCGAAACTCATTCCGATGATTATCGCGGTGAACGATATCGCGCTTGAAGGCATTGACCCCGAGGAGGTTGCCATCACGCGCAAGGTGATGGCGCAGAGCTATGCCAATCTTTGCCGGCACATGGACGAACCATGCAAGGTGTCCAATCCGGCGCCGTGACCACCTATCAAAGTCGCGTCATTTTTGTACTGCCGCTGGCTGCACCGTCTCACTCCGGGAAGATAAACTACGACTAACCTACTCCGTTAGCTTTGCAAGCTTTTTAAAGGCAGATTTCGCTTTCCCGCGAATCCAGCTATCAGGATGCTCTACGTACCCACGGACAGCGTCTAGAACCGAAGGGTCTTTTGTTTTCCCCAACGCTACTAACGTTTCACCAGCAACGGAATTGTCGTCGAGCTGAGATAACAGTGCTTTCGAACACCCGGCACGCTCCAACCGTACTAACCCATGTGCAAGCATCATCCTGGCCCCACCATATTCGCGATTCAATCCATGTTTACCAGATCCCAAACATCGCGAACGCTGATTCCAATTTGTTTAAGCTCTGCCACCAACGCCTGTTGCTCTTGTCTGATCTTCTGAGCGTGTTTTGCACTTTCCTCACGGCGCTTCTTGATTAACGCCTTCCCTTCCTCCGTTAACCCACTGGACACAATAGCCTTCTCCAACTTAAGGATTACATGCAACAGTGGTGCTAATGGTACATCGAATAATCTTTTGGAATGCCGCATCAACCAAGCACGTCTATTGCAATTTATCTGGCACTTACACTTACGCTGGATGCCGACAGAAAATCCAGGACGATACGGGTGACCTCATCAGGCGCATCCTCAGGGCTGTAGTGGCCTGCGCCTGCCAGAAGATGAACCGGTGCGCTTGGAAAAAGCTGAGTGAATAGAGGAACAAACTCATCAGCATGCAAGGTCTTGTCCTGCTCACCCCAGATCGCAATAGCAGGCTTGTTCATGATGGCGTTTTTACCGGCTGCATCGGGTACCTCAAACTGGTGTTTACCTTCGGCAAACCCTTTGGCCCAGCCGATACCGCCAACCGCATGAGCGGGTGTGGGAAATGGCGCTGCATAGGCTCGAATCCAGGTGTCGGTGGCAATCTCGTTGCGGACAAAACCGTTCAACTTCAGGGTCGAAAGAATGTTGTAGCCCAGGTGTTCCAACACGTTATCCAGCACACCTTGCTTGTGCGCGTTTGTGATCCACTGAAACCAAGGTGATTTGGCGCCGTTTGCCATCAAGCGCTCAACAAGATCGGGCTGGCCAAACGGCGTCGGACCATTAACCGATACAATCCGGGCAATGCGGTCAGGATGCCGGGCCGCCAGGCCCATTCCCGTCGGACCGCCAAAATCGTGCATCACCAGGGTGATGTTGCGCAGGTCCAGGGCCAGCACAAAAGCCTCGAGGTTATCGATATGATCGCCAAGCCAATAGGTTCGGTTCTGTGGTGCTTCGCTTTTGCCGAACCCCATGTGATCCGGCGCGACAACCCGCGCATGCTTTGACCACTCGGAAATCTGATGCCGGTATAGGTACCCCCAGGTGGGTTCACCGTGCAGCAGCAGCAGAACTTCGTCGCCTGCGCCTTCGTCTACATAGTGCATCTTGAAACCGGGGGCGCTGGTGTAGTGCGCCTTGAACGGCCAGGTTCCGTCAAAAGTTTCTGCTGCCGGAACTGCAGTTTTCAGCTTTTCAGCGGGTGCTTCAGCAAAACAAGCTGACGCCCCCAAGGTGAGCGCGAACATCAGGTATTTTGTAACTGTTGCCTTTGTAACTGTCGCCTTTGTAACTGCCGCCTTTGTCACTGCTGCCATAACTCTTCTCCTCACTCGTTATTCAGGACTGCCTGCTTTGCCGAACTGCATCGGCTGGATGCGTTCGCTGCCGCAGGGGGAGCCAATTTAGACCCGGCAGCTTCTCTGATAAACTGGGTAATATAAAAAACATCTATGCGTATTTCGCAAAGATAGGAGTTTCATGATGGACAGTTTTGCGGGCATGCGGATATTTGTCCGGGTTGCGGATTCGGGAAGTTTTTCAGCAGCGGCAAGGCACCTCGGAGTTGCCCCGTCATCGGTGTCGCGTCAAATCAACGACCTCGAAGAGGAATTGGGTACCGTCCTGCTTACGCGCACAACCCGCAAACTGAGTCTTACCGAGGCAGGAGAAATCTTTTGTGAGCGGGCGCGCAACATCCTTAACGAAGTGGATGAAGCAAAACTCGCGCTGTCGCAGCTTGGTTCACCCAGCGGCATTCTACGTGTGACGGTGCCAAGCGGTATCGGCCGCGAGATGGTTGCATCAGCCATTCCCGGTTTTCTGGATCAATACCCTGGAATTAAGGTTGTCATGTCGTTGACCGACCAGATGGTCGACATTGTCGATGCGGCAATTGATGTTGCGATCAGAGCGGGCCGGCAACAGGATTCAAGTCTCAGGGCACGGAAAATCGGTGAGAGTCAACGGATCGTTTGTGCCAGCCCCGCATACCTGAAAAGGGCCGGCGTGCCAAAAACACCCGCTGATCTGGAGCACCATAACTGCATCACCTGGCGGGACCATCCCGGACATAATATCTGGACTTTTCGTGGACCTGGCGGGATTTCCAAGGTGCGCGCGTCCGGGAGCTTTTTTTCGCAAAATGCCGACGCTTTGGTTGCCGCCAGTGCAGCCGGTGTGGGGGTTTGCTTGTTGCCCAGCTGGAACATGGGCATTGAACTGAGGCAAAAGCAGCTGCGCGCGGTGCTCGCGGACTATGAAGCCGCGCCGGCAGCGGTACCCATTTACGCGGTGCACGCGCATCGTCGGCATGTGCCGCCCAAAATCCGCGTCTTTATTGACTATCTGATCGGGCAGTTTGAAGCTGATACGTCCGGCGCGCTGACTCGCAACGCGTTTTAATCAGATCGCGAACGTGAATGAATCCGGGCCTTATCAGCCACCGGCGGAGAGCGTCAGCACTTCGTTCAAATCACTTGTCCCGCTGCCACCCGGGCTGGTAGCACCGCCAACAACATAAATACGCCCCCCGATCATACCCGCACCAAGCCCGTGTCTGGGTGTGGGCATATCGGGAAGCGCTTCCCAATGATCGGCGGCCAAGTTATACCGCCATACATTCGGAAACACTTTGGCTTCGGGGGAAAAAATTTCACCGCCAAACACAACGAGCGATTGGTCTACAACAACACTGGCGGTGCCGGCTTGAGGGAGCGGCATCGGCGCCGCGGTATGCCATGCGTCCGTTTTAGCATCATATATTTCGGTGACGGAAAGATTGCCTTGCGCCGTGCGACCACCGGCCACAACAAGCAGGTTATCTATCCAGCCGCCGGTGGCACTGTTCCGCGCAGTGGGTATCGGCGCCAGATCCCGCCATGTGTTGCCGTCCCAAGCCCAGTGTAGATGACCTTCGATGTGATCACTCCTGGCAGAATTGGCTTCGCCCTCAGGTTGTTGCCCGGTCACAATATGGATCAAATCATTGTGATGGCTCACCACGCCCTCTGCTTGCCTGGTTGGAAGCACCGCAACTTGTATCCATCTATCGTCTTGCAACCGGTAGACTGCATCGCGCATGCGCCAGACATGGGAGTACCCGCCATTAAATCCACCCATGCCGTAAAGATTGCCGCCGTCGCTGACCAGTGCAACGTGATGCAGATCTTCGGGCAGATCGGGAACATCTTCCCAGACATCTTTGCCCGGGTCGTACGCAGCTACTTTGTTGGTGAAGTACGGCACCCCCAGACGTGCGCCGATACCGCCCGCCACGTAAAGTTTCTGCTGGTGCACAGCGGTGTAAATCTCCTGTACCCGGCGCGGCAAAGGCTCAGCCCGGGTCCAGGTTGCGGTGTTCGCGCGCGCCAACCCCCGCAGACCAAAAAGCACTGGGAACAAGTGGATGAGACTACGTCGCTTCATCTGATTTTGTGATTGTTACCCGAGAGGCCGGCACGTAGATAGGTCCGCCTGCTTTAATCAGCGGGCTTGCAGACGGTACAACCAAATTTCTTCAAGACCGTTTGGGTCCCGCTGAAACGTTGAGCGGCTCACCCAAATGGCGGCAAACTTAACAATTTCGTCATCATTGTTCACTCGAACTGCGCGCGCAGGGTAGATAATGTTGTTCACTCGAATCCGCACAAGCGGGTTCTGTTCAATATGCTGCACCCAACTGGTTCTGGTATCACCTGCATAGATGTATAAACGGCCATCCATCTGAACATAGGCCAGGTTAATCGAGTACGGGTCTTGCGGGCGGGTTTCCAACTGTGCCAGACCGGATTCTTCTGCAAACTCCCAGGGGACGGGTACATCCGCAACCGTGCCGCTCAGCTCCCCACCCGCCATAAAATGAGGCGGGCCATCGCAAGCCGAAACCACAAAGCAGCATGCCACTATTGAGAGCAACCTTGTTAACGCGCGCATATTCAACCGTGTCTGATTCGAAAAACTTAGTCGGACACAAGGATAACGTAATCGTATTCAACCCTCACCACCGCCAGCTAAACCACCTGGGGAGCACGACTTCAAGGGATTGGCCCGACCCATTCCCGGCCGCGTTGCGGCATACACGAGTCCAATCGCCGCAATCGCCAGCAGCACGGACGACCATCCCAGCACACGGTAGTTGCCGCCGAGAGCGAGTATGCCCGCACCCAGACCCGGCGCTATCGCGTTACCGATGGCAATGAAACCGCGCGCGGCGGCGGCAAGCGAGCCCGTGTCATCGAGTTTTGCCGCGAGTCCGAGCAGATAGATTGAGCAGAATCCAAGCACCGCGCTGGACAACACGATGCCCGCGGTAAAGCCAAAGGCATTTGCGGAGTGAGTAGTGAGCAGCGATGCAACAGCAAGCAGAACAAAGCCGGCACTCAGCGGCGCGAAATGGCCGAAGCGTGCGCCCATCAGATACGCGGCCACGGGAGCGACAAGCACAATAGCACTGACAAACACCAGGGCCTGCCCGACCTCAGCAAGGGTCATACCGATGTTGTGGCCGATACGCTCGATAAAATACCAGGGGGTATTCGCGCCCACATCCAACATCAATAGAGCTGCCAGCGTGCAGATGCCCGCTGCCGACCATGGTGTTCTGATTTGTTGTTTGCCTGTTGACCGGACAGACGTCGCAGGCAAGTGCCGCAACAACGGCGTGGCGGCAAGCGACAGCACGCCAATCGCCGTAAACGTGGCCGGCAAGCCAAGCTTGGCAAGCGCAGGCGGAATCGCCAGATAAGCGACAATACCAACGGATGCGATGGTGCCGGCCATCAGGGAGAAGATCTTCTCGGGCTTCTCGGCCCGGGCTGCCACCGCTGTGATCGCGGTAAGCGCCATGCCCTCGCCGATACCCAAAACTGTTCTGGCCAGCGTGTAGCCCACCGCCGACTCCGTAAGCCCGGTGAGCAGGTTGGTGATGCCGATCACAAGCATACCGAGCATGGCCAGCTTCCTGAGATCGAAGCGATGGATACTTTGTGCCAGTGCCAGTGACGTCAGCGCCAACGCAGACAGCCTGGTGAAGATGACAAAACCGACCTGCTCTTCGAGCATGCCGTAGCGCTCCATTACGTTCCCCACCAACAGCGGGACGATGAACAGGGTCAGTTCACCCACCGTCAGCCCAAGGCCCAGGGCAAGCACCGCGCCCGGCGGTTGCCCTGCAATCCTGAACCGGGTCACAGCGCGTAGCTGAGCCGGATTCCCGACCAGCGCGGCCGGCCCCAGATACTGATGTTCGTGTCACCGACGTTGCCGGAAAACGAAAAGTAATCCTCGTCCGTGACGTTTTCGACAAATAGATCCACAGCGACGCGCGTCGATGGAGATGTCCACCCGGCGCGCAGGTTGACCAGCGTATAAGACGCTTGAAATTCGATGGGGTTGTTGACCACGTGGAAGTAGTTGTCATCGACATAATTAAAATCCGCCTGCAGCGAAAACGTGCCGAAGCCGGAGGTAGGCAACGCGTAACGGACCAGACCGTTGACGGTAAATTCCGGCGCATTCGGCAGCTCGTTTCCGTCTATGGGCAGCCCTCCCACCGTTGTGCCCGGAGAATCGATTTCAGTCTGCAGGTAACCGACACCCATCGACAGTAACAGGTTTTCCGACGCCTGCCAGGCCAGGTCGAATTCGGCGCCGTATATGTCCACTTCACCGGCGCTGATCAACGAAGAGCGCACCTCCCCCGGTAGCAGGGCCAGGGCCTGGAAGTCCTCGTAGTGGCTGCGGAATGCCGTCAGGTTTGCACGCAGACGCTCGTTGAGCCAACTCCCTTTCATACCGGCCTCCAGCGACAACACGGTTTCTTCCCCGACAGGACTGGCATCGAGACTGAGTATGGCGGCCGAGGAATTGTTGAACTGGGCGCTCTTGAAACCCGTCGCGTAGGTGAGATACACCATCACATCTTCCTGCAGCCGGTATTCAACACCCGCGCGGGCTGTTACCTTGCTGGTCGATACGGAGTCATTGATGACACCGAGAGTTGGAGCAGACAGTGAATCAGAGAGCTGGTAGTCTTTGTCTTCGTCGGTAAAACGCAGCCCCAGGAACCCTGACAGCGAATCATTGAGGGCGTAGTTGACATTGGCGAACAGGGCTTTCGATTCCGTTTCCTGGTTCGACTCCGACTGCAGGCCGAGGGTTGCGCCCAGAAGATCGATCAATATGGGCAGGCGTAGGAAGATATCGTCCTTCTTGTCATCGTAGTAGTAGGCACCTACCAGCCAGTCGAGCCTGGTATCAAATGCCCTGCCGGACAGACGCAGTTCCTGAGAAAACTGATTGGCATCCAACCCGGAATTAGTGGTGAGAAACGCAACCCCGGTTGCGTCTGCATCTTCTACGTATAGACGCTCCACCTCCTCATAAGCGGTCACCGAGACTAGCGACATTTCACCGATCTCCCAGTTAAACGTTACACTGCCGCCAAGCGTATCAATCTCGTTGGTGGCCTGGGATTCATCCTGCGCGACGGTTTCGGGATCCAGAGGCTGGCCGGGAACACCGAACGCGTTTGTACACTGCAAAGCGATAACCGCCGCCGGTTCACAAGGCGTCGGCACCGGGTCCAGCAAAGTCGCGGGATCAAGCAATCCGCGATAGGCATAGCCATGGTTTCTGCCGTCCGTGCGGCTGCCATGGATATTCAGCAACACGGTGATGGCGTCCGAGAGATCAGCTTGCAACTGTCCGCGCAGCGCCCATACGTCGGTCTGGGTGAGATCCGGCCCGCCGGCGGTATTCTCCTGAAACCCGTCGTCTCTGTTACTCTTCAGCGAGAGCCGCCCGCGCACATGCTCTCCCATCGGTACGTTGACCATCCCCTCGAAAATGCGCTGGCCGTAGGAACCGGCCTGAAAGCTGGCAGACAGCTCAAACTCGTCTGCGGGTTTGTTGGATATGACGTGGACCAGGCCGCCGGTGGTGTTGCGGCCGAACAGGATCCCCTGAGGCCCCCGCATCACCTCGACCCTCTCCGCGTCGAAAAACTGAGCGAATTGTCCCGCAGCCGTGCCGTAGTAAACCTCGTCTACGTAAAAACCGACGGGCGCTTCATTGGCATTGGTGAAATCGAAGAGCTGCACGCCCCGGATAGAGAAGGTGGGAATTCCGGTTCCGGGATCGGTATAGCTGACATTGGGTACCTGGGCGGCCAGCATCGGTCCATATTCGAAGTTGAAGGTGTCGATCGCATCCTCTCCGAAAGCGCTCATGGCGATCGGCACGTCCTGGATCGACTCGGCGCGTTTTTGCGCGGTCACGACTATCTCTTCGATGGTTGCGGTGTGCCCAATTTGCGTCAGCAGCAAAAAAGCGGCGGTGGCAAACAGACGCCCAACAGCATTCGTGCACATGGATAATCTCCCCAGTGGATGTCGACGAGGGAGTGTCTGTCTCAACGCGTGCGTTTGAAATCCAAATTCCGTGAAACTCAGTTCAGACTTGGCTGAACTAAACTTGCGGCGGGCTGTAGCAGAATTGTGGCCTCGCAATAAGCAAGCCACAGCCGCAAATGCCCAAGATTCAATGCAGCAACATCGAAATCGACTACTTCGAACAACGAACTCCGGGACAACCCGTGGTGCTGGGGGTGCAGGGCCTGGCTGAAGGCTGGCGCTTCTGGCCGCAGTCGTTCTACGCGGCCTTGCAGGACGCGGGTTACGGTTTTGTCGCCCTAGACAACAGGGACATCGGCGGCTCGACCATCATGCACGCAGCCGGTGCCGCTGATATACCCGCCGCACTGGCGGCCCTTGCGGCGGGAGATCAACCCTCCGCCAGCTACACTGTGGAAACCCTGTGCGACGATCTCGTCGTTTTCATGGATGCCCTGCACATCGAAAAAGCGCACCTGATCGGCTACTCGATGGGTGGAATCGTGTGTCAATGGGCGGCAATCAAGTACCCGCGCAGGGTGGAGAGCCTGATACCCCTGATGACCACCAGCGGCTATCCGCAGTTACCGCCGCCCAGTCAGGAAGCAACTGACATGGCCATGGGGCTGGCGGCGCCGCTGGCGGATCGGCACGACGCGGTGCAACGCTTGCGCCATATGTGGCGCGTTACCACAGGCAGCGGGTTTCCCGCCACCGGGGAAGAAGAAGCGGATTTCGTCTCCCTGATGCTGGAACATGGTTTCCGGCCGGAGGCGATCAGCAGGCAACTGCTGGCCGTCTATGCCGCTCCCGCCCACTACCCGCGTCTGACGGAAGTGCTGTGCCCCGCTACCGTGATTCATGGGTCGGACGATTGCTTTTTCCACGCAGAACACGGCGCCGATCTTGCCAATCGTCTGCCAAACGCACGCCTGGCAAAGATTGAAGGGGCTGGTCACAACTTTACCGAAAGTCTCATGCCAACCCTTGCCCGCACGGTGTTAGACCACCTGAGCGGATGTGCCCCACTTCAAAAAGCTCAAGCCAATTCATAAGGAGGATGCGTTGAACGCTGACAATTTGTTATACGGACAAACTCTGCCGCGCGCGCTGGCGCCGAAGTACTACACCTCACCCGGTGTTGCTGAAGACGAAGTGGAGAAGATATTCAGACGCGAATGGCTCTGTGTTGGACGCAGCACAGATTGGCCGGCACCTTACGACTACCGGGCGTTCGACCTTGCCGGCGAGCCCGTTGTTGTCTGGCGCTCACGCAACGGCGACCTGCAGGCATTTGAAAATGTCTGCCGTCACCGCATGGCCGTCATCGCGTCCGACGGCGGCAACGCCAGAACGCTTTCATGTCCGTATCACAAGTGGACCTACGACAGCACGGGGGCCCTGCGCGGCGCACCCGGCGTAGCTGATGAACTGGAGGGCCTGAGCATCTGCCTGCCCAGGCTGGCGCTGGAACAATGGCAGGGATTTGTATTTGTTAACGTTGATGCAAACGCGAAACCTCTTGCACCACGCCTCACCGGGCTCGATGAGCTGCTGAATGTCTATCGGCTGGCCGAGTTCGAATGGAGCACGCAGAACACCACCCGCCAGTGCAAGGCCAACTGGAAAATAGTCGCGGAAAACGCCTACGAGGGGTACCACATCACCGCCGTGCATCCGGACACCCTGGCCCCCTATGTGTCGCGCCAGGCTTCACCGCCACCCGGTGAGTACTGGAGCGTGTCTTACGAACCCCGCAAGTCCGAATTTCCACCCTGCCCCGGCGACCCTCCCGGCCTAGGCACCAGGGAAAGAACCGATGCTTACACCATCGGCATTTTTCCCAGCACCATCATCAACGTTGACGGCGACACCATCAACTGGTTCTCAACCCTCCCCCAGGGAGCGGATGCGAGCACGATGTTCGGCGGCATGAGCAAACGCTCCCCGGCCGGCCCGCGGCGCATCGGCGACACCGCTGAACTCAGCGAGGCCGAATTTCAGAGCTGGGCAGGTGAACTGGTGCTTGAAGACGTGCTGATATGCGAGTCGATCCAGCGGGGTATGCAGGGAGCCTACGCCAGCGGAGGACCGCTTATCGCGGAACAGGAAGGCAGCCTGGCCGCCTTTCACAGCTACATCAAAAATCAACTGGGATACTAGGATGAACGCAACCAACATCTACGACATTCTCACACAAGCACAGATCGATGCTTGCTCAGCGCCAATCGAACAGGCTCGCACCCTTCCCCGCCAGGCTTTTACCAGCGACCGGTTTTTCGAACTCGAAGCTGAGAAAATATTTGCCCGCCAGTGGGCGGCTTTGTGCTTCGTGCAACAGGTGGAAAACCCGGGTGATGTCCTGCCGATAGACCTCTGCGGCATGCCGCTGCTGGTTGTGCGCGGCAACGACAAACAGGTGCGCGTGTTTCATAACATCGTTCCTTACGACGGTTGTCTGGCGGCCATCGACCCCGCCGGGGAAAGCAGCGAAATTGTCACCCCCTATCACGGCTGGCGCTACGACTTGCAGGGACGCCTCAAGGCAACCCCCATCTGGAACGGAACCTGGAGCGCCGAACCGGCTGACCTGAATGGTCATGCGGGCAATCTGACCGAAATTCAATGCGAGATCTGGGGACCGGTGGTATTCGTCAACGTCACAGGCGGAGGCGGCTCGTTCGACGAGTACATCGACCCGTTGCGAAGGGGACTGGAACAGTGGCGGGTGGATGAGATGGACATCGCCCGCGATGCGCAGCGCAATCCACTGCTGGACCCGGAGGACCTGCAGACCAACTGGAAGACGCACTACGAGAACTGGGGCATAAACGTGCTGCATGAATCATTTGTGCACCACATCTATGACCAGTCACCCGAGGTGCCAAGGCTTGACACAGCTCATAACAAGACCTGCGAGGACCACATCGACGGCGACTTCATGGCGCTGCGATTCGAAGCGGCCAGCTTCCCCGAAACGTACTCGTTACCGGCTATTCCACATCTGGGCCTGACACCCGACGCGCCGCCCTCTCTGGGTTACTTCGGCTCGCTGTTTCCCAACCTGCACATCGGCGCCCTCGGGCCGATGATTCACCTGATCATCGGACAGCCGGTATCTCCAGGACGCACAAAAACGCTGAGGGCGCAGTTCTACGACGCTGAAGTTGCGTGCTCGGAAGATCTGCTGGAGATGCGCACGGAACTCATGGGTGGACTCAGGCAGGCCGGAGACGAAGACGCCCGCATCACCCAGGCCGTACAGAGAGCGCGCCGGTCACCGGTGTTCGACAGCCAGTTTTACTCGCCGTTCTGGGACGCCATGCATCATCGCTTCACGCGGCAAATCATCAACACCCTGGCAATGGAATGAAACGCGCTATTTAAGCTTCGGGTTGTTCCCTGCACCGGGCGAGGATCTTGAGAAACGCATCGAGCACCGGTGAAGACGGGGAGACATCGCGTTTAAGCATGGCGCAGTCGCCGAACTGGTAGATCCGATCAGGCCAGATCGGGCGTATCGCGCCTTGTTGCTCGAACGATGCGGCGTAGTGCTCAGGAAGGTAACCGAGCGCAAACCCGGACAGCACGAAGTGCAGCATGCCTTCCGGATTCACCGCAAAGGCTCGATCGTTCGACCGGAATTTGGGCACAACCGGACCCGAAGCTATCTGATCGTGTTCGTAGATACCCCGATTGAGTACCGACGCCGCTTCGATGTCCGCCAGAGTGATGTCCGTGTCTTCACGTACAAAAAGCGGGTGCCTGACACCGCAGTAAAGTTGATGACGTTCTTCGAAGAACTGCTGATATTGCAGGCCCGCGATTTCGTGATAGAAGAAACCGAACCCCAGATCGAGGGTCCCCTCGAGCACGCGCTGTTCCAGATCAACAGCGGACACCACCTCGATACTCAACCGCACCGCGTGATCGAGTTGCGCGAAGCGGTATATCGCCTCCGGCAGACAGTTTCCCGGGCTGGACACCAGATTGTCCTGTGTGCCTATTCTGAATTCACCACTCAGATTGTCTGTCAGGTCCACGGCCAGAGTTCGGAACTCATCCAGACGGCTCAGCAGCTCAACAGCCTCGCGGTAAATCACTTCGCCGCGGGGGGTGACCCGGAAGCCGCTTCTGCCGCGTTCACAAAGCATGTATCCCAGTCTCACTTCCAGGTCATTCATATACCCGCTGATCTGAGATGGGCTGATGTTGAGCTCGATACAAGCTTGCTTAAAGCCTCCGGACTCGACGATCTGCACGAACACCCGCAGCAGGCGAATGTCGAGATCGTTAACTCTCCCCAGCACCAGAGTCCGCCATGGCGTTGTTGTGCGTGTACCGCATGCCGCGAGAATAACTTACGAATCAATCCGACGGTAGCCTCGTAAGCGCCACACCGTCACGGTGCGTTTGAGGAGAAACCCCCGCAAGCGCTTTGAACGCAGATGTGAAGTTAGCCGGTTCAGTGTAACCGAGCGACCATGCGATCTGTTGTACCGACATCTCTGTTTCCTCCAACAACTCCAGCGCAAGCCGGTGACGCAATTTGTTTTTAACGTCACGGTAAGAGGTGCCGAGCAACCGCAGCCTCCGCTGCAGCGTTCGTGTGCTCATCATCAGACGTTCAGCCAGGACCTCAATGGACGGCATCTCCCTGCCCGACGTGAGCAGAATACCTTCAATATGATCCACCAGATCGGCGCGCCGTAAAAGTTTCTCGACAGAGTGCTGACACTGCCTGATCGCAACCGCGTAAACACTTGGGTCCGCGCTTCGCTGCGGCGTGTCGAGAACCTCGGGATCAAAAGTAATCTCATCGTGAGGTTGCCCGAATCGCACAGGACAGTCGAACGTTTGCGCATAAACTTCAGCGTGTACGGGCGGCGGATAACTCAGACTGATTTGCTGAATCCGGTGCTGCAGATGTGCAACACGCAGCGCCAGATAGGTTGAGGAAAGCAGGGTTTCCACACCCCAAACGCGGTGCCAGGCTTCCGGATACTCCGCCTCGTGTTGAAGCCTGCCCAGGCGCAACCTGGCAAAACCTCTGAAACGCTCCAGGGTCATTGCAACCGGGGTAGCCACCAGATTCTGAAAACGGACGTATGTGCCGAGGCTATCACCAACTGTCGCGCTGGCGGCGGCGGCGCGCCCCACTGCGTCCGCGTTGAGCAGGTGCAGGCTTTCCTCTTGCACAAACCCAACTTCCGGCATGCCGAGGTCGATAACACAGTAGCGGATGAGCACGTAGTGCTGCTCGTAGCTCACAAACTTGCCGGGCGCTGCCAGACCTTCCCTGGTGAGCCCGATTTTTCGCAACAGCGGGCCGATCGAGAACCCCGCGCGCTCGACCTGGGTAACCGGATCGAGCAGATAACTCGCCGGAGCGCGCTGCCATAGATCCTTCATCGTGAGTCACCCCCGTCAGATTGGCATAAAACCATAAGCGATTGGCGCAAAACCATAACCGAATCAGCATGGAGTTGTCATACGCTATCGCAAAATGAATGGAGACAAACATGTTTGCCAAGCAGAACTGGTACTACGCGCTGCAATCCGAGGAGTTGGGTTCGGAAGTAACAGGCGCGCGCATCGTCGAAGAAGATGTGGTGCTGTACAGAGACGAGGCCGGCAGGGCGCACTGCCTGTCGGCAATGTGCGCACACCGCGGTGCCGATCTTTCGCTTGGACGCGTGGTGCAGGGGCGCATCGAATGCCCATGGCACGGATGGCAATACTCGGGCGACGGGCAGTGCAAACTTATCCCTTCAATCGGCGCGTGCGGAAAGATCCCCGGCCTTGCACGGGTCACAAGTTACCCAACGGTTGAGCAGCAGGGTATCGTTTACGTCTGGATGGCGCCGGAAGTCGAGCCAGCATGGCAGCCGAAACTTCATCCTTTCTTAGATGCCGCAAGACAACTCCGCAGCCCGACCCGTGTCCAGAGGGGCAGCTATATCAATACTCTGGAGGGCGCCGTTGACGACAGCCATGTGCCGTTTCTGCACCGGAACAACATAGGACGGGGCGCGCCGCGCGAACTGCCGGCCATCACCAACCTCACCATTGACGAGGACAACCGCGGCGTAGAAGGCAGCATGATCTGGCCCGAAGAGATGAAGCGGGAAGCTTCCGCGTTTAATGCCTGGTTGGACCGCGCCGTTTTTGGCATCAACGAACCGCTGTCCACCCATGACAAGACATTTCGCATAGAAACCACCGGACTGGTGGTTCACCGGTACAAGAAGACCAATGGTACGGAGTTTCTGGTCTACGCGTTTGTCACGCCAATCGATGCAAACAACAATCGGTTTATGGCAGCCGCCGCAGACACCGGTTCCGGTTACGGCAGGCTCAGTCAGATGATGTTCCGCCGGGTGCTCAACACGCTGACGGGTGAAGTGCTCGACGAAGACGAGTACATGATTCAGAGCGCGCTGACTGAGCGATTCGGCGGCAGTCATCCACGGCCGGTTTCCGTTACCGCGGACACTTTAGGCCTGGCATACAGACGCCTTTACGGAAACCTGGTCCAGGCCGAAGGCAAAGAACCGGCGTGGCCGGTGTCCAGCAAGGAGCAGAAGCAGGTTGTACTCGCATCGGGTTAACAGCCCCATCGGGATTTGCGTTTTTATCGAACAATTCGATATCTCAACCGCGCGCATAAATTGCCTGCAGAATCTCCCTGTGCCGTTTTTCGTTGATCTCATAGTAGTAAAGTGGCCACAAGGCCAACATACCCGTAATACCGGGTACAAGGGTGACCAGTACAAATATCCATAGCAGCGTTTCGGGCTCCTGCACAGCGTTAGGTACATACCCGATCAGCGTTAGAGAGACGCCGCCGATAAACCCTCCAATCGCGGTGGAGATCTTCGCCATGAAAGTCTGCACTGAAAAAATCACACCCTCGGAGCGCTCACCGGTTTTCCACTGCATGTATTCGATTGTGTCGGCAATCATCGCGGTCACCAGCACAGCCCGCGAACCAACCGTCAGCGCATTTAGCGCGGTCATCACGTAAATCCACATCAGACTCTCATAACCCACGAGGAAGTAAGCGACCGAGGCAGCGCCGCTGAACGCGATTAACAACCCCATGGACAGCTTTTTGCCGAACCGCCGTACCATGAGGGGTGTGGGTAGAATGCCCAACACCATTGCTGCTGCTGAAATTGTCGCGAGGATCGGCAGCTGGCCCCGGTCACCCAGATTGTAGGTCGCAAAATAAACAAGTAACGATTGCCCAACCAGGGCGAAGACACCCAGCAGATTAAACAGAACAATGATCTGCAGGGGACGATTCGCGGCCAGCGCCACGTAACTCTGTTTCAGACTGGGCCGTTCGGTTTTGGGACTTACCCGCTCACGCGTGTTGAAAAACGCGAGCAACATCAACAGGCATGCCATGCCCGCAAGCACCATCGCCGTGGATTGATAGCCTACCGCATCATCACCTTCCCCGAAGTACTCCACCATGGGTATGACAAAAATCGCCGGAACCATAATCCCAACCAGCGACAACAAACGCGCCAACGTAATCAACGAGGTGCGCTCGTCGGTGTTCTGGGTGATGGCTGAGCTAAGTGCCCAAAGCGGTACATCGTTGACCGTGTAGATCATACTCCAGCTTATGTAGGTGGCGTACGCCAGCACCAACCTGGTGGTTAAAGAGACTTCAAAAGTGGTAAAGCAAAGTACCGTCGCCAGCGCGATTGGCACCGGCGTCCACAACAGATAGGGTCGGAACTTACCCCAACGGGTGCGGGTACGATCGACAATCAAACCCATCAGCGGATCGTTAATTGCATCCCAGGTACGGGCTACCAGAAACAACGTGCCCACAGCGGCAGAGGATATACCGTAGACGTCCGTATAGAAGATCAACAGGTAGTTAAAGAACAACCCGTAGATGAGGTTTTGACCCAGCAGCGCAAAGCCGAACGAGTAGCGTTCCTTACCCGGTATCACGCCATCAGCCCAACGCTATCGCAGGTGATCGTATTGACGGTCAAAGAGGCTTTCGTTGCCGGTAAACGAGGCGCGGTGCGCTTCTATGTCTTTCAACATATCTTTGACTACATCAGGATGTTGTGCAGCAACGTCAAAGCGCTCGCCTGGATCATGCAACAAGTGATTCAAGACGGGTTTATCGTGCACAACCCGATCAGGAGGACGCTGGTAGGCTCCCTCGCTGATCAAATGCAGCTTAAACGGCCCTTTGCGGTACGCCCGAAGTTCACCGCTGCGATAGTAAAACAAACCATCGCGGGGGCTCTTTTCACGCCGCAACAAAACACCGCTTAGGTCCATACCATCCAATTCATCGGGTAAGTCGGCGCCTGCAAGAGTGAGTGAAGTTGTATAGATATCCATCGCAGAGCCGATCTCGCTGACAACCCCCGGCGCTATCCGGCCCGGCCACGAGAAAATCGCAGGCACCCGCATACCGCCTTCATAGGTAGTGCCTTTGCCGTTTCGTAACAAACCCGCGCTGCCGCCGTGATTGTCCATCAACAACCAGGGGCCGTTATCGCTGGTAAACACCAACAGCGTATTCTCCGCCAGGTTCAGTTCACGCAATGTCCGGCTGATCGCACCCACACTCCAATCGAGTTCTTCTATTACGTCACCGTAAATGCCGCCCAGGCTGCTACCCTCAAATTCGGCACTCCGAAACAGCGGCGTATGAGGCATGGAGAAAGGCATATATAGAAAAAACGGCTTGTTCTTATTGCGTTGGATAAACGAAACAGCCTCTTTTGTGTGGTTCTTCGTTACATCATGCTGGTTCGCCGGCCGTTCGACCACTTCATCCTTGAACCCTGAAACTGTCTTTTGACTGCGAACAACCGGGACATTCCAATATTCAACCTTCGGCTCCAGGTACTTCCGCATTCTCTTCGCAAAGACCTGGCTGACAGCCTGCCGGCCTTCTCTGGCTACCAATGCAGCGAGTTCCACAAAGGTCGGCTCGTCCACCCAGTCCATATCGTTGGAGTAAGGGATGCCGTACCAGTAATCGAATCCGTGACGGGTGGGATAGAATTCGGGCGCATCACCCAAGTGCCATTTGCCGACGATGCCGGTCGCATAACCTTCTGCTTGCAGCGCCTCTGCAAGCGTGTGCTCGCTGTCCGGCAGACCGTTTGATGCATTGGGGAACATCACCGCAATCTGGCGCCCATACATCCCTGTCCGGTTGGGCAACCGGCCCGTTAACAGCGCAGCGCGGCTGGGCGAGCAAACCGGCGCAGCGACATAGAAATCTGTCCAACGTTGCCCCTGGGCCGCTAACTTATCCAGATTCGGCGTACGATTGTACGGATGACCGTAGCTGGTCAGGTCTCCGTATCCCAGATCGTCCGCGAACAATAGAATGACGTTCGGCGGCTGCTTGGCCCCCGGCACCTCAGCAGGTGCTGCATTCGAAAAACAGCCTGCACTGAATACGATCGAAGCCAGAAACAGTATAAGATTACGTTTCAACATTGCTCAAAGCCTCGCCTCCCTGTTTCTTTTCGCCTGTTTTAACAAGTAGCCCAGTGCACGTCCATACTGATGATTGAGAACGGCGACCAGGGCATTAAGCTGATTAAAATCGACTTTGCCCTGACCGAACAACGCAAAGGCACGAATTGGCATGTCATCGATCATCGATTCAAACATGCGCAACAGCGTGGCATCCATTTTTGCTGCATCCAAATTCAGACTTCTCGTAAACTGCTGGAACGCACGGGCTCTAATACGTTTACCCAACCAGCTGTTTTGCGCCAGTTCCTGCAAACTGGAGTTGATATGAAAGGGCCGTGCCGACTCAGGCTCAGGCAGCTTGCGTCCCAGCATGCCCGCAAATTGTTCGTCCGATACCTGCATACCATCAGAACCCAGACTGAAGTTAACAGCCCTTAACGCATCTGAAACCATGTCATCCGACTCAATGTTAAGGGTCTGCCTGAGCCGAATATCACGACTTGAGGACCCAATGCGCACCTCATATGCGCCAGCTTCGACAATCCAGCACTTCTCCTGAGGGTCGAATATCTCAAACCCCTGCCGGGAAAGCGTCAACTCTACCCTTTCGGTTGCACCCGGATCGACAAACGTTTTGGTAAATGCTTTTAACTCCTGTGCCGGCCTGTGCACATCACTTGCCAAAGCACTGACGTAAAGCTGCACAACTTCCGCTCCGGCGACGCCGCCGGTGTTGGTGATGTCCAGGGTTACCATGAGGTCGGACCCGCGCTTTTCGATGCCAAGGTTGCTGAATTCAAACTGGGTGTAACTCAGGCCGTGTCCAAAAGGAAAAAGCGTTGGCTTATCAGCAGTATCAAAATAGCGATAACCCACATATATTCCTTCCCGATACTGCACTTGCCGACCGGCGCCTGGAAACCAGGGGTCACTGGGCACATCGGACTGCTGCAGTGGAAACGTCTCCGCCAACTTGCCGCTTGGGTTAACCGCGCCAAACAGCAGATCAGCGGCAGCGCTGCCGCCCGCCTGGCCACCCAGGTAACATTCCAGGATAGCGCGCGGTTCGTTCACCCAAGGCATGGAGACAGGTGCGCCGTTGCACAACACAACCACGGTGTTGGGGTTTACGCCGCACACTGACTGTATCAATCGATTGTGCTGATCAGGCAGATCCATATGCGGGCGGTCGAATCCCTCAGACTCATAGGTTTCCGGCAACCCGGCAAACACAATTGCCAACGCCGAGTTCCGCGCTACCCGCACCGCCTCATCGATCAGGCGTTGATCCGGTTCGGAGTGTACGGGCTCATATCCGGCTGCATAGGCGATCTGACCCGAACCGCCATGGTGCGCTGCGATGGCGTCAAAGGCACAATCAATTTGCGTGGTATTCACTCGTGAACTGCCTGTGCCCTGATAACGCGGCTGCTTCGCAAACGCGCCGATAACTGCAATATCCGCTTCACCGCTGATCGGCAGCATGCCCGCGTCGTTCTTGAGCAGCACCGCTGATTGCGCGGCCGCTTTGCGCGCCAGGCTATGATGAGCAACCTGGTCCACAGACACCGCCTGGTCAGCCAGATCACGCCCGCAAAGGCTGAGCGAGACATTACGCACAATGATCTCATCCAGCACGGATTCAGCCAGTTCGCCGGATTCAATAGCCCGCTCGATCAGCCTGTCGTTGATTCCGCCGCTCGCCGGCATCTCCAAATCAAGGCCGGCGGACACACCCTTTACCCGATCGTTGGTAGCACCCCAATCGGTCATGACCAGCCCTTTGAAACCCCACTCATCACGCAAGACCCGGTTCAGCAGCCAATCATGATCGCTGCAGTAGGTGCCGTTCACGCGGTTGTAGGCACACATGACGGTCCATGGTTGTGCTTCGCGTACCGCGATCTCAAACCCTTTCAGGTAAATCTCGCGCAGGGCACGTTCATCTACTATGGCATCGATATACATGCGGCCTTGTTCCTGATTGTTTACCGCATAGTGTTTGATGCTGGCGCCCACGCCCTGCGACTGTATGCCCTTGATGATTGCGGCCGCCATCTTTCCCGACAGGAAAGGATCCTCGCTGAAATACTCGAAATTGCGGCCGCACAACGGATGGCGCTTGATATTCATGCCCGGCCCCAATAGGACAACAACATTTTCGGCAACACATTGTTCTCCAAGGGCAACACCAACTTCGGCGATCAGGCGTTCATCCCAACTGGCTGCCAGGGCGCTGGCGGTAGGGAAGCAAGTCGCCGGTATCGCCTTGTCCGCACCTACGTGATCGCCCGCGGACGCTTGTTTGCGGAGGCCGTGCGGACCGTCTGTAATCATCACCGCGGGCAGGTCCAGGCGTTTGCAATCCTGCAGGTTCCAGAAACTCTTGCCTGAGGCGCATGCCGCCTTCTCCTGCAAGCTCATGCGCTGAACGAGTGCGGCTGCCTCATTGTGTTTGTTAATGAACGGCGCGGCGGGATCTTCCGGAACGTTGTGCATAGGTGTTCTCATGAGGCAAATAAAATCCGTCCATCAAAGGTGATGGACGGCTTCGACCACAAGCCCAAAGGGCTAGTTGAACCGGTAAGTAAAGGTACCGCCAACGTATCTCTGGTAGTCCCGATTCAGAAACTGGCTGGTGCCGTCCACCGCATCGAAAACAGATTCCAGAAGGACGTTCGTGTAGTCGTCATCAAGCGCATTTTTTGCAAACAGCGCCAGGTCCCATCTACCGTCGCGGTCTTCCACACCAATCGTCAAGTCGAGTACCGAGTAGCTATCGATGTCCAAACTGGGCCTCTGGTTCACCGCGCTGACGGCATCATCCTGCCAACGAAACGCACCGGACAAGTAGAAGTTGGCAGGACCGTCCGTGAAGAAGTCGTAACGCGCCTGCAACGTAAACTTCAAATCCGGCGAATTTGGCACTTCCTCATCCGCCAGATCCTGAACTCCGCCGATGCAGCCTTGCGCAGCAGTTTGCCCGGTGAAGCACGGGCCGCTGTCAAATTCATCGTAGAACGCATCGGTGTATGAAACGCCGCCGTTGACCAACAGGTTAGCTGTTGGCTTGGCTGTGAAGTCGACTTCCACGCCGCGGGTTATCACGCTGCCCGCGGAAGTGAGAACAAACGCGCCCTGGCCGGCATCAAACCCTTGACCCTGGAAGTCATCGTAAGTGGTGTGGAAAGCTGTCACGCCTAAACGAAGGCGCCGATCAAACATCTCCGTACGTAGACCAACTTCGAACGAATCCGAGGTTTCCGGATCAATCGGCTCCACTCGATTTGGCGTCAGCCCGAATACGATATCGAACCCCTGGGATTTGTAACCGCGGGTGTACGAGACATAGGCTGATGTGTTTTCACCAAGCGCCCACTGCGCCGCTACCTTACCCGATAAGTCAGTGTCGTCATCACCACCGCTGGTGGCAAAGGCCGGAACTGCCGGAAACGCGATGGGATCGGTCGGGCGGTTAAAGTCAAAATCCAGATCGTCGTAAGTGAAACGCAGCCCGGCGGTCAAGGTTAATACCTCGGATGCGTGCCAATCCACCTGCCCGAACAGGGCGGCATTTTCGAACGTGACATCGGTATCAAAAAAGCCGAATTGTGTGAGGCCAAAGGCGCAGGGTGTATCCGGCGGCAGCGCTGGATCGAAACCCGGAACTGCGCAAATCTGAATCTCACGCTGGAAGTAGCGGGTTAGATCCTGACGCCACAGAAACAGTCCGGCAGTGACGTCAAAGTGGTCAAAACCGGTTGAAGTGAAACGAAACTCCTGGGAAAACTGCTCCTGATCCGTTGTGCCGCCGTTTGAAGTAATGAGCAACCGGGCATAAGTCGGCTCGGTGAAAGGCAGGTGATCAACGTCCTGTTCCGTCTCAATTGTCCATTCGCGGTAAGCGGTAATCGAGGTGAAGGTCCAATTCTCGAAGTCGATGGTTAACTCCGCGGACACGCCCCACTGATCGGTATCTGAGAGTACATCGGTGCCCAGCAGCACTTCATTGTTGTCATCACCCACATCAACGCCGCCGGCGGCCAGATCGAATCCCAGCAAAGGCAAAATCTGCGGGACCGCGCCAACATTACGCACGGTAAAGGCACAGCAGTCCCGCTCCTGTTCGCTGTAGTCGGCGATCAACAGCAGATTGGCGTTCTCTGCAAGGTCGATATCCAGCTTGCCCCGAATGCCCTGACTATCATCACCATTCAGCGTATCGCCGTTAAACTCGTTATCGATAAAACCATCAAATTGTTTCCAATAGACATTGAGACGGCCGCGTACGGACTCCGACAAGGGCCCGGATAAGGAACTTTCAACAATCTGCTGATCATCATCGGTTGCGGAGAGTCGAATCATGCCTTCAAACTCTTCTGTTGGCCGCCTGGTGATGACATTAATCAGGCCACCCGAGGCATTTTTACCGAACAAGGTACCCTGCGGACCGCGCAGCACCTCCACCCGCTCAATGTCGACCAAGTCGTTCAGGAAACTTCCGGTGCGGCCCAGAACCACTCCGTCAACCACGGTGCTGACAGTTGGTTCCACGCCCGACTGGAACGCGGTTGTACCAATACCACGAATCAAAACACCATTTCCCCGTATCCCTCCGGATTGTGTGTGTGTGATGGACGCTGACACCTGGGTCAAATCTTGAAAGTTGTCCGCCTGAATGATGTCCAGGACCTCACCGGAAACTGTCGAAACGGATACGGGAACGTCCAGATAATCCTGTTCACGCTTCTGCGCAGTCACCACAATTTCCTCCAACGCGGCTTGTTCCTGAGCATTCGCATCAACGTGTGCAACCGACAGCACGGCTACCAGGACCGCCGCTGGTACACCTGAACAAAAATCAATTATTTGCCTTTTCACAGGGCTTCCCCTCTAATTAACCATATGGTTAATAGCGAAATCTACCATTCAACGGCGCGCAGCGCAATTGGCTGTCAACCAGGATGGGATGAAGTCAGGTGCTGAGCTATATTGTTCCTGTTTTTACCAAGCTAGATCGGGTAGCTAGTCATCAACACAACCAGCAACAAGAAAACTCGAAAACGCGATGCGGCGGAGACGCGGGTGAAGATCCTGGATCACGCTTTGAAGCACTTCGCGAACTACGGCTACCGCGGCGCACGTACCCGGGAGATCGCTGAATCCGCTGCGGTAAACCACGCGCTGATCAAGTACTACTTCCAAAACAAAGAAATGCTCTGGAAGCAGGCGGTAGATCACATGTTTGCGCACCTGGTCGCTGCAATGGCGTTAGTCGACAACACCAATGCACACGAGCCGGACCCGGTCCAGAGGTTCAGGAACTTTATACAAGGCTATGTCCGGTACTGTGCCCTGCATCCGGAACACGGGCGTATCCTCATGCAGGAGAGCAGCACCGACAACGAGCGGCTTAAGTGGATTGTTGACAATCATTTGAAACAAACCCTGCAGCCTCTGGAAGAAACGGTTGTGGAGCTGATCAAATTGGGCGCCATACCAAGCATGCCCGTTGAGTCATTCCGCTATCTTTTTGTGGGTGCTTGTCAGAACCTCTTTGTGCTGGGCTCCGAGGCCAAACTGCTCTACGGCATAGAGTCGACTGACGCTGAGGTCATCGAAAAACACGCGAGCGCCGTGGCTGATTTGTTTATTCGTTGACTTTCAGCCAAACCGGCGATCAACGTGCCCGTTCTAATCCGCCATCCAGCTATGAAGCAGCAGCCAGTCCCGCAGACTTTTTTCGCCGTGATAACAGGATGCTGGCAAGCAGCGGTATGACCGGGAAACTCATCATTAACCACATCGGCGACTCAAGGAGCACGCACAAAGGCAGCAGGGCTACGTGCCCGAACGCAGCGTAAGCCACACCGGCAGCGACCAGCCAGGGACTGACGCCGAGTACTCGATAAGCTCGTGCCAGGTACCAGACGGCCCCGGGCAGAAACATGACTATCGAAGTGGCCAAACCCGGCGTGTACTCAAGCAGCATCACGGAGTTGATGATGTGCATGGTGCCGTTCGCCAACGGCAGGCTTGCAGCCGCGATCCCCGCGAAGCGGTAGCGATCTCCGCCCCAGATTCCGCAAAGGAAAAAAACGTACATGGATACCGTGTTCATGCGCATGATCTCGCCGGCGCTCAGGTCGATACCGCGGGTTTCCAACACATGGGTTTGGAAATAGAACTCGCGGCCAAGCAAGTCGATACCGTCCACCTCGAATCCATGCAGGAGGTAGGCGGAAAACAGCAGCCAAAGCGCGGGCGCCATGGGATCGCGCCAGCTACGCCGCTGCTGGGAAGCGACAAAAATCCAGATGGCCACTGCCGCACCCAGACTCACCAGCGGCCAGCGATGCTCGAAGTAATGTGCAACGTCCGGGACAGTGTTCATGGCCACAATCGTTGCGAGCGCCGCCAGCAGCCAAGTCGCCCGGGGTTGCAAATCCGGCGTTTCCGATAGCAGTTTTTCCGGCATTTTTCTCTCCTTTACTGTCCCGGCTCAGGGCACCATAAGACTGGTAAGAAAATCAGCGTGCGCGTCGATTGCCGCTTGTTGGGACGCATCGATGCCCGTTAAACGGGAACAAGCGGGCGCAACAGCAAAAATAAGTGACGCGGCACCGGCCAGGGCGAAGAACGCGTGCCCCGCCATGCTGCTGTCCAGGCCTCTTATTTGAGCGACCCCCTCATTGATCATGAAATCGAAACGCGGCTTGAGGTGTGTGTCTACCAGCCACTCCATCAGATCATCGGAGCGATTGCCCGCGTCCACTAGAAAGCGGAAGATTTCCGGGTGCTCAGCGAGACAACGCACGACTTCACGTAACCCGCCCCGCGCCCGTTCACGATGGGATAGATCCGCGAGCGGCTCGAGGGCTACGTTGATGCGTTCAGTGAGCTCGTTAAAGATCCTATCTGCGGCCGCAAACCATAGCGCTTGTTTGTTGGGAAAATGGTAAGTCAATAGACCCTGCTCGATACCCGCACGCCGGGCAATCTCCCGGGTGCTGGTGGCGTCGAAGCCATGCTCCGAAAAAGCTCCGATTGCAGCCTGCACAATCGCCTCGCGGCGCTCGGCGCCCCGGCGGTCTGTACCTGATCTGGCTTTGCGTTGTTTTGTCTGCTGCATCCGTGTCACGCGGCCAGCAGCGGTTCGTCGCGGGGCGGGACAGCCAATTTTTTGCGGACCTCTTCAATCGGCTGATCGATCACTTGCCAGAAATCCCAGCTTTCTCCCAGATCACGGTTAACCCGGTTGCCCCTGGCCAGGGCCTTGAAGACCTCCAGAGCCAGGCCGGGTTGTCCGATGCGGCCTGGTAAACGGGGCATGGGAAACGGTGCCAGATTGACGCCGGCCGTGTGTATCACCAAGGCAAACAGCAGAGTGAAGAAATCCCAATCGCCCCGGGTATATCCTGCCTGAAAGGCGGCCGCCTTCATCTCACCTTCCGGCGATGTGTCGTAACCCGCTAACACATGGGTAAAGTCGTGGTATACCGCACCTTCAGGAAACCCGCTTTTCTCGCCGGGGAAGGCGATTCCCGCCCCGGCGCAATGATCGTGGAAGCAGCGGCCGAGCGTATCAGAGGGCAACCCCCGGAGCCCATGGTATCGAGCCGACATTGCAGCATCCTGCAGTACCCCTCGAAAAACGAGAATGCCTTTTATCACCGCCTTCGCGCCCCCCAACCGATAGGTGTTAGCAAAGTAATTACGGATATGAGACCGGCGCATGAATCCCGCGCGAAAACGGAGATGCCGATTCCGGGAGAGCTGTTCGAGCACACCGACGGCTGGTTCATCAACGCCGAGGCCCTGGGCTATGCGTTTCGTGAGCTGCATCTGCTCCTGACCCGGCAGCCCGTCGGCAATCGCCATGACGAGCATCAGGCGTACCAACTGCCGCCCCTCTTCCGGCTTATCCCCGAGTGCGTCCAGACTTGGCATCGCTGCTGTCGATTCACATTCGAGATTGATTTTCACGCGGTATACGACTTTTTGCAGTGCATCCAGAATCGCCCGCTGGGGTGTTACCATCCCCGTGGTACCCGCCTGCGCGACCGCGGCCAGCAGTTTTAAGTGAGCGTCGGAGACCTCTGTGTTCGGCGAAACGATGTGCATACGGGAGCCCAATAATTCTAGGTCAGTTGACAAGTTACGCCTCTGCTGAGAGTTTGTCAAATGACAAAGAACATTGGCAGGCCTCCGGTGCTCTGAATCGAGCATGACGGCAGTTCGAGGTTACTGCTGACGAATGCGCGGCGATGCAAGCAACACATGTACTCGATGGCCCGCCGCATCCCGTGCGAAATTCTTACTCAAGTAGTTTCGATTCAACTCGAAGTCGTAAAAGGGCTGAACAAACCATCCATCCGATAGCTTGTCGTATTGGATCTCAAAAACGACCGTGTGTTCTTCGATATGAGACATGCTGACAAGCGCATCCGCTTCTATCTGGATAACCCCTGTCCCGGACGAAGCGTGCTCCGCGCTTGGCACCTTTATACGGGGCTCTCTCAACAGCAATGGCTGACCGTTCAGTGAAACCTTTGCACCTGCCAGAACCTCCCGAGCAAAACCGTTCGCTTCATCGACCGACACAACGCCATCACTATCCCCGTCGATGTAATGGTGTATTTCCGCACCTTCGTCGTACGACGGAAGAATAAGAAGTTTGATGGCTATGCGCTCGAACCCTATGGAGACCATAGCCTGCTGCTGTACATTGTCGTGGGGATGTGATGAAACAGCGCCACAGGCAAGACATGTCAGCAATACGAGTAAAACACGGAACATTACGGAGCAACCCAGGCGCTGCCGTAGTCGTTCGTGGGATCTCTGTACATGCTATGGGCATGGTCCGTAACGCTCGGAGATTCATCCACGTCTTGCGGCGCATACTCAAGCACCAAAGTAGGTCCCGTTACTCTGAAATAGGCAAATCCGAGCTTCGCCGTGGGTGAACCCCACCAGGCAAAGTAGGTTTCGTCGAGATCGGAAAGTACCCTCGCCATCGCCGCCGCATTGTCGTCTTCATTAATGAAATCCAGCCGCGAATCAATCAGTGCAACCAGCAGCGGTTTCTGATCCTCAGTCAATTGCGCGCCGGGTATCCCTTCAGGGGCGACAACCGTTCCAAACTCACCCGGGCCCAGCAAGAGATCAATGGGCTGCGGCCCCCGAATTGCAACGCTCTGTTGTTCGGGTGTCAGACTATCCAAGAGTCTTTGCGCAGCCCGCGTTTCTTCCTCCGTGATAAAAACGTTGTTTCCATCGAACTGAAAATTGAGCGGCTGACCACCCGTTAACATCGGCGAGAAAGTTACGTCAGCCCCATAGACCGTCACATTAAGCGCCAGGTGATGTCCGCCAAATTGGAACATCCATGGCTGAGATTCTGAAGGTTCGCCCAGAAACGCAACATAGTAGAACTCTGTTCCGTACTTGGCGAAACCGCCAGGTGGTAACGTGTCTTCAGCAGCTAACTGGTAGGCCGTGTTCAGAAAGCCTTTTTCACTCATGATCTCAGCGAGCAGGTCATCGAGGTTGCCGCGTTGCGCTGCAGACAGTGTGCCAAGCATCAACCCGCCACGGGGAATCATACCTTCAGGCAAATTGGACCAATTCGACCGCTGTGCATTGTCTGAGAATTCATAACTCGCGGCGTCGCGCTGCTCATTATCCAGAGAGCCGAGGAAAACTTGTGCCCGCGAGACTATTGCCCTGGTCTTTGTATCCGCAGATCTCTGATCAAATCTCGCAGCAACACTCAATGGCACCGGACCGGTATTCACACCTAAAAAGAAGCTGGCTGCTGCACGCGGAAACTGGCTCCACGTAAAAACCATTGCGCCAAAGAGCACAGCTAGAATGACTGCAAGTGCGACTACCGCGATTAGAAGTTTAGATACTATCGGGTTCATTAGATTATTCCGAATTGACCGATAAGGCGGTCAAGTAGTGTACGCGAGCGATGCATACCTTTCTCATCAAGCACATCCGCCAAGCGCATGAGTTTCGGGATACCGCCGGCACCAATCATGCGAACCGGCTCAGGTTCCCACCGGGGAGATTGATGATTCACCCAGGGCAGGTGCACCAGTGGTGTATCTTGTTTCAAGACCAGGTCACGGACGATGCGCGCGCCTAAATTTGTCGCCGCCACGCCTTCACCGAAATACCCTCCCGCCCACGCAAATCCCGTTGATTCATCGTATCCAACCGACGGCATGAAATCTCTCGGTAATCCCATCAGCCCACCCCATCGGCGCGCCACCTTAAACTCGCTGCACCAGGGAAAGAGCTGATGCAGCTTTTTCTCCAGCAACCGATGTGCAGGATGTTCGTTGAGCGTCTTGTGAGTAATCCTGGAGTTCCAATAGTACTGCACGGCCAGACCGCCTATCGCTATACGGTTGTCTTTGGTGCGCTGGGCGTAGAGCGGCATCATTGTGTAATCCGCAAACGCAGGGCGGTCATCCAGGCCCGCTCTATCCCAGAAGGCATCACTTAGCGGTTCAGTTGCAATCATGTAGGAATAGACCGGGGCCACACTCCGCTCGTAACCGGGCAACTGAACCGAGTAGCCTTCCGTGCACTTGATGATAACCGAAGCATCGACCCGATGAGCGCCAACTTCCACACAGTGCGGGCCAAACCCTGTTGCCCCGGAATGTTCAAAAATCTCCACACCTAGTTCCGCGGCTGCACGCGCAATACCAACAACCAGTTTGTAGGGATTAATGACTGCACCATGAGGCGTGTACAAAGCCCCGTGAGTTCCTTCTATGCGGAGATGCCGGGCCATCTCGTTGGGGTTTAAGGTATAGAAGTCTCGATCGGTAATGCCTGCATCCCGATACCCGGCAACTGTCTCGTTGATGGTGTTCATGGAGCGTTCGCTTGGCGCGTAGTACAGAATCCCACCTTTGTGGTAATCACAGTCGATGCCGAACTCGCCGCACATGCGCGCCACTTCATCAACCGTGTCGTACATTGTGTGTTCCATGCGCAGGCCGCCGCCCGGCTGAATCGCATCATAATCTGCGACTTCAGGGGTGCTGGCACCCATGCACCATCCACCATTGCGCCCGGACGCTCCGTAACCCAAATAGTCTTTCTCCAACACAACTACCGACAACTCCGGTTGCGCTCGTTTGATATACAGCGCGGACCACAGACCGCTGAATCCACCACCGATAATGGCAACGTCGCATTGGCGATTGCCATCAAGAGGAAGAAAAGACGGAGCTGTGGATACCGTTTTGTGCCACCAGGAGGAGGTGGGATCGTTCTGACTCGTCAGAGTAGAGGTGTTACTCATGCATGCGCACCTTGAAGCCATTAGCCGGCTATCACCCACGGGTTCGCCGATTGTACCACCCTGAGCGGCTTAGCTTTTGGTCGGGTGACAGGGGCGACATCACAGTGGTCATCCTCTAACTGACGTGCCCCAGGTTCCGTTTCTGTGCTGGGTTTTAACTTGTTAAAACAGTTTAATAGTGCTAAAAAGCCTGAATCATCAAGAGAGCTCCCTATGGGTTTAGTTGCCGAGCTACAAGTCACTAAACGAAATAGAATCCTGAGTGCCACCGTCGAAGCCGTTACTGAACTTGGCTACGAAGGCATTCGAATGAGGGAGTTGGCTGAACGCTGCGGCGTTACCGTGCCCACCCTCTACAATCAATTTGGGGGAAAGGATCAGCTCATTGCCAGAGCCCTTGAAGACGCTATTGGCATAGAAAAACGCATGGTGTCCGCACGCGGCCTGGAGCCCGGTTATGATCGCCTGATCGAACTGATCGAGCTGAATGCTGTTTCGCTCATCGAGGGCGGGGTTAGAGGCCGCAGAATTGTGCGCAGCTATACATCTCTAGCCTGGAACGAGCAAACCAGGAACAAAAACGCTGAGTACCTGACCACGCTACTTAAAGAGTGTCTTCTTGTCATGGTTGCCAAGCGGCAGCTGGCTAAGTGGCTTGATCCCGCGCTGTTAGCTGAGCAAATGACCGCGGCTAACATTCGAACCTCAATAGAGTGGAGCTTAGAGAACTTATCTACCCGACAGGCTTTGCCGCAAATGCGATATGCCATGGGTATTGTTGTTCTTGGCGGTGTTCGAGGTTTAACCGCTGACAAATTGATCGACTGGCTGAAAACCGCCCAGAGAGCAATCAGGGAACAGTCCAAAAAAAATAGTAAACCCAAACAGAAGGTTCGGTACTGATGAAACGTGCTAGGGAAGCATTATTCAGGACGATGGACCGGTCTTACGCCGTTCTGCGGAGATGTTAGTGCCGTAGTCGCAGAGCAGCAACAACTCGGAGAGAAAATTGACACAATCAGATAACAAAGACTTTTTTGAGTCGTTAACGAGGTTACGGCTTGGATGGCTGCTTACTGTCACGGCGGCAGTGATCATGTTTCTACCGTTCAGCGCCGAAACTCAGGCGGCAGAAACTGCTTCCGACGACTTCATCGAAGAGATCTTAGTCGTCGCTAGAAACGTGGAAGAATCCCTGCAGGAAGCGCCGGTAGCGGTTACAGCAATCAGCGAAGAGACTTTAGATATATTTCGCATCGACGAAGCCACAGATCTCTTGAGTCGTATACCGGCGATGAACATTTCGATTGGAGGATCGGGCGCCGGCGCGCAAATTACCCTGCGCGGTATCGGCTCGTCCTTTATTTCCAACGCCTTCGATTCAGCAGTTGCCCTCAACTACGATGGTGTTTCCGTGAGCACCCAGCGGCTTCTGCAGAGTGCGTTCTTCGACGTCGAGCAAGTTGCGGTGTTGAAGGGGCCGCAGTCTCTTTACTTTGGTAAGGCGGCATCCGCGGGCGTGCTATCACTGCGCTCCGCAAACCCCACCGAAGAATGGGAAGGCAGCATAAAAACTTCTTATGAGTTCGAAGAAGAGGGTACAACCTTCGGCGGTTATGTATCGGGTCCGCTGACGGATACCTTGGGCTTCAGATTGGCAGGCGAATACCAGGACATCGACAAGTTTGTAGAAATCGCGGATGGCAACCCAACTATCGATCCCGACAGAGGTCTGACAAACCTGATTGCTCGAGGGACCCTGCTGTGGCAACCAACAGATCGTTTCAGCGCCAACTTAAAAGTCGACTACAACAAGCAACGGTCAGAAATCCTCAACAATGCCATCGACATCTTCTGCGGCGGCGATGGCGTACCTGATCCGTCCGTATTGTTAGGCGGCCTTTTTGGCGCCACGCCGGGTATCGATCTTTTCTTACCTACTCATGATTGCGATATCGATGATGGCGAGTTCACCGGGCCCGACGCCAACGCTTTGATCGATACCGTACCGCCGGGTTCCCCTGGGGAAGGCCGGAATATTTTTCGGGCATATAACGACACCGACATCGTTTTTACTCGATTGCAGATGGATCTGAATCTGAATGAAAATTTCGACCTGACTTTCTTAGGCGGCTATGTAGATCTGGAAAACGAGTACAACGACACGTTTAACTCAACCGGCCAGAACCCGGATGGCAGCGCTGCCGGCCTGTCTGCGCCGTTCGAAAACACACTTGAGCAAACCACCTTGGAATTGCGGCTGGTGAGTAACTTTGACGGCCCGGTTAACTTCCAGATTGGCGGGTTCTGGGAAGACAGGGATATCGGTCACGAAACCTCGCAAAATGCTTTTAACCCTTCCTTGCTCGGTGTGTTCGGGCCTCCTTTCGGACCGGATCCTGTGACGGGTGCTACGTTTGATTGGCTTGCCGATAGACCCATCGAGGCAGAAGCACTTTCGTTTTTTGCAAGTGTTGATGTACAACTCTCTGAAAAGTGGGAATTGTCCGGCGGTGTCCGCTGGACCGATGAGGAAAAAACCACGTCGGTTGCATTCCCGTTTGTGCACGCCGGGGTAGTGGCCATTTTCGGAACCGTGAGCTCAGGTTTCCAATCACCGGATATCAAGTTTGAGGATGACAACATTTCACCCGAAGTTGTCTTGCGCTATCTCGTCAATGACAACGTTTCTATTTACGGTGCTTACAAGACTGGTTTCAAATCAGGCGGACTGGACAACAACACTTTACCCACGGGATCGGTGGTCGGATTGGCCAGCCCGGATCCAGCGGTTGCTGCCGCGTCAGCAGAATTGTTGCGATTTGAATCAGAAGAATCTGAAGGCTTTGAAGTCGGCCTCAGATCGCAGCTGTTGGAACGCGCGTTGACGTTAAACGTCACCGGCTATCGCTACGTCTATGAAGATCAACAGGTTCAGCTATTCGATGCGGGCGTTTTTGCATTCCGGACCTTCAACGCCGGTGAGGTCACTACTCAAGGACTGGAAGTGGACTTTATGTGGTCCACCCCAGTGCCGGGACTGAGTCTCTCAGGATCCTGGGCGTTTCTGGATGCTGAAATTACCGGCGACTTTTTCCCGTCCGGCGTCACCGGCGTAGGTGAAAACACCAAGGGGCAAGACGCCGGATTCGCTCCGGATATATCCGGTAATTTGGCGATCAATTGGGAAATGGGCCTCAGTGATGGGGTCATGTTGCGCATCAGCCCCAATATCGCCTACAAAGACGAATACAGAGTCGGCGCCGGTTCGGTATTCGATCCGGTGACTAACCCGACCGGCGCTCTGGTTCAGGACAGCTACACCACTTTCGACTTGAATGTATCACTATATTCGCCCGATGAATCCTGGCGAGTATCTTTGATAGGTAAAAACCTTGGTGACGAACAAATCTGGACCTTTGCGGGCAACGCACCGTTCCGTCCGCCCACTGGCGATGACCAATTGGTGGGTTTCAGCCGCGGCGAGCAGATTTTCTTAGAAGCAGCATTCAGGTTCTAGATCAATTGCGTTGACGGGCTTGATGGCGTTTGCCCATCAAGCCCGCTTGCCGGGGAATTTGCTGGTCCTGGCGGATCAGGTCTTCCGGTATATCGTGACAACCGCGGCGCCGGGTACACCAATGTTGTGCTGGAGGGCAACTCTGGCGTTCTCGACCTGGCGGCTGCCCGCTTCCCCACGTAGCTGCGTCACCAGTTCAAAACACTGCGCCAGCCCCGTAGCACCAATGGGATGCCCTTTGGACATGAGACCACCCGACGGATTCACCACCAGACGGCCGCCATAGGTGTTGTCGCCATCCTCAACAAACCGCGCAGCTTGGCCTTCGCCGCAGAGTCCCAGGCTTTCATAGGTGATTACCTCATTAGGGGTGAAGCAATCGTGCAGCTCCACCACATCCAACTGCTCCGGTCCAAGCCCCGCCTGCTCATACGCGTCTTTTGCCGCACGAACGGTATTGTCGCGGCCCACGGCATTGACGGTTCGCTCATAGATGACTTCAGTGTCGGTGGCCATACCCTGACCGGCAATCAACACGTCGGATCTTAAACCTTTCCTGCGGGCGAAATCTTCGCTGACAAAGACTGCAGCCGCGGCACCACAGGTTGGCGGGCAACACATCAACCGCGTCAGATAGCCGCCGAATACAACCTGCGCACCTTCGACATCCGCCTGCGTAATTGGAGCCGTGAAGACCGCATGGGGATTCCTGGCGGCATGCGTGCGGCTTTTCACGGCCACCTTCGCAAAAAGATCAGGCTTGGCATCGTAAGTCTCCATGTATTCAGCACCAGCCAGGCCAAACATGATCGCCGCGGGCGGTGCATCCAGTTCGTTAGTCGGGCTCACCTGCATCAGCGCTTCAAATGTCTCCTTTGCCGGACTGGTTCTGTCGTCCCAGTGACTACCAAGGGCACCTGCCTGCATCTGCTCAAACCCGAAGGCGAGCGCACAATCGACAAGGTCCGATTCAACCGCCTGACGGGCAAGATAGATCGCCGATGAGCCGGACGAGCAGTTGTTATTGACGTTAAAGATGGGGAAGCCCGGCATGCCGAGCTCGTTGATCACCTTCTGTCCACAAGCGCTGTCTCCATAAACATAACTCGCGTAGGCCTGCTGTATGTCGGCAAGTTCCACACCCGCGTCCTCGAGCGCAAGCTGCACCGCGTTCCTGCCCATCAGCTCGTAGGGCTGCTTGTCGCTCGGTTTGGTGAATTTGCCCATGCCAACACCGCCAACAATGACTTTTCGGTTCATACCGTTCTCCTAGGCCTTTTTCTCGATTGGCGGAAGCCGTTCTCTTAATATGGTCTTGGTAATCTTATTGAGCGTCGAGCGCGGCAGTTCATCAACTACATATACGCTGCGGACCACCTTGAAATCGGGCAAATTTGCCCTGCAGTGCTCGATGATCAGTTTTTCGATCATTGCCGCATCCAGGCTTGCATCCGACGGGATAACAAACACCACCGGCACTTCGTCGAGCATGTAGTGTTTCTGCCCCACTACGGCAAGTTCAGAGACTAGCCCCGTCTGCATGATGACCGTTTCTATTTCTGACGCGGCCACGTTTTCCGCACCCACCTTCAGCATGTCCTTGTCACGGTCGGAAAAGTAGAGCCAGCCATTTTCGTCGCGGCTGACAACGTCACCGGTATCGAACCAGCCGTTATCATCGAACGAAGACGCCATTGCATCGGGATTCTTGTAGTACTCCTTGAACATCGTCACGCCAGGGACACCGCGAAAGAAAAGCCGGCCCCGCTCGCCAGGTCTGCATAAATCTCCGCTGCCTTTTCGAACCTGAATCTGGTACTCCGGCGCACACCGGCCAATGTTCATCGATGGGCCCAGGTGGTCGTAATCAGCAATCGTCCCTTGCGTCACAGTTTCCGTCATGCCCCAGTAACCGATCGTTGCAACGCCAAAGTATTCTTCCACTTCCTGTGATCGCACACCCAGCAGGAAAAAGCGTAATTGGTGCTCTGGTACGGGCTGGGTCGACATCGCCTTTAGCGAGAATCCGATCATGGTGGTCCACGTCACGTTGTGCTCGAGGATAACCTGCCAGTAGCGCGAAGATGAAAACCTCGGCTGCAGAACCAATGTGCCGCCCGTCCAATGGGTTGTCAGCATGGAATAAGACTGCGCGTTGGTATGAAACAGCGGGAAAGAGGTGGACGTGACGTCTTCGTGCCGAACCCGCAGATGTTGCGCGTTGGTTTTGGCGGCCCACACCCCGTTGCCGTGGGTCCAGAGCACCGCCTTGGGCCGTGACGTGGTGCCCGAGGTGAACTGGATGCTCAAGCTGTGAGCGGGATCCGGCGCGCGAAGTGTAATTGGCTGCGATTCGAACAATTCATCAAACGCGACCCCCTCAATCGCTTTGATCGCCGCAGGGGCATCCTCATGAAACTCGCCGGCATCGTTGTCGGTGACCCCAATAAACGACAGATCAGGACACGCTTCTTTGATCAACTTGGCGAACTTCGGCTGAGTCAGACTACAAACCGCCTCAGTCACTTCCGCAAAGTAACTCAGATCCCGCGCAACCGAGCGGGTGTTAGTCGAAACCGCCACGGCTCCGAGGATCGCGCAGGCATACCAGCTCACGATGAATTCAGGGGAGTTGTCCATATGCAGGATGACAAAGTCGTCGGGCTTCACACCCCGCGCGCTCAAACCCGCTGCGAGGCGTCGAGCCTGGGTAAAGAGCTCCGCATAGGTGACGTTCTGGTACTCGCCATCAAACGGACACCAGATCAGTGCATTCTTGCCCGGCGCTCTTTCCGCCCACTGCTCAAGCATCCAGGGGATATCCAACCCTTCTACCGCGGCGGCATAGCTCTGCTCAATCTGCGCACTCAGGCTCATCTCAGTCTATCCCATTAGTCTTCGACACACGCGAAGTTCTCCGCCTTGTCAGGCGATCCGGATCCCTTGTATTGGGCATACTGCGGATAGGGACACAGCGGCCGCGAGAATCGCTTTGCATCCGGGTTCGCCAGGTGCGCTTCCAGCACCACTTCTGCCCAGCTCACAACCTGATCGGGTGCGATGGCGGTGGCCTCAATAAAGGTCAGCGCGCCAGGGTGCTCGGCGATGATGCGGTCGGGTGCTTTGTCGTTTTCCACCCAGTCGACGATGGCCTGCACGTAGTCCGCAGCCCAGGCGCCGGGGCCACCGGCGCAATGCACCATGCCTGGCACCATGAACGTGCGCAGAAACTCATCGGTCTTTTCTTTTCCGTTGATGTCCTCGGTTTCGAAGTACCATTCTTCGAGAACTTTGGCGCGGCAGGGATGGTCGTTCCAACCGTTGTAGATGATCAGCTTGCCACCGTTGGCATGGAACGCGGAGAAGTCAGGCGTCGGGATATCAACGGCGTGCATGACACGGCCGAGCTCTTCCAAATCGGCCACCGTGTCGAACGCTTCCAGCGAAAAACCGGGCTTTCTGTGCATGACGCTTTCGATCACCGTTGCCGTCAGGTCGTTGGCAGGCTCCAGCATGAACGACGGGTTCCCCGTCACCCAGAGCTCAAAGTCCCCGCCCAGCCCCGACCCTGGGTAGTTGCCCGGCACAACCACGTTGCCGGACTCGTCCGTGATGCCGGTATAGAAAAACCGTGCGGTTTCGATCTGACCTTCCGTGAGACAGTCGGCTGCCGGAGCGCCCTGGCAGGCCAACCTGTCCAGGTTCAATAAATCCATCGTGCACTTACGCGGGTCACCGATGATGCCGTCCGCCACCCCATCGAGCATGTCGCAGGCGCGCCGGGTATTTGCATCCAATAACGCCACCGAATCCGGCGTGAGCGGGTGTGCCCGTTGCATACGGGCGCCCTCCAGTGAGAACGCCAGGAGCCCGGTGCCGTAGTCGATGGCCGGATCTCCGGCAATGATGCCGTCGAAATCATCGGGATATCGCAGCGCTTCCATGAGTGCCGCGCGACCACCGTTGGAACACCCCCACAGGTAGGCGTGCTCGACCTCCCGTCCGTAGAAGGTGGCGATAATGTGTTTGCTGAGCTTGGTGGTCAGGTGGTTGGCGCGAAACGCAAAGTTGAGCTTGCGCTCGTCATCGCGATAGAACGTGTGATCATTCTGGGTGGGGTTCGCCGCATCGGTGGTCGCCATCGCAAACCCTTCATCGAGCAGGCTGGTGGTGTCACCGATCACACCGGCAAGCCCACCTGGCGCGTGATACATCAGTCGACCGGTCCAGCGTTCGAGAGGCATGCTCACCTGAAAACGGATTGTGCCATCGATGACGCCATTGACCTGACAATGCTCAGGGATTTGAGCCGATGCGGCGACCAGACGCCCAGGCTCAACCAAATGTGTACCGTCCGTCAGCTGATAAAGCGCTTCACACTTCTTCGCAGCCGCTCCGGCAACACCAGGTGGCAACAGGCAAGACAGAAAGACGCAACCTAAAAACAAGATCGTTCGCCGCACAGTTTTCTCTCCCGGGAATACTTGGAGTGGGAATCCTCCACAACCGGAAGGGAAAGCGCACTATTGTGGCCCGCTCAATGCTATGCGATTGACACTTTTTCTTATGCTTAGTGGTCGAGCCGCTATTTTTCCGCTCTGACCTCCGACGGGCTCGCGCCGAAACGACGACGGAAGGCAATGGTGAAGTTGCTCGGATGCTCATAGCCACACTCGATGGCGATCTCATGCACCGGGAGCGGACTTTCTTTAAGGAGCTGATAACCTTTGCGCATGCGCAGTTCCAATGCGTAGCCTGCAACGGATTCGCCAAACACCGCTTTAAATCCTTCGGTCAACTTACGGCGATTGAGCCCTACCATGGCGCTAAGATCCGTAATGGGGATAGATTCGCCGTCGCGCTCCTCAAGAATAATTCTGGCACGAGAGAGTTTTCTGACCTCCGACAACGGAATATCAGATTGAGTGTCTTGATTTTCATCTGGCCTGACGTCACTCAACAAACAGAATAACTCACCGACCTTTAACTTCAGGTACGTCGTTCGCGCGGCACCCGATGCTGGTAGGTACGATAATGAGGCGGAAAAGTGTCTGAACGCGTCGGTGCTAGGCAGCGCAAACACTCGGTCCGCTGGGTCCTTCGCCGCTCTCACTTCCTGGAACAGTTTCAACGGTGCAATGCCAAGCCGATGCCAGACCTCGCGTTCACCCTCCTCGGTAATCACAAACATCGTCACCCTGATTTTCTCGCCCGCTCTCAGCTGATACCCGCTACGCCCCTTTTCCGGTCTGAAAGAAAGCACCCCCGGGGTGACCTCACTGTCGATCACGTGGTCGCCGAACTTATAGACGATCTGGCCATACTGGAATAAGCGAACCATGATCTCTTCTTCTTCCTCGACAGCTTTTTCGGCGATCTGGTGGATGGTATCGACGTCTTTCGCCACAAAGCTAACCGTGCTGACACTCAGGCCCGGAAAAACGCGATAAATCTCGAGCTCGCCGTCCATGAGGTCAGGATTCAAGAGCGTGCGCACCGCGGTGCCGTCGGCCGTTAGCGCATCAGGCATTTGCCAAACCCCAGCTTTCCCAAATGGGGAATCTGGGAGTTCTTGCTGCATCCTCTTTAGCAGCGATTGGATATCACTGAAACTTTCCACGTCACCTGCGATGGCAGGTCGAATATCCGGCTTGTCGGTTGAGGAGCCCATGAACCCTCTCCCGTTCAGTATGCTGGATCATTCTTACCTTATTGGTTACTAAAAGTGCAAGCGCGCTGCGTGCACGCGGATCGTCGAGCACCGAGCAATCTTCGACGAGTATTCGCATCGGCGTTGTGTTCGCACAGACAATTGGGAATTTAGAAGAACAGGATCCAGGACGACTCCGCCCTGGATCCGAGAAGGGTTCTACATCTGGTAGGAAAGCTCGATGCCAAACTCACGCGGCGTGGGAATGGTCTTGAGATCTCCGGCATAAAGCGGACCTGACTGAACGAACAAACTGCCATCTTCATCCGTCAGGTTGTTACCAAAGAGCGACACCGCAAAATTCTCACCGAACAAGAGGCTGAACCGCATATTTAGGTAACTCTGCGTGTCCGCCTCATCTAACGAACCAACAGAGGCGCTGTAGCCGTCTTTATGACTGTAAGAGACCAGCAAGTCACCACCGATGGTATCGCTGATCTGCCAGCCGTAAAGTGCTGATATCGAAGCAGACCAAGGCGGCGTACCCGGTACGTCGTCGCCTTCAGAGAAGAACGGTCCCATCGCACTTTCGATCACCGGATCAAGCGAGCTGAATTCCAAGTTGTTCCAGTTGGCAGCCACAATGAGGTTTAGACCCGGCACTGCCTCGGGTCTCCAGGTGAGACCCAGGTCAATGCCGAAGCCATCAACATCGCCCAGTTGGAACGATGTGGTAATCGTGCCAAGTCGTGCGGCACCCTGCACGTCCGTCCAGTCCTGATAGTAGAGGGACGCGTCCAGTATCACCGCGCCATCGGCCAGAGTCTGCTTGGTGCCGATCTCATAACTCCAGAGCTCATCCGAATCTACGGTCGCAGGGCAGGCAGCAGCCAAAGGGCTCATTGCCGGAATACTTGCGCAGCTAGACACCCCGTTGAATATGCCTGACCGAAAGCCTTTTGCCGCATTGAAGTAGTAATGCCGGTTTTCGTCAGGCATGTACGACAGATTGAAGCGCGGATTCACGCTGTCAAAGGTATCTTCGCTAGTCGGATACGGGATCGGAAAACCTCCGATGTTGTCGTTTTCAGCCACCGTCCTATCGTCTTCAAACCAACGCAAACCCACCAGCGCAGTCCACTGGTCGTTCAGATCGTAGGTCACTTCGCCAAACACGGACTTCTGCTCAGACTCGATGGACGCGGTGCTCAGAATCCTCGGCACCATGAGAAGCGGAAACTCGGCAACATCAATTAACACTTCGACCTCAGCGTCGACATAATAAATGCCAGCGACAAACTGAAACGGACCATCGAAATTCGAGACGAGCCGCGTTTCGTTACTGAACGAATCTGCATCGTAGGCAACAGCCGATGGTAAACCGAAATTTGAAATGAATGAGCTTTGCCAGAGTTCCTCGTAGTCGAGCTGCGTGAAAACGGAGGTCACCGTCACGGATTCAAAGTCGTAGCTAATCTTTCCGGAATACAGATCGTAGTCCGTGTTGTCGAAAGTGAGGCTCGGGGTCGCGTCGGTTGAGGTCGGCGGATCATCGGTATCTATCCCAACAAAGCCTGTTGGAGACGTTTCGCTCTCGTTGTGCTGGACCATAAATTCAAGAGACAGCTTGTCCGTCGGTTCCACCAGAAGCTGCACTCGGTAGTCCGTCACATCGTTCTCACCGAAGTCTTCTCGAGGCGGCCCGCTGGGTTCATAAGCAAACGTGGCAAAGTTAATCGCGTGCGGCTGCACATCGATCCAACCCCCGGTTTTTTCCATGCCAGCGGAAACTCTGAGCCCGGCTTTACCTTCAACCAGTGGAATGCTGACTGAGGCGTCGCCGTAGTGACCATCCTCACCCTCCTCGATCGACGTGAAGCCCACATTAATCGCCGCATCAAACTCTTCGAGATCAGGCTGCTTTGGAATGACCCGTAAAACACCGCCCATGGCGCCATTGCCATACAGGGTGCTTTGAGGTCCCTTCACCACCTCGATGCGCTCAAGACCCGAGGTGCGTACCACCGGCGCCCAGAGCATCAACGGAAAGTAGAATGGTGTATCGCCAATGTAGTAGCCAAGTGTTGGATCACCCACAATTTGTGGGATGCCGCGCAGCTGAATTCGGGTTTGCTCAGTGCTGAGAGCCTCACCCTGAGCAGCACCGGGGATAAAATTCACCGCTTCGCGCAAACTCTTGATATTGTTTCGATCAAGGAAGTCACCGTCGGTGACCTGGATGGCGAGGGGCACGTCTTGCAGGGACTGCTCACGTTTCTGCGCCGTGACGACAACCTCCTCAATGACGTTGTCATCCGCCGCAGCTGAACGTTGCCCGACCCCGCCAATCGTCAGAAGTGCAACCAGTACGCTTCCAATAAGTTGTTTTTTCAACTATCTCTCCAAATGGTGCAATGACACGGGCTGCATCGTCCCGCTGGTAGAGATAAAACGCACTATTGTTGGGCGACAGAACTTATGCGACTGACACTTTTTCTTATGTTGAACGGCTGCTTAGCGCACCGGCCTACAACTCTGTTGCCTCAGGTTCCTTATGGCCCAAGACTTTGTCCCACATGACAAGGTCCGCACCTGCACCAGCTTCAACCATGTGCGCTCTCAATTCTTCATAGGTCTGGGGTGCTTCCGACAGCCTCAGCGTTCTTCTGAAGAACACAAAGATCCCCCACAGGTTAAAGAAAACGCACAGCGCAAGGACTTCAAGCCTGATCAGGTCCGCAAAGAACATGAAAGAGATGTACTGCAAATGGAATTCAGGGGCAACCGGTAGCATCTTCCAGGCCAATTGCTTACACGGCGGCGCCATGCACCAGATGCTCATGTTCAATAGCGCGAGACTGATGAAGATCAGTTCTATCTCAAAACGAAAAACTGCGCCTTCCAGCACGCCGTTGAGCGCAATCAGCCCTAACACCATGGCCAGGGAGGCATGCATCTTGTGGTTCTTTTTGTCACGGAACCAGATGTATGTGTTAAGACGCTCGTTTACGAACACCCACTTCGGAGATTTGTAATAGTAGTCATCAAACGCTTCATAGAGCCCTGTGCCGAGATAGATCACCACCTCAACCCACAACACAATCCAGAGGGTGGTCGTGAGTGGATACAGTTCTGTTGCAGTAAGCATGCTTGTCCTCTACTTCTCTTGGATGGAGTGGGATTTAAGCGGCCGCCGATTTAATAAACGCCAAAATATCTGGGGCGATGCGCTTATCCATCGCCGCTTGCATGTGGCCCTGGCCTTCATAAAGCTTGAGTGTGCAATTCGGGATCAGGGAGGCAGTCTCCCTAGTCAACGCCTCCGGAAAGTAAGCGTCTTCATCGCCACCGATCAGCAATACCGGAACCGTGACGCGTGGCAACGCTTCCCGCGCATCAAACGTGCGTTCCGCTTCTGCCTCCACTACCACGTCATTGGCCATATGCTCATGGAAGCTACCGGCAAGGAGTTTTGTCATCGTGCCGAGCATCAGCCTGGGAAGAAATGGAAACTTTGCGTCCGGATACAAGCTCCTAGACATAATCGCACCGGCCTCGAACAAACGACCGTCCGCAATCGCCCTGGCATACCGCTGATCAATACCCT
>JANQOA010000343.1 GCA_028279305.1 Pseudomonadales bacterium
CTGGCCAATATCGATGCCGTCATTGAGCTGATCAAAAATTCAGCCTCGGCGGCGGATGCGCGGGCGGCGCTGATGGAACGCCGCTGGGTGGCGGAAGCGCTGCAGGCACTGCTGGAAAAAGTCGGCAGCGACGCCTGCCGGCCGGACGGCTTAAGCGAGGAGTTCGGCTTCACCGACGGTACTTACCGGCTCACCGAGGAACAGGCCCAGGCCATTCTGGAGATCCGCCTGCACCGGCTCACCGCCATGGAGCAGGACAAGCTGATGGAAGATTACCAGGGTGTGCTGGATGAAATAGCGGATCTGCTGGAGATTCTCGGCTCTCATGAACGGCTGCTGCAGGTGATCCATGATGAGCTGGTGGACATCAAGGACGGCTACGGCGACGAGCGGCGCACCGAAATTGTTGCTACCCAACAGGATCTTTCTGTTGAGGATCTGATTACCGAAGAAGATCTGGTGGTGACCATCTCCCATCAGGGTTACGGCAAAACCCAGCCGTTGGAGATTTACCAGCAGCAGCGCCGCGGCGGCCGCGGTAAAGCCGCCACCAGCGTCAAAGACGAAGACTTTGTTGAGCATCTGGTGATCGCCAACTCCCACGACACCATGCTGTGCTTTTCCAATGTCGGCAAGGTGTACTGGTTGAAAGTGTTTCAGATCCCCCAGGGCAGCCGCAACGCCAAAGGCCGGCCGATGGTGAACATCCTGCCGCTGGCGGGGGATGAACGCATTACCGCCATCCTGCCCATCAGCGAATATGCCAGCGATCACTTTGTGTTTATGGCGACCGCCAACGGCACGGTGAAAAAGACCCCGCTGGAACAGTTTTCCCGGCCGCGGCCCAGCGGCCTGATCGCGCTGGAGCTGGAAGAGGGCAACACCCTGGTGGGGGTCGCCATCACCGACGGTACCTGTGACGTGCTGTTGTGCAGCAGCGCCGGTAAAGCCGTGCGCTTCAAGGAAAGTGATGTGCGCGCCATGGGCCGCACCGCAAAAGGCGTGCGCGGCATTAAGCTGGGCGGCGGCCAGCGCGTAATCTCGCTGATCATTCCTAAAAGTGATGGTTTTGTCTTGAGCGCCAGTGAACACGGCTACGGCAAGCGCACCCCGGTGGAAGATTTTCCGGTTAAAGGCCGCGGCACCCAGGGTGTGATTGCCATGAAAGTCAGCGACCGCAACGGCCGCATTGTCGGCGCCGCGCAGATTTTTGCCGGTGACGAACTGATGCTGATTTCCAACCTGGGCACGCTGGTGCGCACGGCCGGCGACGAAGTGTCGGTACTGGGCCGCAACACCCAGGGCGTGAAGTTGATCAACCTGAAAGGCGAAGAACTGTTGAACAGCGTGGAGCGCATCGCGGAACAGATTGACGACGGTGATGTGGAAGGCGCTGATCCGCAAGCCGATTAACCAACCGCGGCGGCAGCCGCCGGATTGATAACCAACCCAACCACAACCAGAAGGACAATAGGCAAGCCAGTGGCGAGAACGCATAATTTTTCTGCCGGACCGGCAGCATTACCCGAAGAAGTACTGGCCCAGGCCCAGGCAGAAATGCTGGACTACCAGGGCAGCGGCATGTCGGTGATGGAGATGAGCCACCGCAGCGCGGAATTTGTTGAGATTGCCGCACACGCGGAGGCGGACCTGCGTGAGCTGATGCAGGTGCCTGACGACTACCATGTATTGTTCCTGCAGGGCGGCGCCACCACCCAGTTTGCCGCCATCCCGCTGAACCTGACCCGCCCGGGAGATCCGGTGGATTACCTGGACACCGGCAGCTGGTCGAAAAAGGCCATCAAGGAGGCCGGCAAATATTGCAGCGTAAATGTGGTGGCCAGCAGCGCGGACAGCAATTACGACCGGGTGCCGGCGGCGGATCAATGGCAGCTCTCCGCGGACGCCCGCTACCTGCACCTGTGTTCCAACGAAACCATTGGCGGGGTGCAGTTCAACCAGGTACCCGAATCCGCGGTGCCGGTAGTGGCGGATATGTCGTCGGATATCCTCTCCCGGCCGGTGGACGTGTCCGCTTACGGCCTCATTTATGCCGGCGCGCAGAAGAATATCGGCCCGGCGGGACTGACGGTGGTGATTGTGCGCAAAGAGTTGTGCGGCCGGGCCCGCGGGGAAACCCCCACGCCGCTGGATTACGCGGTGCAGGCGGAGGCGGATTCCATGTCCAATACGCCGCCGACCTATGCCTGGTATCTGGCCGGGCTGGTCTTCAAGTGGGTGAAAGAACAGGGTGGACTGGCCGGCATCCAGGCCCGCAACCAGGCCAAGGCGGACAGCCTCTACACCCTGATCGACGGCAGCAACTTTTATCATTCACCGGTGGAGAGCGCCAACCGCTCCATGATGAATGTGCCGTTTACGCTGCCGGATGCGTCTTTAGACAAAGAATTTCTGGCCGGCGCCGAGGCGCGCGGACTGATGAACCTGAAAGGCCACCGCAGCGTCGGCGGCATGCGCGCCAGCATTTACAATGCGGTGCCGCAGACGGCGGTGGATGCATTGACCGGATATATGCGAGAGTTCGAGCGTGAGCGCGGATGACGAAAAACTCAAACCCCTGCGGCAGCGCATAGATGCCATAGACCGGCAGTTGCTGACGCTGCTCAACGAGCGCGCCCAGTGCGCCCTTGAAGTGGGTGAGATCAAACAGGGCCAGCAGGCTGAGCAGCCGCCGGTATTTTACCGTCCGGAACGGGAAGCGCAGATACTCAACGCGCTGATGGCGGACAACGCCGGGCCGTTGAGTGATGAAGACGTGGCGCGCCTGTTCCGCGAGGTCATCTCCTGCTGTCTGAATCTGGAGATGCCGCTGACGGTGGCTTATTTTGGCCCCCAGGGCACCTATACCGAAGCAGCCGCGGTGAAACAGTTCGGGCATTTTGCCGCCACCCGCCCGCTGGCTTCCATCGACGAAGTGTTCCGCGAAGTGGAGTGCCAGGCTGCCCACTACGGCGTGGTGCCGGTGGAAAATTCCACCGAAGGCATGGTCAACCATACGCTGGACTGTTTCCTCACCGCCAAGGTGAAGATCTGTGCGGAAGTGGTGATGCCCATCCATCATGCCCTGTTGCGCGCCGAAGCCGCCGAGGGTGAAGTGACGGAGATTCTCAGCCACGCCCAGAGCCTGGCCCAGTGCCGCGGCTGGCTGGACCGCCATTATCCCGGGGTGCCCCGGCGGGTGGTGGCCAGCAACGCGGAAGCGGCCCGGCTGGCGGCGGAAAATCCGGCGGTGGCGGCCATTGCCGGGCAGATGGCGGCGGAACGTTACGCGCTGCGGGTGCTGTCCGCCAATATCGAAGACCAACCGGACAACAAGACCCGCTTCCTGGTGCTGGGGCGCCAGGATGTGGGGATCAGCGGCCGCGACAAAACCTCGCTGCTGGTCTCCGTGCGTAATGAACCCGGCGCCCTGCTGCGCGTGCTGCGGCCGTTTGAGGAATTCGGCATCAGCCTGACCCGCATCGAGACGCGCCCGGCGCGCACCGGCGACTGGTCGTATGTATTTTTTATCGACTTCGACGGCCATCAGGACGACAACAACGCCGGGCAGGTATTAAAGGCCATTCAGAAGGTGGCGTTTGAAGTGAGAACGCTGGGTTCTTATCCCCAGGCGCTCGGCTGAGCGGCCCGGTACACTCATTGGCGAAAACCGGAAACAGATAATGGAAAACACCCACGCCGGCATTGCCGGGTTGATGCCTTATCAGCCGGGTAAACCGATTGATGAGCTGGCCCGGGAACTGGGCATCGAGCATATTGTTAAGCTTGCCAGCAACGAAAACCCGCGCGGCCCGGGGCCGCTGGTGCAGGAAGCCATCGCCGCGCAATTGCAGGAGCTGTCCCGTTACCCGGACGGCAATGGGTTTGTCCTGCGCCAGGCGCTGGTTGAACATCTGGGCGTCACAGCGGAACAGATTACCCTCGGCAACGGCAGCAATGACGTGCTGGATCTGATCGCGCGGGTTACCGTACAGCCGGGTTTTGAAGCCATCATTGCCGAGCACAGTTTTGTCGTCTACCGCCTGGCGGTCACCTGTGCCGGCGGCACCCTGGTGACGGTGCCGGCGGTGGACTACGGCACGGATCTGGCCGGCATGCTGGCGGCGGTGAACGAGCGTACCCGGGTGGTGTTTATTGCTAATCCGAACAACCCCACCGGCACCTGGGTCAGCACGGCGGCGCTGACCGGTTTTCTCGATGAACTGCCCCGGCAGGTCTGGGTAGTGCTGGACGAAGCTTATTTTGAGTTCGGCACGGACCCGGAATATCCGAACGGCCTGGCCCTGCAGCAGCGCTACCCGAACCTGATTATTACCCGCACGTTTTCCAAGATTCACGGCCTGGCGGCGTTGCGCGTGGGCTACAGTGTCAGCACCCCGGAATTTGCGGACCTCTTGAACCGCGCGCGCCAGCCGTTCAACGTCAACAGTCTGGGGCTGGCTGCCGCCGCCGCGGCGTTGCAGGACGCGCAGTTTGTCAGCAGCTCGCTGCAGCTCAACCAGCAGGGCATGCAACAGCTTACCGCGGGTCTGTCCGCGTTGGGTTTGCCGTATATTCCCTCCATGGGCAATTTTGTCAGTTTCGACTGCGGCGGCGACGGCCCCGAAGTATTCCAGCAGTTGCTGCGCCACGGGGTGATTGTGCGGCCGGTGGCGGAGTACGGTTTGCCCCGGCACCTGCGGGTGAGCATCGGCCTGCCGGAGGAAAACCAGCGGTTTCTGGACGTGCTGCCGGAAGTGCTGAATGTCTGAAGCAGGGCCGCAGGGCGCCGCAGCCGTGCCGGTGATTGCGGTGGACGGGCCCAGCGGTTCCGGGAAAGGCACGTTGGCCAAAGCCCTGGCCCGGCAACTGGGCTGGCACCTGCTTGATTCGGGGGCGTTGTACCGGATCATCGGCTGCGTCTGTGCCCTGGAAAACATCGATCCCGCCGCGGAAGCCGCCGTCGCGGCGCGGGCGGCGCAACTGGACATCACCTTCACGGACGGGCAGGTGAAGGTGCGGGTTGCGGACACGCTGATGGACCTGGCGGAGCGGATCCGCACCGAAGACGCCGGCGTGCAGGCCTCGGTGGTGGCAGCGTTGCCGGCGGTGCGCCAGGCGGTACTGGCGCTGCAGCACAATTTCCGCCGCTTGCCGGGTCTGGTGGCGGACGGCCGCGACATGGGCACGGTGGTATTTCCGGATGCCGGGCTCAAAATATTCCTCGACGCAAGCCCTGAAGAGCGTGCTCTGCGTCGCTATAAACAGTTGAAAAACAAGGGCTTAAGTGTTAGCTTGCGCGGCCTTCTTGAGCAGATCCACGAACGGGATGCTCGAGATAGAGGGCGTGCCGTAGCGCCGTTAAAACCCGCGGAGGACGCGTTGGTCATCGACAGTACAAATATGTCGATAGACACCGTTTTGCAGCGGGTACTGGAGGAAGCCAGGCAACTGGGTTTATACAGTTAAGGCCAGTTCGGGTTTGCTGCATCGGGCAGCTTAAACCGCGGGCCGGTTTGGCGACGGCGCAATTTACATTAACTAACTGAAAGGAGAGCTCTGCTTACCCAGATTCAGCCCCAGGTTTAATTCTTAAGCTTTTATTCTTAAGCGGGGATTCGCACTCCGGGGTCGGTACGCAGGGTTGAACATAAATTTATGAGCGAATCTTTTGCCGAACTATTTGAAGAGAGTTTACAGACCATCGAGATGGCCCCCGGGTCCATCGTAACCGGCACGGTGGTAGAGATTGACGACGATTGGGTGGTGGTACACGCCGGCTTGAAGTCCGAAGGTGTGATTCCCAAGAGCCAGTTTGTCAACGAACAGGGTGAGTTTTCCCTCAGCATCGGCGACCAGGTTAAGGTGGCGATGGAGGTGGTTGACGACGGTTGGGGTGAAACCCGCCTGTCGCGGGAAAAAGCCCGGCGCGCGGAAAGCTGGCAGCAGCTGGAAACCGCCCATGAAGGCCACGAAGTGGTCACCGGTATTATTAACGGTAAAGTCAAAGGCGGCTTCACCGTAGACATCAACGATATCCGCGCCTTCCTGCCCGGTTCTCTGGTGGACATCCGTCCGCTGCGGGAGACCGCTCATCTGGAAGGCAAGCCGCTGGAATTCAAAGTCATCAAGCTGGACCAGAAGCGCAACAACGTGGTGGTCAGCCGCCGCGCCGTGCTGGAAGAAGAAAACAGCCACGAGCGGGAAGCCTTGCTGGCGTCGCTGCAGGAAGGCCAGGACGTGAAGGGTATTGTTAAGAACCTCACCGACTACGGCGCCTTTGTTGACCTCGGCGGCGTCGACGGCCTGTTGCATATCACTGACATGGCCTGGAAGCGCATCCGCCATCCCAGCGAGATGGTCAACGTCGGTGATGAGGTCAACGTACGCATTCTCAAGTTCGACCGCGAGAAAAACCGCGTCAGCCTGGGCATGAAACAACTGGGTGATGATCCGTGGATCAACATAGTGCGCCGCTACCCGGAAGGGGCGCGGGTGCTGGCAACGGTCACCAACCTCACCGACTACGGCTGTTTTGCGGAAATCGAAGAGGGTGTGGAAGGCCTGGTACACGTGTCCGAAATGGACTGGACCAACAAGAACATTCATCCGTCCAAGGTGGTCAACGTGGGTGACCAGGTGGAGGTGATGGTGCTGGACATCGACGAAGACCGCCGCCGCATCTCCCTGGGTATCAAGCAGTGCCGCCCCAACCCCTGGGAAGAATTCAGCATCAGCCACGCCAAAGGCGACCGCATCTCGGGCAACATCAAATCCATTACGGATTTTGGCATCTTCATTGGCCTGGACGGCGGTATCGACGGCCTGGTGCATCTGTCCGACATCTCCTGGAACGAAGCCGGCGAAACGGCGGTACGCCGTTACTCCAAGGGTGAAGAGATCGAAACGTTGATCCTCAGCGTGGATCCGGAACGCGAGCGCATCAGCCTGGGCATCAAACAGCTCGATCAGGATCCGTTCAGCGATTACACCGCGGTTAACGACCGCGGCAGTATCGTCAACGGCACCATCAAAGAAGTGGAGCCGAAGGAAGCGCTGATTGAACTGGCTGAAGACGTTATTGGCGTGCTGAAAGCGTCCGAAATCAGCATCGACCGGGTGGAAGACGCCCGCAACGTGTTGAACGTAGGTGACGGTATAGAGGTGAAAATTGTCAGCGTGGACCGCAAGAACCGTTCCATCGGCCTCTCCATTAAAGCCAAGGAGATTGATGACGAACGGCAGGCGGTGCGCGATCACCAGCGTCAGGAAACGGAACGCCCGGGTACTGCTACCCTGGGTGATCTGATCAAGGCGCAGATGGATCGTCAGGACGACTAGCGCGGCCGTGATGCAGCCTAAGCAGACCGGGACCGGGTAGTACGATGTCAGAAGAAAGCATGACTAAGTCGGAGCTGATTGAGCGCATTGTGCTGGCTCAGTCCCAGGTGTCCGGTTCGCAGTTGACCAGCAAGGATGTGGAGCTGGCGGTAAAAACCATGATCGAACAGATGTCTCATGTGCTCGCCAGCGGCGAGCGCATCGAGATCCGTGGTTTTGGCAGCTTCAGCCTGCATTACCGGGCGCCGCGCATCGGCCGCAACCCGAAAACCGGTGAATCGGTGGGTCTGGCCGGTAAATATGTGCCGCATTTCAAACCCGGCAAAGAGCTGCGCGACCGGGTAAACGATGCGTTAGGGCGGGACATGGAAAGCGGCGGCGGAAATCCGCCGTGACTCAACCTCGTACGTCTTGAACCATGTGCTGCCGTCAATGCTGCCGGCGCCCACCCAGCTGACCGCATCGGTCTGAATATCAAACCAGCGTCCGCGCAGATGTACCGTGGCGCCTTGGATTTCAAAAGTATTTTCATAGTAGAACGTGTTGCCGTCCGGCAACACGGTGGCGGTGTTCACGCCGATGGCGGCGTCGACGGAAGCGGTCAGCCAACGGCCGCTGCCGGGGTTGTCGGGTATGTAGGTATGTAAGCCGACGCCGCCGCGGAATATACGCCCGTCCGGCAGATAAGAATGGTACTCCTCCTGCAGTACCCGGCCGTCCAGCAGGTATCCGGCGTGCAGCCTGCCGGCGGACTCGGCGGTGACGTTACCCTGCAGGTCAAATGCGCGCCGGGTCATCTGCCAGTGACCTGACAAAAAATCGAACGGCGCCGCCGGGTCCGGACCGTGCAGATAGTCGCGGGCCCAACGGGCCTCCAGTTGTTCACGCAGGGCCAGCAGCCGGCTGGCGTCTACAGCTTGATCGGGGTGGTTCCTGGACATGAAGTATCCTTTGCAGAATGGGTATTGTCAGAGTCTAATCCAGGGGGTATACCCCACAGTCAAGTACTGAATGCTGGCTTGGAGTGCTGGAATGCTGATAGGTGAGTTGTGCAGAAAGAGCGGGTTGTCCAGGGACACCGTGCGCCACTACGAATCCATGGGCCTGTTGCAGCCGGTGTGGAAAGCGGCGGGTACCCGGGCGTACCGGCACTACGATGAGCAGGCCCTGGAACGGCTGGAGCTGATCCGCATAGGCCGGCGTTCCGGCTTTGCGCTGGGTGAAATGAAGGCCATCCTCGATCCGCTGATGGCGGGTGACCTGTCATTTGATGAACAGCGTCAGGTGGTGCACAACCAGCTGCAGCGCATTGACGAGAGAATTGAGGCGCTCAAGTCGGCAAAAGGTGTGCTCAGGGCCCAGCTTGCGCGTATTGATCAGCGCCAACACGCCGGTCCTTAAAGCCGCCCTTAAACCGGCTTCTTAAACCCGGTCCCTAAAAAGATGCTGCAGGTTTTCCTGCAAGTTGCATAGAACTTACTTGACGCCGGGGATCACATATAGTCCCCTATCCGCGTTTATTTCTGGGAAGTATGCGTTGATCAGTTGGTTGAAAACCCTTGTCGTGTTCTTGTTGGTGGTGATTGCGTTTACCTTCGCCGCCCTCTTTGTGAATCAGACCGAGGTGCCGCTAACATTTGCCATCTGGCAGACGCCGCCGCTGAGTGTGTTCTGGTGGCTGTTGATTGCGTTTCTCACCGGGCTGCTGTTTGGTCTGTTGAATGCGGTGTGGGTAAACCTGCGCCACCGCCTGGCCAACCGCAAGCTGCGCCAGTCCCTGGCGCGGGCGGAGGCGGAACTGGAGCGCTTGCGCGCGGTGCAGAGTTAACCGGGACTGCGCCGCCGGCGGTGGCTGCAGATCACGCATGGGTGAACATAGGGTAAGAATCTGGAACCGGCATGATGGAACTGCCGCACAATATGATGTTGTACCTGGTACTGCTGGCGGCGGTGGCGGCGGGTTTCCTGCTGGGCCGCAGGGAACGTCCCCGCCGTAAAGACAGTAACGCGGTTATCCAGGACTATTATGAGGGTCTGAACTTCCTGCTCAGCGACCGCCCGGAACTGGGGGTGGACCAGTTTATCCGCGGCGCGGAAGTGTCAGACCAGACAATTGATGTGCACCTGGCCATGGCATCGGTGGTGCGCCGGCGCGGAGAAGTCGACAAAGCCATCCGCATCCATCAGAACCTGCTGGCCTCACCGGTGTTGAACAACCCCAACAAACAGTTGATTGAACTGGAGCTGGCCCGGGACTATCACGTTGCCGGGCTGCTGGACCGGGCGGAAAACCTGTTGCTGCAGATAGTCGGCCGGCGCGCGCTGCAGGAAAGCGCCGCGCTGGAGTTGCTGCTGGACCTGTACGAGCAGGAGCGCGCCTGGCAGCAGGCCATCGACATCAGCGCACGGCTGCTAAAGAGTGATGAGAAGCTCAAGCTGCGTGTCAGCCACTTCTATTGCGAGCTGGCGGAGACGGTGCTGGGCCGCCAGGATGCCCAGCCGGCGGACCTGAAACAGGCTGCCCAGCAGGCCCGCAGCGCGGTGGAACTGGCGCCCGGGCAGGTGCGCGGCCACTGGCTGGCGGCGCAGATTGCCTTTCTGCAGCGGCGCGACAAACAGGTCTTAAAACACATCAGCCGTGCGGTACAGCTGCAGGGGGACCTGGTTGCGGTATTCCTGCCTCTGTATCAACAGGCCAGCGAACGGCTGAGCGACGATGCGTCTTTTGAGCAATTTCTGCAAGGCGGTCTGCAGCGCCACCCGCAGCCCGCCGTGCTGCGCGCCTGGATTGCGTTTCTGCAAAGCCGCGGCCGGCCGGTGGATCACAACGAGGTGCTGCAGCAGATCAGCCGGGCACCGCAGTTAGCGCACCTGCCGTTGCTGCTGAGCCTGCTGGAACAGCCCGAGGTGGACCGCGCTGAGGTCATGGCCCAGGTCAGCCGGGTGGTGGTGGCGGAAAGCCAGTTTCAATGCGGCAACTGCGGCTTCGCCAGCCAGCATCTGATGTGGCATTGCCCCACGTGCCGGCAATGGGGGACCTTTGCCGTGCCCGCAAAGTCGCAGTCAGCGCCGGGTTGATCGCTGGCGTTACCCGGCGCGGCGGTCCGCCAGCCGCGGCCTGGCGGCAAGCTTAAGATGAGTGTCCCAATTGATGCGGAGACTTGTTATGACCCATTTAACTACCCCGGTGCCGCCCAGCCGCCTGCGGCAGGCACCGCCATCCCCGCTGCGCCAGGTGCGCTTGCTGCTGGCGGGCCTGTTGCTGGCTTTTGGCCTGGCGGCGGGGCAGGCGGCGCTGGCGGCCAAGCCTGCGGCTGAGCCCTACCCGGCCACCGTTAACGTCAATGCAGCGGATGCGGAGCAGTTGTCCACCCGGCTTGACGGTGTGGGCACGTCGCGGGCCAAGGCCATTGTTGCTTACCGGGAACGCCACGGTAAGTTCTCTACGTTGGAAGATTTGTTAGCGGTGCGCGGCATCGGCGAAAAAGTGCTGAATGCCAACAGGAAACGGATCAAGTTCAGCGAGAAATAGCCTTGGGGTGCACGCCGGCCCGTTGCCGCGGCGGGCCCGGCGGGCCAATTCGCTGTCGCGTTTTAGCCACCCTTGATAGACAATGTCGGCCCTATGGCGGCGGCGCAAAATATTACCCATCTGCAAAATATTACGCATGTAATTGTAGGCCTGAATACCGGCGGTGCGGAGATGAGTCTGCTGCGGTTGCTGCAGGCAACCCGGCAACAGCTCAAGCACCGGGTTATCTGCTTCGGCCGGCCCACGGACATTGGTGAGCAGATGGCGGCCCTGGACGTGCCGGTGCTGTGGCTGGACTATGCCGGCCTGAAGTTACCCGGCGCTCTGCTGCGCGCCCGCCGCGAAGTCCGCACCCACGTGCCCGACGTCCTGCAGGGCTGGATGTACTACGGCAACCTGCTGGCTTCGCTGCTGGCGCCGCGGCGGCACATCCGGCATACCGGACAAACCCGGGTCGGCTGGAACATACGCCACAACCTCAGCCAGCCGGCGGAGGAAAAACTGCGTATACGCGCGGCGCTGCAACTGGCGCGCCTGCCGTTCCTGCAGCCGGACCTGCTGGTGTACAACTCTCACAGCGGCGGCGCCAGCCACCGGCACCTGGGCTTTAAGCCGCGGGTGCAACAGATCATCCCCAATGGGGTTGATACCCGGCGATTCAAACCGGACCCCGGGGCGCGGCAGAAAGTGCGCGCGCAATGGCCGCAGCAGAGTGGGCCGTGGGTGGGAATGGTAGGCCGCTTTCATCCCCACAAAGGGGTTGCGTTGTATCTGCGAGTGGTGCGCGGCATGCTGGATGCCCAGCCGCATGCCTGCCGTTTTTGTTTAGCCGGCCCCGGCATGACCACGGACAATCCCCGGTTGCGCGGCATGATGACGGCAGCGGGCTTGCAGCCTGACGACCTGGCCC
>JANQOA010000349.1 GCA_028279305.1 Pseudomonadales bacterium
ATTTACGGCGCTCCTGAAACTCTCCTGCTATTCACAAAGCAGCCCGGGCAGCAACTGAACACCCAAAAGAACACGCTTCCAAATTGTCCTGGAGCCTACAGGGACGTATTCACGGCGATCCTGAAACTCTCCTGCTATTCACAAAGCAGCCCGGGCAGAACTGAACAATCCAAAAAAACCTAATCCTGAAACTGCAAACTATGCAGCGTGGCGTATAACCCGCCGGCTTCCAACAACTCAGCATGTGTGCCCAACTCTTCCACCCGTCCGTGGTCCAGTACCAGCACCCGGTCCGCTTCCTGGATGGTCTGCAGGCGGTGGGCAATCAGGATGGAGGTGCGGCCCATGGTGAGCCGGCGCAGCGCGTCCTGTATCAGCAATTCCGTTTCCGTGTCGATGTTGGCGGTGGCTTCGTCGAGGACCAGTATTTCCGGATCTGCGGCTAACACGCGTGCGAACGCCAGCAGCTGGCGTTGGCCCTGGCTCAGGTTCTGTCCGCGCTCGGTCAACGGCGTATCGTAGCCCTGGGGCAGGTTGGCGATAAAGTTGTGGGCGTTGACGGTGCGCGCCGCATTTTCCGCCACATCCCGGGTAATTGCCGGGTTCCCCAGGGCAATATTGTCAAAGATGGAGCCGGAGAAGATGTGGAAGTCCTGCAGTACCACCCCCACCCGCCGCCGCAGGTCATGGCTGTGGATGTGGTTGAGGTCGATGCCGTCGAGAAAAATCTGCCCGTCGGCAAAATCGTAGAAGCGGCCCAACAACCGGATCAACGTGCTCTTGCCGGAGCCGGTGGGTCCGACTATGGCGAGTTTTTCGCCGGGTTGAATGGTGAAACTGACGTCGTGCAGAACCTGCATGTTTTCATCATAGGCAAAGTTCACCTGGTTGAAGCGGACTTCGCCGCGTAAGCGGGGCGGCAGCTCTACCGGCGATTCGGGTTCATGGATTTTTTCGTCCCAGTCGATAGCCTGGAAAATACGCTCACCGGAGGCCATGGCGCGAAACAGAATATTGGTCTGCTCGCCGAGCACAACCACCGGATGAAACAGCATGCTGATAAATTGAGTGAACAACACCACCTCGCCCAGGGTCATGGACAACGTGCTGACCTGACTTGCGCCGTACCAGATAATTACCCCGATCGCGGTGTGGGCGAGGCTGTCATTAAATGCCCCGTATAAAGTCTCCACCCGCGCGGAACGCAGTTCGTAGCCGCGGTTCTCCTCGTTGATGCGCGTGTAGCGGGCCAGATTGAATGCCTGCCGGTCGGACAGCTGTACCACCTGCAGACCGGCCAGGTTTTCCTGCATGTTCTGGTTCAGCAAGGACAAGGTCTGACGCACCTGGCGGAACAGGTGCCGGGTCATGCGCCTGAAGTAAAAGGTGGCCAGGGCCAGAACCGGCAGCGCCATCAGCAAAATCAAAGTGAGTTGCGCATCTATCGCCAGCATCACGGTAAGGGCAACAAAAAACGGTACAAACTCGCCTACCAGGCTGCCGAGCCCGCGCAACAGTTCGAACAGTGCCTCTATGTCATTGGTGACCCGGGTCATCACCCGGCCCACGGCAACCCGGTCGTAAAATGAAGAAGGGCGGGTCTCCAGGTGTGCGAACAGGTCGCGGCGCAAATCCCGCAGTCCGTTCAGTACCGCACTGATCAACGTCATGCGGTGGGCGTGGCCGGTCACCGCCCAGACAATCTGGATCACGCCATACATCAGGCAGGCGATGAGCAGGGGCGGCAGTTCAGTGCTGGCCGCCAGCCAGGTGTTCAGCTCAATCAAGCCAAAATCCGGGGTGTCCGCATCTGCTTCCCCCTGAATGATGTGATCGATGGCGACCAGGGAAATAATGATGGGTAACAGGATCTGCAACGTGGAGGCGAGCAGTACCAGGATGCTGCTAAGCACCAGCGACCAACGGTATGGCTTCAACCAGTGCAGCAGCCGGCCGAGCAAATGCATGTTCAGCACCGCGCCGGACAGGTCTGCTTCAAACATGGCGTAATCGCGCGTGTTGCGTTGCGGCGTGCTCATCAGTTGGACACCCGGCTGTTGCTGAGGTCCTCTTCTTCCGCGCCTTCGCGCTGCACCCGTTCCAACTCCGCGTAGTAACCCTGGGCCGCCAGCAGGGCGTCGTGGCTGCCCATTTCGATGATGCGGCCTTCATCCAGCACCACAATCCGGTCCGCGTGCCGGGCGGTGCTGACCCGGTGCGACACCAGCACCGTGGTCTCACCCTGCCGCAGCCGCTTCAGCTCCGACAGTATGTGTTCTTCGGTTTCCGTATCCACCGCGGAGAAGCAATCATCCAGCAGCAGTACCGGCGCATGCCGGATCAGGCCGCGCGCCAGGGTGGCGCGCTGTTTTTGACCGCCGGACAAGGTCACGCCGCGTTCGCCCACCAGGGTGTCCAACTGCTCCGGGAAGTCTTCAATGGTACTTTTCAGATCGGCTGACGTGGCCGCATCCCAGATTTCCTGCAAAGCGCGGTTGGGATCATCGTAAGTGAGGTTGTCTTTTAGCGGTTCGCCAAATAGAAACGGGTCCTGGGGCACCAGCGCCACTTGCGCCCTGACCTGGGCCAGCGGGTAAAGTTTCACATCATGGCCGTCCAGCAGGATGGTGCCGTCCGCCGGGTCCAGCAGGCGTACGATCTGTTTCAGCAGGGTGGTCTTGCCGGCGCCCACCCGGCCCATAATGGCCACGGTCTCACCCTGCTGGATGTGCAGGCTGATCTCGTCCAGTACCGCCTGGCCGCTGTCGGGGTAGGTATAGCTGAGATGCTTGATCTCTATGTTCCCGGCAATGAACTCCGGTGCGCCGCCGCTTGGACGGTCGGGGATTTCCGGCTCCAGGTCCATCACCTCAAACAGGCGGTCGCTGGCCACCGCGGCGCGCTGAAACAGATTAACGATAAAACCCGCTACCCGGAACGGCTGCACGACCATGTTCACAAACATGAAAAACGCGACGAAGTTACCCACCGGCATCTGCCCGCTGAGTACCTGGTAGCCGCCGTAGCCCAGGATGGTCAGTGAACAGACCGCGGCCAGGGACGGCATCCACGCCGCCATCGCTGAGTTGATGCGCCCCTGGCGGTAGAATGCTTCCGCATAAGCCTGGTTGGTGCGCTGGAAGCGCGCGATCTCATTGTCTTCCTGCACCATGGCCTGAATGGTGCGGATACCGGAAAGGTTCTCCTGCACGTGTGCGCCGAGGTCCGACAGCCGGTCCTGTACGTCCTTTGACGCCACCCCCATTTTGCGCGCTGAGTATTGCGCATACCAGAACACAAAGGGCATGGGCGGCAGCAGCAGCAAGGTCAGGAAAGGGGAGAAATACAGCATGAAGGCAAAACCGAATAACGCCGCGTATACCAGTATCACCAGCAGGATGGTGCCCATGGATATCAGCCGTTGGATCAGAGCGATATCCGCCACCGCGCGGGTCATCATGTCGCCGATGGTGTGGTTGGCGAAAAACTCACTGCCCTGATCCTGCAGGTCCGCGTACAGCGCCTGGCGCAGATCAAAAGCCACGTTCAGCCCCACCCGGCGCACCGCAAAGCGCGCGTAGGTCACCACGATGTAGCGCATGATCACGGCGCCGACAATTCCCAGCACCGGGGCGCCCACCGCATAGTCGCCTTCACTCATGCGGTTGATGCTGACGGCGGTAAGAAACGGCACCATCGCTTCAAAAAACCGCGCCACGCCGAAGGCGATGATGCCGCTCAGCAGGCGCAGGCGGTAGCGGTGGACAAACCGGCGCAGGCGCCATAGCGACTTAAGCATGGCGTTGGTGAAACCGTGGGGTGCTTTGTGTTACAGGTTGATTGATCACAGCGGCGGGTTCTACAGCAACCGGCGGGCTT
>JANQOA010000360.1 GCA_028279305.1 Pseudomonadales bacterium
TCCAGATGAAAAAGAACCGCCCCGCCCACACCCTGGTGGCGTTGTGCGAACCGGCGGTAACCGACGCGGTAGCCGCAACCCTGTTGAATCACTCCACCACCATCGGCCTGCGCATCGTGCCGTTTGAAAAGGTTGAGTTACCCCGGGAAACGGTAACCTTGGCGACCTCCCTGGGTGACGTGCAGATCAAAAAAGTCACTCAACCCGACGGCCGCCACCGCTGGAAATCGGAACACGCCGACATTCTCAGCCTCAGCCGGCAGCACGGGCTGGACTATCCCACCGTGAAACGGCAGCTGGATCTGGAGATCAGCCGCCTGCTGGAGTCCGGCTAGCGGCGGTAACGGCCGTTGTAACCGCGGAAACCGCGCGGGTTTTTCTTCACCTTGTGTTCAACCACCGCCACATTGGCGCGGCCGCTGGAGCGGGATTTGTATACGGTTCCGGCAGGTACATCCATGCCGTTGGCCGGCGCTACCCGCACCTGCTGCAACTGTTCCGCGGGCACCCGCGGCGCAAATTGTTTCTGGCCAAAGTGAACTTCGCCGTTTTCGTCAACCCAACGGACAATATCCGAGCCGGATTGACCGCCGGCAACCGCGGCAGGAACAAATACCACCGCAGACAGTGCTATCCCGGCTCCGGCAAACGCGCGCCGCACGCACGCCCTCAGCGCGTTGCTGCTCTTCATAGCTCATCCCCCAACGAACTAAAATTAAAATTATGTGTCGGGGAATGTTAAGCCAAAGCCGCTGCAGAACTTCGAGCAGTTTGTAAACAATAAACTGAAACTACCTGACAATAAGCCGCATTTGTTGGCCTGATGTTGTCTTGGCCTGATCAGCTGCCGGCTACCGCGCCAGTCTCCAGCAGCCCGCTGATATCTTCCCGGGACAGACCCAATTCCTCCAGAATCTGGGTGGAATGGGCACCGGGTGCCACCGCCGCGGCCGGCAATTCCGGCGCGGTGCGGGAAAAGCGCGGTGCCGGTGCCGCCTGTTTTATGCCGTCAGCTTCGACGAAGGTAGCCCGCTCCCGGTTGTGCGGCTGCGCGCAGGCTTCTTCAAAACTCAGCACCGGCGCGTAACAGATATCCGTACCCAGCATGATCCCGTCCCATTCGTCACGGGTCTTGCTTAAAAAGACTGCGGCCAGCTTTTCTTTCAACTGCGGCCAGTCCTGGCGGCTCATCTGCTTGGGCAGGCTGCCGTCCTGATCAAGGCCGGTTTTTTCCAGCAGCAAGGCATAAAACTGGGGCTCAATCGACCCGATGGAGACATGTTTGCCGTCTTTGGTCGCATAGGTGCCGTAGAAGTGGGCACCGCCGTCCAGCAGATTGGTGCCCCGTTGCGGCGACCAGCGGCCGGTATTCATGATGCCGAATACCGCATTCATCAGCAGCGCCGAACCGTCGGTCATGGCCGCGTCGATCACCTGCCCCTGCCCGGATCTGCCCGCCTCAAACAGGGCCGCGGCAATGCCGAATGCCAGCAGCATGCCGCCGCCGCCGAAATCCCCCACCAGGTTCAGCGGCGGCACCGGGTTGCCGCCCTCCTCGCCGATAGCGTGCAGAGCGCCGGATAGCGAAATGTAGTTAATGTCGTGTCCCGCGGCACTGGCCATGCTGCCGGTCTGGCCCCAGCCGGTCATGCGCCCGTACACCAGCCGCGGATTGCGCGCCAGGCACTCGTCCGGACCCAGCCCCAGACGCTCGGTGACGCCGGGGCGGAATCCCTCAATCAAGGCGTCAGCACTTTCCACCAGTTTGAGCACGGTCTCCACACCCTGTGGGTTTTTCAGATCCACGGCGATACTCCTGCGCCCGCGGGCGAGGATATCCGTGGGATTGGCTTCCGCCCCCACCGACGCGGAACGGTCGATACGGATAATCTCCGCGCCCATGTCCGCCAGCATCATGCCGCAGAAGGGACCCGGCCCGATCCCCTGCAGTTCAATCACACGCACACCGTTTAATGGCCCCATTCTTATAACCCCTCAATGCAAGTCCGAATCAGTCGAACCGCTTAGCATCGCCAGTTTGCCGGGCGCTTGCAAGATTATATGCAGGCCGTATGATCGAGCGCTGGTCCGGAAACGGCGGTACAAGCGGAGTAAGCCAGACAGATGGTTGATATCGAAGAATTAAAAGAGAAATTCCTCAACCGGGATTTCGACAGCAAAGAATTTGTGCTGCAACCTGAACGGATTGTTACCGTGGCCAAAGCCACCGGCGAGACCCGCCCGGAGTACACCGACCCCGGCCATGCGGATTTTCAAGCGCCGCCGGCCTATCTGTGCAGCCTGGCCTCCGGCCGGCACCTGCCTATCGATTTTCCTTCGCTGGGCGGCATCCCCATGGATGGCGGTAAAGCCGTGGCCTGCCACGCGCCGGTGCGCGCCGGGCAGCCGCTAACCGGGCGCACGCACCTGCACGACATCTACGACAAAAAAGGCCGCTCCGGCCGCATGATCCTGATTGTGGCGCGCATGGAACTGTATGACGCGGAAGAGAACCACCTTGCTACCGCGGATTCCCGCATGGTGATCAGGGAGAAAAACTGACATGCCCATCAACAGTATCAGCGACGTTGAATTCGGCGCCGAGTTGCCTACCTTCGAACCGGACACCAGTATTGTGCGCACCAGCGAGTTCGCCCGCGCCGTGGGTTGGAAGAGCGCCCGCTTTGAAAATCACGAAGGCGCCCGCAAACAGGGTTTACCCGGCGCCCTGGTGCCCGGCATCATGGGTATGGGTTTCCTCACCACCACCATTCACAACTGGTCGCCGGCGGCCCGGGTGGAACACATAGATACGGTGTTCCGCGCGCCCATGCTGGCGGACGAACCCTGCATCATCGGTGCGGTGGTGACCGATATCGACGAAGAGTCCGGGCTGGTGGAGCTGGACATGACGCTGAAGAACAGTGCTGACGAAACGCGGGTGTTCGGTACTGCCCGGGTGCGCCTGCCAACGGCTTAGCCGCCGCCGTTAACGGTCGCCGAAAACGTCGCCGAGGCCGCCCAGCACTGAACCTTCACCTTTTTTCTGTCCCATCTGGGTGGCCTGAAGGACCCGTCCCGCCAGCCGCGAGAACGGCAGGCTCTGCAGATATACCGTGCCGGTGCCCTTCAGGGTGGCCAGGAACAAACCCTCACCGCCAAAAACCATGGACTTGAGCCCGCCCGCGCGCTCAATGTCGTAGTCGATACCCGGCGTAAAAGCCGCAATACACCCGGTATCCACACGCAGGGTTTCGTTATTCAACTGCCGTTTCACCACCGTGCCGCCGACGTGAACAAACGCCTTGCCGTCACCTTTCAGGCGCTGCAGGATGAATCCTTCACCGCCGAAGAAGCCGGCGCCCAGGCGCCGGTGAAAGGCAATATCCAGGTTGGTGCCAAACGCCGCGCACAGGAAGGCGTCTTTCTGGCACAGCAGCTCACCACCCTCCTCTGCCATGTCGATGGCAATTATTTTGCCCGGATACGGTGCCGCGAAGGCCACCCGTTTCTTGCCCGTACCCTGATTGGAAAAGTGGGTCATGAAAATGGACTCACCGGTGAGCACCCGCTTGCCGATGTTGAGGATGGAGTCCAGTACACCTCCGTCGGGATTGGAGCCGTCCCCCATCTTGGTCTCAAACTGAATCCCATCCTCCATGTAATTCATGGCGCCGGCTTCCGCAATCACCACTTCGCCGGGATCAAGTTCAACCTCAACAATCTGCATATCGTCGCCGAAAATTTCGTAATCAACTTCATGACAAATCATAGAAATGCTCCTTAATCTATTGTTTTCATGCCGATAAGCGCACGCTAGATTTCGCTCAGCGCCAGTTCCGTGCCTACTTTGCCATCCGCTTTTAACAACGCCATGATGCGCTCCACAGATGCGACCTGTACCTGCTCGTCCCAGAAGATCGGACGGCGGAAATAGATATCCATGGCAAACGCTGCCGGTGCGCCGGCGGACCACAGCTGCGCCATCAGATAATGTACGCCCATGCCGCCGCCGATCAACGGCGCCCGGAAACCGGCCTTTTCAGCGGCCGCCTGTTCGTAGTGGATGGAGTTGCCTTCGCTGCTGTAGCCTTTGACCACGTCCGGGGTCAACTGATAGACGTCATGCAGGGCCAGCCCTGCAAGGTCAGTGATCAGGGGCGGCGGCCGCTCACCGGCGCCGCGTACACCCGCCTTGTCAGCATCCGGCTTCAGCGATACCCGGTTGGCGGTAATCACCGGCGCACCGCCGGCATCAAAAAATGTCACGCTGGTATGCAGCGTGCGTCCGCGCGGCACGGGTTTCACGTCGGTAATCTCACCACGCACCGTTAACGGTTCATCCAGGCGCGCGGCACGGTGCTGCAGCACCTGTTGCACCATGTTGACGTTACCCTCCGCGGTGATGCCGCTTCTGATGCCCGCGTGAATGGCAATACCGATAAAAAACGCAGGATCCACCTGTGCCCCGAACACCTCCGGGGTAATGCCGCAGGTGCTGAGTTTGTCCCGCTGGTGTTCCGCGCTGACCGTAATGATGTCCTCTTCGTACTGAAAGCCCGCGTACGGATCGATCCAACTGGCGCTCATAACCTTGACCTCAACGGTACATATGGGTGCCGCCGCAGACCGTCAACGCCTGGCCGGTGACGTAGGCGCTGGCGTCCGAGGCGAGGAACACTACAATACCTTTAAAATCTTCCGGCTCGCCGAAACGCCGCAGCGGGGTCTGTTCGCTCACCCGAGCCGCGGCCTCGGGGTTGTCCCACAATGCCTTGGCGAAGTCCGTACGGATCAGGCCCGGGCAGATGGCATTGGCGCGCACGCCGCGCGGCCCCCATTCCAAAGCCAGATTGCGTATCAAGGCAATGTCCGCCACTTTGGAAATGCTGTAGGTGCCCAGGGTTTCGCTGCCGGAAAACGCCCCGGTGCTGGAGGTGATCATGATCGAACCGCGGCCTTTTTCCAGCATATCCGGCAACACCATCTGGCACAGCCAATGATTGGAGCGCACATTGCTGGCGAGGATTTTGTCGAAAGCTTCGTCGGGAATATCACTCATGGACCCGTAAAACGGGTTGACCCCGGCATTGGCCACCAGCGTGTCGATGGGGCCCAGACGGCTGCGGGTTTCGTCCACCAGGGCCTGCAGCTGGTCCTTATAGCCGATATTGCAGGCTACGGCGATGGCCCGCTCTTCCCCGCACGCCTCATTAATTTCATCAACTACAAGCTGGCACTGATCCAGTTTGCGGCTGGACACCACCACCTTGCTGCCATGCTCCGCCAGGGCCGCCGCCATGCAGCGGCCCATGCCTTTGGAGGCGCCGGTCAGCAGCGCCACCTGCCCGGTCAGGTCAAATAGATCGGTTGATATGGTCATGCTTGTCCCCTTAACAGTCCGGTGCGTGACAGGTGCGGCACGCCGTTCAAGTTTACGCGCGCCAGGAAATAGTACCTTCACCGGTCACCATGGCAGCCGCCGGCATCACCCGCAGCCGCCAGGGATCGAGTTTGAGCACGCCGAACCCCGGCGACTGGGCATTATCCCAGCCCGGGATCATGGCCGGGTCGTAGCCGACCGGTTCCGGTGCACTGACAAACTTATCCCAAACCGCCGCCTTGGTTGCAGCATCGTCCACCCAGCCGGCGGCACACTCCGCCATGCAGGTATCGTGGGCGGGGGTCCAATAATTGCAGGAGACGTAGGGGCTGGCCTGCAGGTGAGCCAGTTTCACCGGGGTCGGACCGGTGGCGATCCAACCGACCAGCCCCTGATCGTCCAGTTCCCAGATGGGATGCAGGATACGCGACCGCGGTCGCCCCTGTTTGTCCACCGTGGCCACCGAACACCAGACAATTTTATGCGCCATTTCCACAAACGGACCGGCAACTTCTGCAAACGAAGCCATTCTACTCCCCCTGATTTACCCGTGAGTCATTTAATACCGCCGGCGTCCTACGCGGCTGCCGTCAGCCTTCCCTATGTACGGGAAGAATTCTTCCATATCACCGAAGAATCTACAGCATTAATATCCGTATGCCCACAGAACGCCATGGTGAGATCCAATTCATTGGCAATCAGCTCCAGTACCCGGGTGACACCGGCTTCTCCCATGGCGCCCAGGCCGTTGAGGAACGCCTTGCCGATAAATGTGCCCTGGGCCCCCAGGGCCATGGCCTTGAATACATCCTGGCCGCTGCGGATACCGCCGTCCATCCAGACCTCCAGGGCACCGTTGACCCGCTCAACAATTTCCGGCAGCACCTCTACGCTGGCGGGTGCGCCATCCAGTTGACGGCCGCCGTGATTAGATACGATCAGCGCGTCCGCGCCGCTATCCACTGCACGGCCGGCATCCTCCGTATCCATGATGCCTTTCAGCACCAGCGGGCCGCCCCACAGTTCTTTGATCCAGGCCACGTCCGCCCAGTTCAGGGTCGGGTCCAGTTGTTCCGCGGACCACGAAGCCAGCGAGCTGAGGTCTTCGACGCCGCTGGCGTGGCCGATGATATTGCCGAAGTCATGCCGCCGGGTGCGTAACATGCCCGCACACCAACGCGGCTTGGTTGCCATATTCAGCAGATTGAGCAGGGTCAGCCTGGGCGGCGCGCTCATGCCGTTTTTGATGTCCTTGTGGCGCTGGCCGAGAATCTGCAGGTCCAGGGTCAGCACCAGCGCGGAACAACCCGCCTGTTTGGCGCGTTCGATCAACGCGGCAATAAAGTCCCGGTCTTTCATCACATAGAGCTGAAACCAGAACGGTTTGCTGGTGTGCGCAGCCACATCCTCGATGGAACAGATGCTCATGGTGGAGAGGGTAAACGGTACGCCAAATGCTTCAGCGGCGCGGGCACCCAGAATCTCGCCGTCCGCGTGCTGCATGCCGGTGAGACCCGTCGGCGCAATTCCCACCGGCATGGTCCAGGACTGACCCAGCATGGTTGCGGCCAGGCGGCGGCTGCTGATATCCACCGCCACCCGCTGGCGCAGGCAGATATTCGCCAGCGCAGATTCGTTGCGCAAGTAGGTGGACTCGGTCCACGAGCCTGACTCGGCATAGTCGTAAAACATACGCGGCACGCGTTGCCGGTGCAGCTTTCGCAGGTCTTCGACGCAAGTCACAACAGCCATCCTGCCCCCATATCGATTACCCCCATCGCGGTTACCCCCATTGCGGTTTCCCCTCATTACGGATCACTTTGTCAGCCATGTTACATTATGCCCTGAACGGCGGCAGGACGAGGACAACACCGGTGCATCGCAACATCTATAACAACCAACCAAACCGCTCATGAGCGGGCCGCGGCCGCTGGACGGCGTACGTGTCATTGAGCTGGGGCAGCTGCTGGCCGGGCCTTTTGCCGGCACCATGCTGGCCTATTTTGGCGCTGAGGTTATCAAGGTGGAACCGCCTGGCGAAGGCGACCCGATTCGCGGATGGCGGCTGTTGGATAGCAGCGGCACAGCCTTCTGGTGGCGTTCGCTGGGACGCAACAAAAAGTCGGTGACGGCCAATTTACGCTCTCCCGCCGGACGGGACGTGGCCCGCCGCCTGATGGCGGGGGCGGATGTGGTCATCGAAAATTTCAAGCCCGGCACCATGGAAAAATGGGGCCTCGGCCCGGAAGACCTGCGCGCTGACAACCCCGATCTGATATTCGCGCGCATTTCCGGCTACGGCCAGGATGGGCCGAACAGCAGCAAACCCGGTTATGCTTCCGTAACGGAAGCTTACAGCGGCTTCCGTTACGTCAACGGCTTTCCCGGCGACGTGCCGGTGCGCCCCAACCTCAGCATCGGTGACACGGTGGCCGGCATCCACGCCGTGCTGGGCATTCTGCTGGCGCTGCTGGAGCGCAAGCAACAACGGGGTACCGGCGGTCAGGTGGTGGACGTGGCCCTGTACGAAGCCATGTTCAACCTGATGGAGGGTATGGTGCCGGAATACGACGGCGCCGGTGCCGTGCGGGAACCAGCCGGTTCAACCTTAACCGGCATAGTGCCCACCAATACCTATCTGTGCGCAGACGGTAAACATGTGGTGATCGGTGCCAATGGGGATTCGATATTTGTCCGCCTGATGCAGGCAATGGGGCGTGACGACATGGCTGCCGATCCGCGTTTTGCCGACAACGCCGGCCGCGTTGAACATCAGGAGTTCATTGACGGCAGCATTGCGGTGTGGACCAAGGCCAGGCCGGCGGCGGAGGTGATCCGTCTGCTGGAACAGGCCCAGGTACCGGTGGGGCCCATCTACAATGTGGCTGACATGTTCAACGACCCCCACTATCAGGCGCGCGGCTTGTTTGAGCAGGTATCCAGCGACCAGGGTGACATCAAAATTCCCGCCATCCTGCCGAAACTCAGCGCCAGTCCCGGGCGCACGGACTGGCCCGGCGGTGCAGTGGGCACCCATACCCGGGAAATACTCGAGCAGGCCGGTTTCAGCACAGACGAAATCGATGTGCTGCGCCGGGACGGAGACATCTGAAGGCACACCGCCGGGGGTTGCGCGCGGGCACCCGGCGCAATCCCCGCGGACGTCAGTCGTCGATATCGCGGAAAAAGTCGATATCGCGCTTTTCACCTTCCGGCACCGGCACCTCCACCACCCGCTCGCTGACATCGTCAAACTCCAGACGCAAAGCCCGGGTCATGGTGGCATGCAGTTCATAGGTGCAGGTGATGTAGGTCAACTCGATAATCTCCACATCACTCAGATGCTGGCGCAAGGCGGCAAAAGTGCCGTCGGCTACCCTGCCGCCCTGCAGCACAAGATCGTCGGTGTACGCCAATACGGCACGCTGCACGGCGTCAAACAGATCTGTCGACGACCAGTGCGGAATGGCCTCAATCTGCGCTTCGCTGAACCCCGCTGCACGCAGCGCCTTGCAGTGCTGGGAAAATACAAACTGGCTGCCGCGGGCAAAACCCGCGCGCGCCTGTCCGAGTTCCCTTAACTGCGGCGAAATCCGGCGCTTGCTGTCACGGTAAAACTGAAACCCAGACACCATGTGATGCAGGCAATCCGGGACCTGGGCAAACACCGTCCACCAGTTCCCGGGGGTGCCTGTTGCGGTACCCGGTTGTGCGACCGGGTCGCGGTCTTTACCAAACAAAGCATCATACAGCGGCAGCACCGACTCATCGGCGTCCGCCCGGCCCACTTCATCAAGTCTCGGCATACTCTCATCTCCCGTTAAGTTTGCAGCAGTATCTACTTTTTCATCACCAGCCTCTATAGTGGCAGCGGTCATCCAGCAACAGCCAGGGGCGAGAAGCGGTGCAGTGGTCCAATTGGTCGGGGAAGTTAACGTCCCAACCCACACAACAATATTTTGTGCGCAGTGAAGCGGATGCGCAGGCTGTGGTGCGCCGCGCAGTTGAGACCGGCAGCAGCATCCGCGTGGCAGGCGCCGCCCACAGCCACGCACCGCTGGTGCAGCACAACGGTATTCTGGTTGATGCCCAGGGTTTAAGCGGGGTGATCAGCAGCAACCGCGAACGTTGCAGCGCCTGGGTTTGGGCCGGTACGCGTATCTACGCCATGGGCCTGCCGCTGCGGGAGGTCGGCCTGGCGTTAAACAATCAGGGGGACATCGATCAACAGGCGATTGCCGGCGCCACCGGCACCGGCACCCACGGCACCGGCCGCACCCTGCAGAACCTTTCCGCCGGTGTTATCGGCGCACGCCTGGCCCTGGCTGACGGTTCGCTGACCGACGCCAGCGCGGACAACAATCCGGACCTGTGGCAGGCGGCGCGCCTGCATCTGGGCGCCCTCGGCATTGTCACCCGCCTGCACCTGCAATTGCGGCCCGCCTATCTACTGCAGGAGCGCAGTTGGACCGCCCCGTTGGCGGAGGTGCTGGCAGGAAGCACGCACCACGCCGCGGAAAACCGTCACTTCGAGTTCTTCTGGTACCCGCAGGCGGACCAGGCGAACGCCAAGTGCATAAATGAAAGCACCGCTGAACCGCAGTATCCGCTGGCGGCGGAAGGTCAGCGGCTGGCCTGGAGCCATGAGGTGCTGCCCAACCACCGCCCCCACAAACACACGGAAATGGAGTACTCGCTGCCCAGCAAAGCGGGTCCGGCCTGCATGCGCGCCATTCAACAGTTGCTCACATCGCGGTTTCCCGAGGTGCGCTGGCCGGTCGAATACCGGCATCTGGCGGCGGACGACGTCTGGCTGTCTACCGCTTACGGCAGAGACACGGTCACCATATCCGTGCACCAGGACGTCAGGGAAGACGACGAACCCTATTTCCGCGCCTGTGAGGAGATCTTCCTGGCCCATGACGGCCGGCCGCACTGGGGTAAGGTGAATTACCTCAACGGCAGCCAGCTTGAATCGGTGCACCCCCGCTGGGCGGACTGGTGGCGGGTGCGCAACCGGGTGGATCCCAACGGCACGTTTTTAAATACCTACCTGCGAGGCTTGCAGTAATGCGCCCCACATATACCTCTAAATTCCCCGAACTGGGGTTCTACGGTCTGCCCGGACACACCCGCACGCCCCGCGACCTGCTCAAACAGGTGGTTGACGCTGAACGCCTGGGCATCGGCAACGTGATGCTCTCGGAACGGGCGGACTATAAAGAAATCGCCGCCATCTGCGGCGCCAGTGCCGCGGTCACCGAGTCGATATATATCGGCACTTCCGGCACCAACCTCAACACCCGGCATCCGGTCATTACCGCTTCCATGGGCTCCACTCTGAACAGTTTATCCGAGGGGCGGTTTGCGCTGGGCCTGGCCAAGGGATTTAACCTGCGTTGGCGGGCGATGGCCCTGCCCTACCCCACCTACGCCAGGGAAGCGGAGTTTATCAGCCTGTTGCGGCGCCTGTGGCAGGGCGAGGCCGTGACCGGCCACAAGGGTGAGCTGGGAGAATTTGCCGCCCTCAACCTGGCGCCGTATGTGCAGGAAGATATTCCGATCCTGTATGTCGGGTTTGGTCCCGGCAGCTTGTTCGAAGCGGGTAAAATTTATGACGGCGCGCACCTGCACACCTTTATGTCGGATCAGGCGTTAAGCGACGCGGTGCAACAGTTTCACAAGGGTGAGGCGGCAGCCGGCAAACCGCCCAACGGTAAGCTCTGGTCGGTGCTCGCCACAGCCTGTGACGTCAGCGAAGAAAAATACCTGAAGATGATCATCGCCCGTCTGGCCACGTACCTGCAGATACCCGGTTACGGTGACATGCTGGTGCGGATTAATGGCTGGGACCCGGACGTACTGGCCGCCTTCCGCAGCCACGAAGCCGTTAAGTCCATACCCGGCGCCATCGACAGCGTCGCCTCCACAAGTCAGGTGGCGGCCATAGCCGACCTCATTCCGGAGAGCTGGCGCCCGGCGGCGGTAGGCAACGCCAAAACCTGTGCCCAGCGCTGGCTGGATCAGTTCAACGCCGGTGCGGACGGCATCATCATCCACGCCAGCACACCCGAAGAGTTTGCGCCGGTGCTGGCGGAATACGAAAAAATCCGCCCGGCTCACCTGTTTGAGGGCCGCAGCAACCGCCCGGCCTGAAGCTGGCGCCTAGCCGGAGGCCTGCAGCAGCCGGTCCAGGCTGCCCGGAGTATCCGCCAGCTTGCCGGCACCCGCCGCAACCAGCTCAGCGCGGC
>JANQOA010000362.1 GCA_028279305.1 Pseudomonadales bacterium
TTGGTAGGCACGGGCGGATTCGAACCGCCGACCTCTGCCATGTCAAGGCAGCGCTCTAACCAACTGAGCTACGCGCCTATACTCGAGCCTTATGAAAAAACTCTTACAGGTCGGTGAGTTGCGCGTTAGGTGACAAAGTCTAAAGCGGGCCGGGCAACGTTTCCGGGTATCGGTCAGATGACCGGATTGTTACCCCAAGCGTTACCCTGGCAATACTCACCGGGGCGCGCGATTGTAAGCAAGATCAATGGAAATTGGTATAGCGGACACTCACATTCGATCCGCAGCCGGCCGGTTGCGGTCAACAGCGGACCTTCATAAATCCCACACGGCTATGGGCTCAATGGCGCCCACAAGCTCAGCATTCTCCCTAACAGCTTCGAAGTGAGAAAGCAGAATCGGCTTTATTGTCTCTTGTTGGGAGGGTGTGAAGCGCGTCCAAAGTGCTTGTGCCAGTATGAGTGCGTTGGTTTGAGTAACCTCATGCATCACTTCTAGCGGGTCATACCAACCCAGCGCATAAACTGTCGGGTCATTCGCCAATACCGGAACCTCCTTTTCAATATCCGAGTAAAACGGCAATATCGCAGCAGAAACCAATTGATTACCTCTAATTGTGTATCGCCCAACAATCGGTGGCCAATTGTCCAGAGGAATAACGCGATCGATTGATTGAGTAAGAATCCCGGCCTCTGCTGACACTCGAGCTTCAAGTGTTTGTTCGAGGCACTGATTGAAATTTAAGGCTCCATCCGATCGCAGCATTCCGCCTGGAAAAGTGAACTGATTTGAACCCTCAAACCCTTGCCGAAAAGACTTGCGCCCCATCAAAACACGATTGGTCGCGGAGCAGCGTAGAACAAGAAGAGTTCCAACACCAAATGCATTGCCTCTTCCGACAACAATGCCGTCTTCGCCAACTGATATCGGGTCAATCCATGCTGTGGAAAAACGAATCTCATTCAAGTTTAAATCCAGAGTCCTCTGATTCTGGTGCAATGGGTTTAAGGCTATCTCAAGCGGGACAGGTGATCGGCTGTGGGTGGCTTATCAGTCTTTCAGTTTCGCTAATCTGAGCGAACGCTCCGGATCGGAAACAGACGTTTCCAACAAGATTCTCCACGAGCGAGCAGCGGTCGGCGAAAAGCAATCTCGACCCCTCAGGGAGAAGTCGAGATATGCGCTGGCAGTTGCGTTGCATCAGGGTCTTCCTGTACGCGCAACGTGGTGTAAGCGACGGTATCGAATGCCACTTGTGTAGGCGTCGAATCTGGATCTGGGATAAACAAGTCCACACCATTGTCTGAAATCGCGACGTTTCGAACATCCCAAAGACCGTTTACAGGGGTAACAAATCCAGCACCAAACCCTTCGATTGTGACGTTTTCGATCGTGCCTGGACCGTGTGTCGCGTCGGTGCCTATGTCCAGACCGACACCCGTCTTAGCGGTTCCGTCATTCTCCTGGAATGTGCTCTGATCTCTGCCAAATCCAAAGATACGGGCACCGATAAGGCTGACCCGCTCGTTGTAATTCAGGAGCATGCCGTCACGACTACCCCAAACCGTTAGATCGTTGAAAGTTGGTAAAAGCGTATCAACATAAGCTTGGGGTGGCGTTCTATGAAAATTACTCGCGCCGTCTCTGCCTAGATAGTTGGCGGCGTGAATATAGCGCGCTCTAAAACCAATGGTGCTGCCATAGGATTCGTTGCCTCTACTCTCGGCTAGAGGTGCCCACCAAACGGGGACGCTTTGTCGATCAGGTATAAGATCACCATTAGCCAGGGAGCTCACAGCAACCGTCATTCGCGTTACGGAGTTATTGTCACCGACTTCCATGATCCCATCCGTCCAATAAATAATCCCATGTGCTGATGCACCGGCCGATACATTGTTAATCATGCTGACGCGGTTACCGGTTAACCAATACCCATCGCCATCATTGCCGTAATCCATACGCCCCGCCCCGAGATCCGGATCAATCGCGCCTTGGTCGTCAGTTGTGAAGGTGCTATTTACAGACCGGATCGCGATGTTGCCCCGCATTGTGCCGATCTCATCTCCTGCTTCGGTATAAAAGCCCGCGCCCTGAAGGCCATAAGAGACATTATTGATAAAGTTCACATGAGAAGAGTGGTTCACAAACCCCCACCCCGGTCCATTAAATACAACGGAACCACTGACAACAGCAGGGGCATCCTTCGGATCAGTGCCGATCTGATGAAAATGGATTGCATAGCGTCCTCTGACGTTGGTGCCCCCTAACGCGGTGACGGACGCTGTAGCTGGTGCATCATCACCCGCACCATCATCTGGAAACAAAAATTCGAAATCATCCAGCTCTGTCGTTTTATCTGTGCGGCCAAGCTCGGTAAATCGGGCGTATTGGATATTCGCGCGTGCACTCATCAACATGATGTGGCCACGATTTTGTATGGATGTGTTTTCAGAGCTAATTTCGACATTTCGTGTTGCGTTCGCTACATACACGTTGAGGTCTGCTCTGGGCGCTGAGTGATCGAGACTGAGCGGTGCACTCAAGGTGACTTGATTGCCGTTAACGCTACTTATCGTGCGAATCTCATCGCTGGTAGGGTCGTTGGGAATGGTGCCAGTAATGATCAACTGGTCACCCTCCCGCCATCCATTCGGCGTGGTCGTCAGGTTCAACAATTGATCGCCCTGTCGTGCATGCGGAGAGATGATGGCTCGATGGATTTTGGATGCGCCGTGTATCACCGTTTGACCCATCAGTATGGCGCCACGGCTGATGAGGTTGGCATCGCTGACCGGCCCATCATCAATAAATACAATTCTTGCGCTCACATCCTTTTGAATTGGGTTGGTTTCAGTTCCGATTTCTAGCGTACCGGAGCAAGTGCTGACGATAGTGTCTACTTGCAGTAGCGTGTCGTCACTTGCGGAAAATCTTAGTGTCCCATCAATACGAACAGTTTCAATTCGAGTGTTCAACATGCTGGCAAGCGTGACGTTGACGCCTTCAGGTATTTGCACAATGTCACCGTCTACGGGCAGTGAGCCACCCCAAGTATCAGGACTGGTCCAACGTCCTGATTGCGTTGCGGTCGCGGTAACTAAGCTCGCGTCCGCTAAAGCCGGGATCATTGCGCAATGATCATGACTCGTTGTGGGTGGGGGTACATTAGTCGTTGGATTGTCGTCGGCTGGATCACCGCCGGTAGCGCCATCTGGGGGTGTTGGATCATCACTACTACTTCCGCCAGCACCCCCACAAGATGCGGCCAGCAGCATCAGCACCAGCATAATAGTTCGTAACATAACTACCTCGTTGTTGAACTAAGAGGTGTTAAGTGAACCCCAATTCCAAGCGCGCGTGGTTTACGTTTGCGTCTCTTAAGTCATACAAAACTGTATGAATTAGACGTTCGGAAAGGTGATATCGATCACACAGCCCGGAGCTCGTTCGTGTAACGCCATTTGCGCGTTATGAACGCTCGCGATGCTCGCTACCAAACTCAACCCAAGTCCGTTACCGGGTTTGTTCCGACTCTTATCGACACGATAGAAGCGTTCAAACACCTTACCTTGTTCTTCAATGGGTATGCCCGGACCTTCATCACCAACTTGCAGCAACGCACCGTCCGAGTGAGCCTGCAGGCGAATCCAGCCGTTCGTGGACGCTGGCGTGTGTTCCAGGATATTTTCGAGCAAGTTCGAAACTTGTTGAGCGATCAAATCGCGATCACCAAAAACTTCAATGTTCGGCACAATCGAGATCTCCAGCAGACGCCCCTGATCCGCAAACACAGCCTCAAAGGTCTCCGCAACGTCAGTCACTAACTCGCTCAGACTATGCCGTGCAAACTGCGCGCGCAGTCTGCCTGATTCAATCTCACCCAATCGCAGCAGCGCATTAAACGTGGTTAACAGGGTCTGCACGTGATCACGCGCGGCTGCCACATGTTCACGCACCACCTCCGGCCGCTGTATTTCAAGCAAGATGCTCTGCAACCGTTGGTCGAGCCGCGTGAGCGGCGTTTTAAGATCGTGAGCGGCACCCACGGAGACATCTTCGAGGTTGCGCATTAGACGGCGGATTTGATCCAACATTTGATTAATGTCGATCGCCACCTGATCAAATTCATCATTGGCCCGACCAACAACCGCGCTAGTCTCTAAGTTGCCTGACGCCATACCTTCCACGGCGGATGATAGAGACCATAAACGCAGCAAAACATTGCGACTGGCAAAGTAGCACCCTATAAACCCGAAAAAGGCCAACACAAATAGCAGCGTCACCATATCCGTAGTACGCGTCATAGCCAGTCGCCAATGCGAAGTACGCGGTAATGCTGCAATTATCGAAATCCCATCATCAAGCTCAACGCGTCGTGCGCGCAACTCAACTTGGACCGGATTCAACGAGTCCTCACTAGATTCATACCAGGTCTCTTGCCAGCCCGCTGTTATTTCCAACTCCGGAAAACCTAGCACGGGCTTTGCATCCTGTAACACCAGGATCATGACCTCGTCGGACTCAAAATAATGGTGCGCTTCCTCCACAGGCCAGAGAGGCCCAAACTCGTGGCTGTGTTCTTTAATCACGACGCCTAGACCGTCTTCACGAATGTGATCTGCAAGCTCCTCTAATCGCTCGTCAATCCAATCTCGTTCAACGTCATCCGCCTCGCTTAGCAAGATGGCACAGAACGCCGTAACCCCAAGGATCAGTACAATAAGGGATGCAACAAAGATTTTGAGCGCACCCTTAAAGGTGTGGCTTTGCACGATCGTCGCAAAACTAACCGATGACATAACCTGACCCTCGCACCGTACGTATTAATTCAGCGCCGTATGGTTTATCTACCTTCGCCCGTAGACGGGATACATGGGTTTGCACGATGCTCGTTCGCGGATCGAACCCATACCCCCATACGCGCTCCAGTAGCATAGTTCGGGTCACCACCTGCCCTACGTTTTGCATGAGAAGTTCCAAAATCTTGTACTCACGGCGTGCTAACTCGACGGTCTCACCCGCTCGAGTCACAACTTGTGTCGTGCGATCAAGCATCAAATCAGCCACTTTGAGTACGGTGACCTCTGCTGAGAGCGGCTGCCTGCGCAATAAGGCCTGCAGGCGGGCGTACAGCTCACTGAAGGCAAAGGGTTTCACCATATAATCATCAGCACCGGCTTCCAAACCCGCAACCCGATCATCGATGCCCGACAGTGCGGTCAGCATAATTATTGGCGTTTCCACATTGGCTTTTCTCAACACTCGAACGGCATCGATACCATCCATACCCGGAAGAAGTCGGTCGAAAATAATCGCATCGAAGCGCCTTTGTGGTGCGAGTAACAGCGCCTCATCCACGGAAGAGACGTGCTCCGCAGTTTCCCCCGCTTCCTTTAAGCCGCGAGTTAGAAATTCACCTGTTTCGAGGTCATCCTCGACAATTAACACATGCATAAGCCGAGATTTCTGAAATCACGGCTCAATCATAGATTCACTGTCCAGAAAAAACTCATACATATTCGTAACGTTGCGAACACAGACTGCTATCAATCAACTCGCAGTGAAGCACCCGGTATTTGAACCACCATAGAAACAAACGCGTGCTCGGGGTCGGTTTCGACCAAAAGTTTGCCGCCCCTGAACGTCCGCTTCGGCAGCCAATGCGGTTGCGCTGTGATGATTGAGCATCCGATGGTGAACTTTACCGATATCCCCGCGGTATCGGTGGAGGGGCTTGAGTTTGAAACAAGCATGCACACCTATTACCGGGAGAAGTTTCTTTCCATTGTTGACGGCAAACCCAAATACCCTGATTTTCACCCTATGGTTGGGGGTACGGACGAACTCCTGCCTGAATGATCCGCAGTGGCAATCCTGACTTACTTCGACGCCCGGGCACGCGCTGAACCCTTTCGTCTTTTGTTGGAAGAGCTTTCCGTTCCTTCCGAAGACATCAGATTGTCTTTAGCTGAATCCGCGTCTCAGAACGGTGCGGATCCGTGCCTGCACGGATGCGGGTTCGTTCTGCAAAGCCGCGGCTAACAACGGCTCAGCTTCAGGCTGAAATTCCGGGTATTGCACCGCAAGTTCATAAAATGCGCTGTAAGCCCAGGCGCGGACAAATTTGGCGTCTTCCTCCAGACACTGCCTGATGAACACCTCCACCCGGGATTTGTGCGCGACGGGAATGCGCAGGCGGGCAAAACACTGCAGCATGTGTAACCTGGCCTGCCAGGGTTGCAGTTGCGCCAGCAGGCGGCAGACGCTGTCCACTTCGGCGGGCTGCAGTTCTGCTTCGTGGTCCAGGTGCCGTTTCAGCAACCAGGTGACGCCGTTTTGCAGATCGGGCTGGCGGCTGAGCTGCAGCAGGTTGGAGACAAACGAGGTTGCCCGGCAATGGCGGTCGTAAACCCGGGCCATGTCGTCAGCCGACTTTCCATCCCAGCCCGCAATTTCGTCTTTGATGTTCATACACTCAAACCATCCGTTTGTAGACAGGCCGCCGGTTGTACTATTGTGCGCGGTTCAACTATTGAATCACAAAAATCCATGACGGTATCTTTTATAAACTCCATGATTGTCCCCCAGGATCAGGAGGCCCGCTTTATCGAATTCTGGGACAGGGGGGCGGCATATGTTGCCCAACAGCCGGGTTTTGTTTCCACGTCCTTGCACCGCAACGCGCACGCGGGCGAGTTTCAGTTCTATACGGTGGCCTGTTGGGCCTCGGAGGAAGCTTTCCAGGCGGCCACGGCCACATCCTGGTGGCAGGAGTTTGTTAAAGAATTCGGCTTCGGCGACCCATCCACGGGTCTGCGTGCAACCTCCGCGGTTTGTCAGGTCATGCGCGACCCGCAAAGCCTGTTTGCCGGCTGACGGACACAGGCTGCCGCTCAGCCGGCGGCCCAGGCCAGCGGCCGCCCGGCAACCAGCGCCGCCCCCGCCGCCAATTCAAAACCGACACCACCCCAGTTGGGGCCGTCTCCGGCCTTGTCAACGATGATTGAAACGACGCGGCCCGCGGCTGCGCCAATCCACATCATGCCGGCCAGAAAGAAACTGCCGGGCAGTTGCTGAACAAGACACACGACGCCCGCTGCTGCGAACAAACCTCCGAACGTTGCGCGGAATTCCGAGCGGCCGGCATTGGTCACCGCCTGCAACCCCACCAGTGTGGAGGCTCTGGCTGGAAACAACAGGCCCAGCAGCCCCATGCCGAGGGTCAGCGCGGCGCCGAGGTTGTTAATGATATCCATCGTCTGCTCCTGCCTGAAGAAAACTGGATTTCATCACAAACAGTTACTATATTAAAAGTACGCACCTTTTGGTTCCTATAACCGGGTCGACACAGAATGCAACCGGATGCCTTGTCGGAAAACTGCGGGTCGCGGCATTTTTTGTCGGTCATCGCAAATAAATGGTCGGTTTTGATCATCCATGCGATTGCGCGTCAGGGCACGGCACGTAACGGCCGGTTGATGCGGGAAGTTGAGGGCATCTCGCAGAAAATGCTGACCCAGAACCTGCGTAATCTTGAAGACCTGGGGATAGTTGCCCGCAGGGATCTGATGACCATTCCGCCGCATGTCGAATACACCTTAACGGCAAAAGGCGCAGCCTTGCGGGCAAAAGTCTCCGCTCTCATTCGCTGGGTGGAAAACAACTTTGACGGGTGATGCATCCCTAGCTGTAGCCTTTGTATGACAGGTAAAGCCCCAACGTCGCCCAGACCAGACCGGCTGCGCGGGTCATGTTGGGCCTGTCCATCATGCTGCCGCCAACCTCTGTTGTCAGTTGCGGCGCCAGGATTCTGCCGGCGCCGCTGATCAGCAGCGCCCAACCGAAAACCGTAATAATCACCCGCCAGTCCCAGCTCCAGATGTTGTGCGTATTGATTATCGCCAAGCCGCCGAGCATGGCCAGCACGCCGCTGATAAAAATCAGCGGCGTATCCTGCAGAAACTTTGCCGCGGTCTGTTGCAGCCGTGCGGGGGAGACGAGCAGGTGTACGCCTAACACGGTGACTATGGGTCCAAGCAGCTTTGCGATCCAGATTGACATGTCCTTTCCTGTTGCCCGCCCGGGGCCACGGCCTGGATCTAAATTACACCCAGATGCCTTAGAGCTGCCAGCACAATCTCACGCCTGTGCGGCGCCTGGGTGAGATCGGTCATCAGCATGTTCATGGCAAAGATCCACGCACCGGACCGGGTTTCCACAAAGCCGGTGTACCAGCCTGTGTTGATACCGGCCGCGGCCCAACCGCTTTTGGCGTACAGCGAATAAGCCGGGTGCTGCTCCTGCAGCATGATGCCTTTAAGTTGCGCAAGGTGCTGCGGCTGGTAGGGCAGCCGGCCGCGGTAAAGCCGCTGCAGAAACTCAGCCTGTTCTTGTGCTGATATCGTCAGGGTACCGTCCAGCCAGAACCGGGTAACATCAGTGCCAACGATCTGGTTGCCGTAACCCACCGTGGACAGTTCAGCCCGGTAATTCGCTATCCCCACACGCCGCGCAATACTCTGGTAACACCATACACAGGAGGCGGTAAACGCGGACTGCAGTGAATGATTCTGGTTCCAGGCGGGATTGTTCCGCTTCACGCCGTCCCAGACGAATGGGGTGCCGGCGGGGTCAGCGGCGCCATATTTCAGTCCGATCAGCGTATTCAGGATCTTGAAGGTACTGGCCGGTGAAAAGCGCTGCCGGGCTCTGGCATGGTTGTGCGTATAGACCGGAACGCCGTCCGCCGTGGACACGACCAGGGTGCCGGAGATGTTGTGTGCTGCAAATTCATCAGCTATGGGGTCGGCGAACGCCAACCGGGCAACACCCAACAGCACAAGCCAGATCGTTTTCACTCAGCGTGCGGTATACCCGCCGTCCACCGGAAGGATCACACCGTTGACAAAACTGGCCTCATCGCTGGCCAGGAAAGCGGCCACCGCGGCAATTTCTTGCGGCTGTCCGAACCGGCCCAGGGGATGTAATCCCAGCAGGTATTCCCGGGTCTGGGCGTCATCCCGGGCTTCAGCGGTCATGGGGGTTTCGATATAACCCGGAGCAATGGCATTAACGCGTACGCCGTGGGGGCCAAAAGACACAGCATACTGTTTGGTTAACCCCGCGACGCCGTGTTTAGCCGCCACATAGGCACCGGCGCCGGGATCCAGTTCATCAGCGTCCACCACATGCGGCCCGGTCAGGCCCACCAGGCCCGCAACTGAAGCGGTGTTGATGATCGAGCCGCCGCCCTGGGCGGCAAAGTGCCGCGCGCCGTGGTACAGCCCGTTAAACACACCCCCCAGATTAATGGCCACGGTATCTTCCCAGCCAAAACCGCCGCCTACGCCGGCGTTGTTGAATAACACATTGACGGAACCAAAGCTGCCGGCGGTGTGCTGCAATGCGGCCAGCACCTGGTCGGACTCGCGTACGTCCAGTCCCAGGCTGTCAGCGTTGCCGCCGCGTTCCGCAATCAACGCCACCGTCCCCTCAGCCGCCTGGGTGTCCAGATCCGCACACATCACCGCCGCCCCCTGGGCCGCCATCTGCAGCGCGCTGGCGCGGCCGATGCCGCTGCCCGCGCCGGTGATCAGAGCGTTTTTGCCTGCCAGCCTGCCCTCCGTCTGCGCCATATCAGTTCCCCTTGTTGTTGTTTTCAGCAAACTGGTCCAACGCGGTCAGCCAGTTGTTGTACATCACCTGCCAGATTTTCTCGCCCTTGGCAGCGCTTGCCAGGGTTGGATCGCCAAATACACCGGCTTCCCGATCCCGGGAGAATGCGCCTGGAGCGTAACCGATCTGTTGGCGCGGCGGGTGCCGGTAGTCTTTCACGGCACGCTCCATCTGTACCCTCTGCGGGTGCAGATAAAGCATTAGCGACGTTTCTCCTTCGTCAGCGTGGCCGCCGCGCTCCTGTTCGTAGAATTGATCCGTCTCAGCGGTCTCCAGGTCATCCCAGGACACCACCAGGGTTGGGACGTTCAAGTCAGCGCGGATGTCACGGGCGACAATACTCAGCGGCAGACCGGTGGCGCGGCTGATGCCGGTGTTCAGAAAGACGATCCGTTGAGCGCCTTGTTTAATCAGGCTCTGCGCCACTGCGCGTACATAATTCTGGAAGACGCTCGGCTCCGCAATTTCGGTACCGGGGTAATCCCGGAACGCCGGAAACCAGCCGTGCAGGATGGGCGGTGCCGCCACTACCGGGCGCTCGCGGACAGCCGCCTCCAGCAGCGCGCGCATCACCAGTTCATCGGTATTCATCGGCAGATGCGGACCGTGTTCCTTGGCGCCCGCGGCAAACGGGATGATCACGGTGTCAGTGGCAATACGCTCAGCCGCCTGCTGCCAGGACAGATCTCCCAGGTAAGCGCCCGCCTGACTGTTCATGGGGATCAGCAGCGTCAGCCACAGCGCCAGCTGCAGGCTGCGCCGGTCAAGCCGCGGCATCCACCAGACCCCAGGCCTGGCGCCGTGCCTGTAGTAACTGACGGTTGTCCTGTTGCCAGGGATGAAAGTCCGCCCGGTAAAATGCTGCTACATGGGGTGCCAGGCGCCGCAGATAGCCGCCGCGGCCGAACAGCAGTTTAACCCCGCGCCATAACACGCCGGGCCTGAATTGCCGGTCTTTGATCAACAGCAGGGAATGGCGCAGGCAGATTTCAGCGAGAAAACCCAGCGTGGCGTCCAGCATGGCGGCCCGCCGCAGCCACACGCTGCCGACGGCATGCTGGTACACATCATATGCCACCGCTTTGTGTTCGGCTTCTTCAATGGCGTGCCAGCGCCACAGATTCTGCATTTCCGGCGCCATGCCGCCCAGCCAATGATCCGGGTCGGTAAGAATTTCATGGGCAAAAATGGCGGTCACGTGTTCAATTGCAGTGGTCAGGGCCAGGGACAGGCGCGGGAATTTTTTCGGCAGCCAGCGCAGGAAGGTGCGCATGTGCCGGTTCAGAAAGCCCAGCGCGGTATAACCCTGTGCCTGCAGCAGGTCCATGTGCGCATCGTGTTCTTTGCTGTGTTGGCCCTCCTGGCCTGCAAACAGATCCACCTGGGCAGCCAGTTCCGCCGGCAACTGGTGGTAGTACGTACGCACGCTTTGGATAAAAAAGCGTTCACCCTCGGGAAAAGTACTGGAAAGGGCGTTGAAAAAATGGCTCAGGAAGACATCGTTGCTGTGCCAGTACCGCGGCGTGTTTTCGTCCGGCGGGGTGTCCAGGGTGCGCACCCGGATGAGTGGTTCGGCCATAACTGCACCGTCCAAGCTTAATGTCGGGCTAATTTAGCACAATTGCCGTGGCGCGGCGGCTCTGGCAGCATAAATTACGTTTTCATCCGGAGTACCGGGCATTTTGAAATGGCTTTGCCGGCTGCTCCTGGGCGGCGTGATTCTCGGCGGCTGCGGGCAGCCCCCGGCTGAACCCGGGTCCGCGGCGTTAACCTCCACCGGGCCTTATGAATATGTTGGCTCAGCCGCCTGTGCCGGCTGTCACCGGCAGGTATTTGATGACTGGACAGGGTCGCATCATCAACTGGCGATGCAGTTGCCGGATGCTGCTGTGCTGCAATCCCGCACCCTGACGGGCGGTTACAGCATGCAACGGGATGCCGGCGGTGCGTGGCAGGTGTCCGCCGCGGATGGCCGCCAGTGGCCGCTACGCTACCTGTTCGGCCACGAACCGCTGCAGCAATACCTGTTGGACAACGGCGGCGGGCGGCTGCAGGCTTTTGATCTGGCCTGGGACAGCAGACCGGAACGCGGCGGCCATTTCAGCCTGCAACCCGGCGTGGCGGGAGAGGACGATGTGCTGCACTGGCTGCAGCCGGGCCAGAACTGGAACTACATGTGCGCGGACTGTCATTCCACCGCGGTGCGCAAGAATTACGATCCCGAACAAGATAGCTATGCCACCGCGTATGCTGAGATTTCAGTGGGCTGCGAAGCGTGTCACGGCGGCGGCAGCCGGCATATTCAGTGGGCGCAGTCGGAAGACCGGGGTGATGCGGACCAAGTTGCTGCGCGCCAGGGAGATGTGAACCAGGTTGCCGCGGATATAGTCGGGCTCTCCAGCCAGGCACAGCAGTTAAACACCTGCGCCCAATGCCACAGCCGGCGCGGCCAATTGGCTGAAGGCTTCTCCCCGCGGGGAAACTTCCTGGACTACTACAGTCCGCAGCTGTTGAGGCAGGGTCTGTATCACCCGGATGGTCAGGTGATGGATGAGGTCTATGTTTACGGGTCTTTCCTGCAAAGCCGCATGGCGCGTGCCGGGGTCACCTGCGGTGATTGCCACTCTGTACACTCCGCGCGGCTCAAGCTGCCCGGCAACCAGGTGTGCACCCAGTGCCATAACCCGGCGGGCAACCCGCGGTTTCCGCAACTGGTGCGGGCTGACTATAACAATCCGCTGCACCATCAGCACCGCGAAGGCAGCCCGGGCAGCGCCTGTGTGGACTGCCACATGATGGAAACCGTTTATATGCAGATAGACGGGCGGCGCGACCACAGTTTCCGCATTCCGCGCCCGGATCTGAGTCTGCAACTGGGTGTGCCTAACGCCTGCCGGCAGTGTCATCAGCAACAGGACAATTCCTGGCTGGCGGACGCTTATACGCGCTGGTACGGCGCGCCTGCCGCGCATGGGTTTGCCGCCTTGTTTGCCGCCGGACGGAACCGCGCGGCGGAGGCTGAAGCCGGTCTGGCGGCATTGGCCGCGGATCCCGACCGGGCCGGTATTGTGCGCGGTACGGCGCTGTTGCTGCTGGGCGGTTATCAACGCCATGTCAGCGCCAGGGTTATCCAGGCCGGTTTGCGCGATGCTGATCCGCTGGTGCGGCTGGGGGCGGTGGAAGGCGCCGGGCGGTTTGCCGCGGCGCAGCGTTGGCGGCTGCTGCAGCCGATGCTGAACGATGAATTGCTGGCGGTGCGCATGGCTGCGGTACGCAGCCTGGTGGAGGTAATGCCCGAGCTGACGGCAGCCGCGCGGACGCAACTGACCGCGCCGCTGGCGGAATACCGCAGCACCTTGGCACTGAATGAAGACCGCGCGGAAGGCCAGACCAGCCTGGCTGCCTTGTATCAGGCCCAGGGGCACGTAGCTGACGCTGAAGGGGCACTCAGCAGGGCGCAGGCTTTGAACCCGATGTGGGTGCCGGCGTATGTGAATATGGCGGATTTGTACCGGGCCACCGGGCGCGACGCGGCGGCCGGGCAGTGGCTGGACAAAGCCCTGGCGGTGGACCCGGACCTGCCTGACGTATTGCTCGCCAAAGCCCTGTGGCTGGTCCGCCGGCAACAGCATGCGCAAGCGCTGCCTTTGCTGCAGCGTGCACATGAACTGGCGCCTGGGGTTGCCGAATACCTCTACGTATATGCGGTGGCTTTACATTCCAACCGGCAGTCAGCGGCGGCGCTGCAACTGCTGGAGCAGGCCATTGCAGAAAACTCGGTTGAACAGCTTGTTAACCTGGCGCTGAGTATCGCGCGTGACAGCGGCGACATGGCAGCCTTGAGCCGCCTGCTGGGCGCTGCTGAATCCGAATAGCAGCGGGCTCAGCAGCCGTTTAAGGGTTGTACCAGATCGGGCTGCTGTAGGCGCGTTCCTGAATGATACTGTCACCCACCGTGGGCTCTTCCAGGCCCAGTGCAATGGCGTCCAGCAGGGCGTGGCGGGGGGTGGGGATCTGCAGTACCCGCACGTAGTAAAAGGCCGTCTGCGCCGGATCAAAATCCGGATCCTGCCAGGCGGCGGACAGCTCCGGGGTACCTATGCTGTTGTCCCACCCGCCGGTTGCCTTGTCCACCGTGTTGCCCACCGCCGACAGGCGGCCGGCGGCATCTGCCTGGCGCTCACCCGACCACGCAACGTTGTAGACCTGCTCCCGGCTTGTGCCGCTGCTGTCCAGCCAACCTTTGATGACCTGGATGCGGTCGAGGTTGGCGGACTTCGGGTCCTTCTGAGCGCTGATGTGCAGGGTAATTGCAGCCTGGCTGCCGTTAATGTCACCACCCATGGGCACGCTGCCGGCGGCGGTGGCGGCATGGAACTTCAAGCGGATGCGCGGACCGGTGGTGGCGTACACCTCGCGCCGCTTAAAAGCCGCCAGAATGGCCTCGCGGGTATTTTCTTCCGCCCACACCGCGGCCAGGCCGCCGGCCTGCATGGACCAGCCGGTGGGTCCGACGGCAATGGCGTTGTTCTGTTTGCGCTCGGGCACCGAGTCGTAAGCCATTTTGCCCCAGAAATTCGGTTCCTCAGCGGCAGACAGACCGGTGTGGCTGTCGGTGGAGCCGATCATGCCGAACTGGAACGGGTTTACACCCAGGGACCGGCCCAGCGACAGGCCGGTGCGCAAACCGGCGCGCGCGTAATCACCCGCGGCGGCGACGTATTCCTGGCCGCGGTCCTGCTGGATATACCAGGGGTACAACTCAAAGTCGGCAAACTCGTCGTCCGGGGAGAGGTCCGGGTGGGTTTCCGAGTCGCCCTTGTATTGAGTGACTTCCACCACGGGTTCCCAGGTGCGGCTGAGTTCCGCGTAGGCCGTGTCCATGGCTTCTCCGCGCAGGGTGGTTTCACTGAACATCATGCCCTTGGAAATATTTGAGTTATGCGGAATGGCAACAAAACCGGCGCCGGTTTCGGCGCTGGTTTTTTCCAGCCAACGCCACAGATCGTCCGGGTAAGGGCTTTGCGTGGAAGAAAAAGGCATGAATTGCCCGGCGGTGGCGCCGTCGGCATCGGTCATCACCACCCGGTGCAGGTTTGCACCGCCGGGAATGGTACTCCACTCCCAGCCGAGGAGGGTGGAGAAGGTACCCGGCTGATAGTGTTGCTCAGCCATGTCTCGCATGCGCTGCCAGGCATTGCGGGCGGAGATATCAGCACCGGGCACACCCGCCTGTTCGGTGTCTTCTGTCCAGCGTGCGGCAGCTTGGACCGGGTCGTCCCGCGTGGGAAGTAAGCCGCTGAAATAAGCCGGGCCTTCTTCCGCGTTGATGGCATCGCGAATTTGTTTTTCGTTGTACCAGTAGGCAATGCGTTCGATGATGTTCGGATCTTCGTCCTGTATGCCTTCGTTATAAATGTCGCGGATGCCGCCGAAAAATTCGGCGTGGTCGGATACAACCAGGAAATCCAGCGGTGTGTTGATCTGCACCCGGGTGCGGTTGTAGGGATGAATGACCGGCAGGCCCTTGGCGTAGCGGTAAGCGGTGTCCGGATCCGCGCTGAGGTTGCCGTTGAGGAATGCGTCAAAAGAATAAGAGGTGTGCAGGTGGGTGTCCCCCCACAGCAATTGTTTGCTGTCTTCCCCGTCCGCGGTCTGCGCGGCGGCGGTGGTAACAGACAGACACACGAGGCCGGACATCAGGCCCGGCAGAATGTACTTATGGTATTTGTTCAAGTTTACCCCCGCACTGCGTTATAAATTTTTCTTCCGCTGATTCTAGCGCATCCTGGTTGGTTTCTGTCCAGAAAAGGCCTTCCCGGCCTTTTCGGTCAAGGTAAATGGTCCCGGGTATGGCAGCTGATACAGGCCCGGGTGGGGCCGTGATGCTCAGCTTTCGCCAGTTGTTCCATATGGCAGCCGCGGCACAGGTCGTGAAACTGCGTCTCGATGACCGGCGCCACCTCGGGGTCCGACTTGTGACAGTCAAAACACATGCCGGACCCGGTATCGTCGACGTAGTTGTGGTGGCAATAGACGCAGTTCTGATCGGTGTGATCAGCATGTGCAAAACTCACTGCCAGCAAGGCGCCGTTGGGATGCGGTACATGCTGGGGGTTGGCCGGGTTGTTAATACGTTGCTCCGCAACAGCCGCCACCAGCAGGCCGGTTAAAGATAACAGCAACAGCGCTCCAAGCGGTTTCATGCCACCGCCGCCGCGTGTTTAAACACCACAAATGCCAGGGCCAGACCGGGTCCGGCCCACAGATGACGGGGCGGCAGATCCGCCGGCAGACTGAATCCGGCCCGGTGCGCGGCCAGCACCAGAATTGTGAGAGCGGCATACAGATAACTTTCCAGCGCTGAAACGTAAAAGCCGCTGCCCAGGATATGCCACAGAGCCAGCACCACCGCGCTTAACGACAGCAGATAGTGCCAGGTCTGAAAAGCGGCATAACCGCGGTGCCAGCCGCGCCGTGCTGCCGGCAGAGCCAGCCATACCGTTGCGCCGACACACAGCAATGCGGCGATTCCCGCCCACATGTAAGCCGGGGCCTGTATCGAAACGTAGTGCCACAGAGTGGGGTCGGGTATCCACAGCCACAACACGTGCGCCGCTAAAGCGGCGGCCACGGCATAACTGGTCCACTGGTGCAGCCGTTGGCGGCGGCCGCTGCCCACCGCCAGGAACAGGTACAGCAGGCCGGCAAAACCCAGCAGCCCCAGGGCATTGCCGGTGTCCCATTGCCAGCCCGCGCTCATGCGCGGCTGGTGGAGCATGGACAGGCCAAATACGCTGAAATGCAGCAGATACAGGGGCCAGACCTGTGGCTGGTGGTGCGCTTTTGCAACACCGGTCACGGTATTTTGCGGCCCGGCATTTATCATTGGCACTATTGAAGTGTGTAGAAACGTAACATGAAAATCTGGAGAAACCCCGGCATGGCCCCGATTGGGGTAGCGCTGGCTGTACTGGTTGGCGTGGCTGTGAGCTTTAACGCGCCGCTGACCACCGACCGGGCCACGGAGCAGGCTGCATCGAAAGTTGCCATCGAGGCGCCCACCGCGGCTGTTGAACAGGCCACCTTAGGCCCCCAAAGCCTCGCCACCACCGCAGCGGTACCGGCGGTACCACCCGGTGATGACGTAGACGTTGTCACCCGGGATGAAGTGTTGTCCGAGTTAAGCGTCCTGTTAGCGGATTCTAACAAAGACCTCTAAATCTCCCGGCAGAAACGGGCGAGATCAGCGGCGGTGTCGTGGCTGATCTCGGGGCAAGCCACGGCAAAAATTTCCGTGCCGTGTATGGTGCCCATTACCTGGCGGCAACGGGCCGGCACACCGGCGCGCAGCAGCAGCCGGTAAAACTCGATACCCTCGTCCCGCAGCGGATCACACTCATTAACGCTGATCACCGTGGGTACCAGTCCTTCTACGTCTGCCTCCTCGGCAAAACCCGGCCAGGCCAGCGGATCGCGTTGCTCAAACGCGCTGATGCCGTAGGCCATGGCGCCGCGGTTATTATGCAGGTCCAGCAGCAGGCCGTTGTTTTCCACTGAAGAAGGCAGGTTGTCCCGGGGCCAGGAACCGGCGATATAAGGGCACAGCGCGTATAAGCCGCGGATTAAGTCCAGCTTGCCGTCGCGCTTCAGTTTTAGGCCGGTTGCCAGGGTCAGGTTGCCGCCGCCGCTTTCGCCGGCCACGATAATCTGTTGCGGATCAATGTTGAGCCGTTGGGCGTTGTCGTGCAGCCACTGCACCCCCGACACGCAGTCGTTCAGTCCGGCCGGGTAGGGTTCCACCTCCGGCGCGGAAGATGCGTGCAGGCAGTTGCGGAAGTCCACCATGGCCACCGCCACACCTTTGCCGGCAATGATCTTTCCCCAGGCGCGGTACATGCCGTCGTAACAGGACATGGCCTGCATGCCGCCGCCGTGGATGTAGTAAACACAGGGCAGGTTGTCACCCTCGGGCCGGATCATCTGCACCTTGATGGTGTTGCCGTCCGGCGCAGAGGTGAATTCTTCATCGGTGACGGTTAAGCCGGCGGACGGCGCCACCTCTTCAGTGTCGATCATCTCCAGCGCGGCTTTCATCTGTTCCACCTGGGCTAATGATTCGGGCTCGTAAGCCTGTTCCAGCAACTCTTCGCGGCTGGCGACGTCGCCTGGATTTTCGGTGGGGAAAAACCCCATTACAGCTTTGATGCGCGGGTCTATACGGGGATCGTCTGCCAGTTTGCTCATGCCTGTGCCCTCCTGAAGCGGTTAGTATTTTTCGCTGCTAGTTAACCATAAATTTGCGCCACCGGGCAGCGCAGATCTGCTATTCTGCGCCGCCTTAAGAACGTTAGCGGGAGTACACAATGGGCAATCTGGAAGGCAAGATAGCGGTAGTTACCGGCGCCAGCCGGGGTATCGGCAAGGGCATCGCGCTGGCCCTTGGCGAGCAGGGGGCAACGGTATACGTCAGCGGCCGCACCACCGGTGACGGCGAACGCACCATCGACACCACCGCGCGCCAGGTCACTGAAGCGGGTGGTGAAGGCCGCGCCATACAATGTGACCATGGTGATGACAACCAGATTAAGGCGCTCTTCGAGCAGATCGGCGGCGCCGTCGACCACATCGACATTCTTGTCAACAACGTCTACAAGATTCCCAATCCACCGGCCTGGGGCGGCGGCTATTGGGATCACCCCATCCAGGTCTGGGACGATCAGGTGGGGATCGGCCTGCGCGCGCACTACGTGGCCAGCTGGCACGCTGCGCAACTGATGTTCGCCTCAGCCGGGGCCGCGATGTTGAATGTATCTTCGCCGGGCGGTCAGAGTTATCACTTCAGTTCTTCTTACGGGGCGGGTAAGGCCGGCCTCGACCGGCTGACCAAAGACATGGCGGTGGAACTTGAACCCAAAGGTATTCCGGCCGTAGTCCTTTACCCGGGCTCGGTCTCCACCGAATTTATTCAGGACGCCGCCCAGGAGCAGGGCATGGATCTGTCCCAGTCCCAGACCCCGCTGCTGGTGGGGCGGGCGGCCGCGGCGCTGCTGGCCAGCGATAACCTGATGGCGCGCAGCGGCAGCATTCAGTGGGTGGAGGACCTGGTCGAAGAGTTCGACCTGTACGATGAAAACGGCAGCCGGCCGACCCAGCGCTACGCCCAGCGGCAAAGCTGAGCGCAGCCTGCCGGGGGCTCAGGCCGCTTCGTTATCACCCGCCTGTTGCAGGTGATAGTCCGCCAGATCCAATTCGTGGGTGACCTGCCAGTACTTCTGCAGACTGAAGGGTGAGTTGTTAACCACCTGTCCGGCGCTGTTTTTATACCAGCTTTCAACGTTGGGGTGGCCCCAGGCCAGGGTACGGCTGATCGCCTGCACCTCTTCGTTGTAAGTCTTGTTAGCCTCCGCGCGCACTTCCAGGGCGTCCAGGCGTTTCTCCAGCATGGCGGTAATACACTGCATCACATAGTGAATCTGGCACTCGACCTGATAAATGATGCTGCCGCCGTGGACGATATTGGTATTCGGGCCGTACAGACAGTACATATTGGGAAAGTCGGGCACGCTCACCCCTTTGTAGGCGTTGGCGGCATCCCCCCAGATCGCCTCCAGCGTTTGCCCGTTCTTGCCGATTATATCCATGGGCCACAAAAACTGATTGGTATGAAAGCCGGTAGCCAGAATCAATACGTCAACCTCATGTACGGTGCCGTCCTGCATCTCAATGCCGGCAGCAACAATGCGTTTGATGGGATCGGTAATCAGGTCAACATTGTCCCGGGCCAGGGTAGGGTACCAGCCGTTATCGACAATCAGCCGTTTGCCCCACACCGGAAAGTCCGGCACACACTTCTCTACATAATGGGTTTTCTCACCCAGGCCCTCTTTGATGAATTCGGTTAACGCTTCGCGCATGCCGTGGTTCGTTTCGTTCATGGACAGGCCGCTTTGCTGCCAGTCCGGGTCCGCCACCACTGCCGGCCAGACGCGGTCGCCGAACGACCAGATCATGCGCGCGCGGTGGAATTCGGCATAGAAGGGAATGTGGTTCAGCGCCCACAACTGGCCCTGCTCCACGGGGCGGTAGTAATCCCGCGCCGGAGACACCCAGTGGGGGGTGCGTTGGAACACCAGCGCGCGGTCCGCCACCGCTGCGGTTTTCGGCAGTAACTGCACACAGCTGCAGCCGGTGCCTATCACCGCAACCCGCTTGCCGCTGAGGTCAACGTCGCCGCGCCAGCGGGCGGAATGCCAGCTCTCACCGGCAAAATCCTGCAGGCCCGGGATATCCGGCATGGAGGGCCGGTTAAGCTGGCCCACCGCGCTGATCACCACGTTGGCGCTGATCTGTTCCGCGTCATCACCTGTCTGGATATCCACCGTCCACTTATTGGTTTTGTTGTCGTACGCGGCCCGTCTGACTTCGGTGTTAAAGCGGATGTTGCCGCGCACGTCAAACTCGTCCGCACAATTGTCAAAGTAGGCAAACAACTCGTCGCGCTTGGAAAAATAGCCGGACCAGTTGGGGTTGCGGTTAAACGAATAGGAGTAATAGTGATTGGGGGTATCAACACCACAATCGGGATAGGTGTTTTCATACCAGGTGCCGCCTACCGCGTCATTCTTCTCCAGCACCACGTAGGGGATGCCTGCCGCCTGCAGTTTGGCCGCGGTACCCAGACCTGACATGCCGGCGCCGATAATCACAACCAGAAAGTCTTCCGCGCGGCCGGCGGCCACTGCCTGCTGCAACTGGGCTTTCCACTGGTCGTCGCGGTCGCGGAAGCGGGTCTCTTCCATCAGCATGGCCGCGTAACCATCATCCACGGGCTCGGCCACGGTAAAACTCATCAATTGCTGCAGGCGGGCCTGATCCGGCGCCGGCGGCATGGGGCGCCGGCCGTCGCGCAGCTCGCTGATCACCTGCACCGCTGCTGCTTTAATCTCAGCGGCAATCTCATCGCTGTAGCGGCCGCTGTCGTCGGGAAACATGGACCCGTCCGGGGCTTCAATGGGTGCCGGCGCAAACTTGTCCTGCAGCCAATAGTCATCGCCGGTAATGCAGGCGACCACCGCCAGCAGGTTGGGCAGGTTGACATCTTCCAGCGCGTTGCGCAGATCCGTGTTGTTGCCGGGTATGTTCATTGCTGCACCGCCGTTAGCCTGGATTGACCACGATGCTAGCAAATCGAATCCACCCCGGGTAGATGACGATAGGCAGCTACACCCAAATTGACCGGACGCGGACCGTAGCTATGAAGCCGGCGGGTCCATGCGGTAGAGATCCACGTCGGGCATCTCGTCACCCAGCGATATATTCAGCGTGCGCATCACCTGTTTCGGATCTTCCAGCCGGGTTGCGCGGCGCCGGTACAACTGCTCGCCGATCTTAACCACCACTTCGGGGTTGGCGGCGACATTTTTCGGCCAGCGTTTACCGGCGCAGCGGCCGCAGGGGATATACAACACGTTGTCGCGGACAAAACTGGTGGTGGTGACCGAGTGCGGAATCAGATACCAGGGCTGGGTCTGCACCCAGATCTTCTGCCTGGGGGCCATGAACGACCAGTCAGGATTTGCGTTATCCACCAGATCGCCGCTGAGGCGGGTGCCGGGACGCCGCTCCTCGGGGTTAATGGGGACCACCAGCGCCAGCAGGTACAGGGCCACCAGCGCGGCGCCGATAATCGTCAGCCATTTTTTCATTGTGCCTCCTCTAATCCCCCGCAAAAGGCTATTTTGACGCCAGTTGACCCCTTCCGGAAACCCTTGAAGGTGGTTGTGGCTGGCAGTAGAATGCGCCCCTGCGCGGTAGCGTACACAATCTGGCTGGACGGGACATACACTTGAGATGTATGGCGTGTCCGGCCGTTTGGCGTCCGTGGAATTAATGCCCGCGTGCAGCTTTGCAATATTTGGTTCAAATTTAAAAGATGGCATAAGGAGTTCACACATCTTTAAAGGAGCAACACATTAAAAAAGGTATGAAGCGCGCTGAACGCTCGCTGTTGAACGAAGAAATACGCTTCAGCAGTGTACGTTTGGTGGGTGCTGACGGGGGCCAGCGCGGTGTAGTTTCGCGCGAGGACGCGTTAGCGGAAGCACGTGCCTCCGGGCTGGATCTGGTGCTGGTGGCACCGGAAGCAGAACCCCCGGTGTGCAAAGTGATGGACTATGGTAAGCATCTGTTTGAGCTGAAAAAGTCAAAAGCAGCGCAACGAAAAAAACAGAAGCAGATCCAGGTCAAAGAAATTAAGTTCCGGCCAGGGACAGAGGAAGGCGACTATCAGGTAAAACTACGCAACCTGAAGCGCTTTTTAGAAGAAGGAGACAAAGCCAAAATATCACTGCGCTTTCGCGGCCGTGAGGTGGTTCATCCCGAAATTGGGATGACGCTGATGAGCCGGATTGCGGAGGACCTTGATGAACTGGGTTCCGTGGAAGCGGAGCCTAAGTTTGAGGGCCGTCAGGTGGTTATGGTGCTGGCTCCGAAAAAGAAAAAGAAATAACAACAAGAAGACGGGATTAAACCCGCCCCCTCTGTTGCGCAGGCAGGAAGAAACCGCGGTTATCCGCAGACAATTTGGATCACCGGCCGAATAGCCGGTCAATAGCGTGGAGATTGGCAGATGCCAAAAATGAAAACTAATCGCGGTGCCGCGAAGCGGTTCCGTACCACTTCCAGCGGTTACAAACACCGCAAGACCAACCGCAACCATATTCTGACCAAGAAGGCGCCCAAGCGTAAGCGTCAGCTGCGCGGTTTTGACGCGGTCGCGAAAGCCGACGTCCCGGCGTTGCGGCGCATGTTACCCACCAAGGCGCGATAGGAGTCCCCGATGCCAAGAATCAAACGCAGCGTGGCGTCCCGAGCGCGCCGCAAAAAGGTGCTGAAGTCGGCACGGGGTTATTACGGAGCCCGCAGCCGTACGTTCAAAGTGGCCAAACAGGCGGTGATCAAAGCCGGTCAATACGCTTACCGCGACCGCCGCCAACGCAAACGGCAGTTCAGGCAGTTGTGGATTGTTCGCATCAACGCCGCGGCGCGTGAACACGGGCTGTCCTACAGCCGCTTTATCGCCGGTCTCAAGGAAGCCGGGGTAGAGGTGGACCGGAAAGTGCTGGCTGATATTGCCATGCACGAAAAAGAAGCGTTTGCGGCACTGGCTGAAAAAGCCAAGAACGCATCAGCACAAGCCGCGTAAGCGGCCGCCCAAATCAACTGGCTTCCGGGAGACCTTAAATGGGTGCTTCCCGGACGCTGGTGCGTGTACCACAGCCGATGTCAGGGGAAGAGTCCAAGCCGGGAACTTCCCTTTTTTGTTTTAGGACCTGACCATGGATACAGACAGTATATTGCAGCGTGCCAAAGCGGCGGTTGCTGAGGCGGTGGATCTGCGTGGCCTGGATGAGGTGCGGGTAGCTTTTCTCGGCAAAAAGGGTGAGCTGACCAACCTGTTGAAAAGCCTGGGCAAACTGGATGCCGGGGAACGGCCGGCGGCGGGCGCGCGCATCAACGAAGCCAAGCAGGAATTGCAGGCCGCCCTGGACACGCGTAAGGGCCAACTCGAACAGGAGCAACTGGCGCGCAACCTCAGCGAGCAGTCGGTAGACGTCACGCTGCCCGGGCGCCGCCGCGCGCCGGGCGGTTTGCATCCCGTCACCCAGGCCATGTTGCGTATCGAGGAAATCTTCAGCGGCGCCGGTTACGACGTGGTCAGCGGGCCGGAAATCGAAAACGACTACTACAACTTTGAAGCGCTTAACATCCCGGCTCACCATCCCGCGCGGGCCATGCACGATACCTTCTATTTTGCCGACGGCACGCTGCTGCGCACCCACACGTCGCCGAGCCAGGTGCATACCATGGAATCCCGCCAGCCGCCCATCCGGGTGATCTGTCCGGGCCGGGTCTACCGGCGGGACTCGGATCTTACCCACAGCCCGATGTTCCATCAGGTGGAAGGGCTGGTAGTTGATAAAGGCATCAGCTTTGCGGATCTGAAAGGTACGGTCATCGAATTTCTGCAGCGCTTTTTTGAAAAAGATCTGCAGGTGCGTTTCCGGCCCTCGTATTTCCCGTTCACCGAACCTTCCGCGGAAGTCGATGTGCAGTGTGTGAACTGTGGCGGTTCCGGCTGCCGCGTGTGCAGCAATACCGGCTGGCTGGAAGTCATGGGCTGCGGCCTGGTACATCCCAACGTACTGAATATGTCGGGGATCGACGCGGAAGTTTATTCCGGATTTGCCTTCGGCTTCGGCGGCGACCGGTTGGCCATGTTGTTATACGAAGTTGACGACCTGCGGCTGTTTTTTGAAAACGATATGCGTTTTCTGCGGCAATTTAACTGAGCACATGTAACTGAACACATTTAGGAAAGGAAAAGATAGGTGAAATTCAGTGAAGCCTGGCTGCGGGAATGGGTAGACCCGCCGCTGTCCCGGGATGAATTGCTCAGCCAGCTGACCATGGCCGGGTTGGAAGTGGACGGCGCGGAAGCGGCAGGCGCCTCGTTTGAGGGCGTGGTGGTGGCCAAGGTGACAGCCAGCGAACAGCATCCGAACGCGGACAAACTTTCGCTGTGTACGGTTGCGGACGGTGACGCGGAGCACCAGGTAATCTGCGGGGCACCAAATGTGCGGGCCGGGCTGACCGTAGCGTTCGCCCGGGTTGGCGCCCTGCTGCCGGACAACTTTAAAATCAAAAAAGCCAAGCTGCGCGGCGTGGAGTCGTTCGGCATGTTGTGCAGCGCCCGTGAACTGGGGCTGGGTGATGACCACGAAGGTATTCTGGAATTACCGGATGATTGGGCCGCCGGTACTGATCTGAACGAAGCCATGGTGCTGGACGATGTGATCGTCGACCTGGATCTGACCCCCAACCGCGGGGATTGCCTCAGCCTCAAAGGCCTGGCCCGGGAAGTGGGCGTGCTGAACGATCTGCCGGTGCAGTTTCCGCACATCGAGCCGGTTGCGCCGTCCCACGATGAAACGTTTCCCGTCAGTCTGGCAGCGCCGGACGGCTGCCCGAATTATGTAGGCCGGGTGATTAAAGGGGTGGATCTGAGCCGCCCGGTGCCGTACTGGATGAAAGAACGGCTGCGCCGCTGCGGGCTGCGCAGTATCGATCCGGTGGTGGATGTAACCAATTACCTGCTGATTGAACTGGGTCAGCCCATGCACGCTTTTGATCTGGCGCAGTTGTCCGGCGGCATCGAAGTGCGCCAGGCGGGTCCGGGAGAGCAACTGGTATTGCTGGACGGCCAGCAGGTGGACCTGGACAGCGACACCCTGCTTATCACCGATGCAGACGGGCCGGTGGCGATTGCCGGAGTAATGGGCGGGCAGCGCAGCGGCGTTCAGGCACAGACCCGGGATGTTTTTCTCGAGAGCGCCTTTTTTGCACCGTTGGCGGTGGCGGGTACGGCACGGCGTTACGGGTTGCACACGGACGCCTCTCACCGCTACGAACGCGGCGTGGACTATGGCCTGCAGCGGCAGGCGGTGGAGCGTGCCACCCGTCTGTTAATAGATATCGTCGGCGGTGAGCCGGGGCCGGTGGTGGAAACCCGGGCGGCTGAGCACATGCCCACGGCCAACGAAGTGCGCTTACGCCAGCACCGGCTGACCGAACTGCTGGGGGTCAGCATTGAAGCGGCTTCGGTGGACGCTGCTTTTACCCGCCTGGGTTTTGAGGTGGTGGGGCGCGAGGACACCGGCGCCGGGGTTGAATGGGCAATTCTGTCTCCCAGCCACCGCTTTGACATCGCCTTGGAAGCGGATCTGGTGGAAGAAGTCTGCCGTATCTATGGCTACAACAATATTGAGGTAAATCAACCGGTTACGCATCTGGACCTGCGTTCCGTCGCGATTGAGCAACACCCTGAGCGGGAATTGAAACACTATCTGGCCAGCCTTGGTTTGCAGGAGGTGATCAGCTACAGCTTTGTCGACCCGGCGCTGCAGGATCTGCTGGATCCGGCGGCGCAGCCGGTGGCGCTGGCCAATCCCATGTCCTCCGAACAGTCGGTGATGCGTACCAACCTGCTGCCTGGCTTGTTGGACACAGCACGGGCAAATCAGGCCCGGCAGCAGGAGCAGGTGGCGATATTTGAGCTGGGGCAGACGTTTCTCAACGCTGCTGACGGCCTGCGCCAGCCGCTCACTTTAGGCGGTTTGTTATGGGGCCGCCGCGCGCAACAAGCCTGGCATGCCAACGACGAGATTGTGGACTACTTTGACATTAAAGGCGTGGTGGACAATCTGCTCGAATGGGCGGGTATCAGCGGTGTTGCTTTTACGCGTATTGATGACAAGGTACTGCACCCGGGTCAGAGCGCCGGCATTCTGCTGGGCGGTGAACAGGTGGGGCGGCTTGGCAGAATCCATCCGGAGATAGAAAACCGGTTGGGTTTGGAGGCGGTATTTGTCTTTGAGCTGGCCGCGGAAACCGCTTTGCTGAAACCCCGCAGGGCATTCGCGGGCATCTCCCGTTATCCCAGCGTGCGCAGGGATATTGCTGTGGTTGTAGACAAGAAAGTAGACGCCTCTGCGGTGGAAAGTACCGTGCGGGAGACCCTTGGCGCGATCCTTGTTGACTTCAGGTTATTTGATGTATATGAGGGCAAAGGTATTGATTCTAATGAAAAAAGTCTCGCGATAGGCTTGACCTTACAGAGCCAAACCGCCACCCTTACCGACGAAGAGATCGGTGATTTCACACAACAGACACTGGCAGCGCTGGAACAAGCATTTAATGCACGGCTCCGCTAAGTTATGACAGGTTGTTTGACGTTATCGGGTAATAAAATAAAGAACAAATCTTCAAATATGCGTAAGCGTGGAGTAAGAGCTTACGGCGGTGGTCAAGGGAGGCAGTTTTGGGTGCACTGACCAAGGCAAAAATGGCAGATCAGCTGTTTGAGGAGCTGGGCCTAAATAAACGTGAAGCCAAAGAGATAGTTGAGCTGTTTTTTGACGAAATTCGCGATTCGCTGGAAAACAACGTACAGGTCAAGTTGTCGGGGTTCGGCAATTTTGATTTGCGTGAAAAAGGCGAAAGACCCGGGCGCAACCCCAAAACAGGTGAAGAAATTCCTATTACCGCACGCCGGGTGGTGACGTTCCGGCCGGGGCAGAAGTTAAAAGCCCGGGTTGAAGCTTATGCCGGTGACAGCGGCAACACCGCGGATGAGATTAGCGGTGCTGACGGGTATGATAGCGACGGCGCCGGTACCCCCGGTACCGGTTTTACGAATTGAGCGGTCGGCCAACCCGCACCCGGAACTTAAATGCTGGAACCTAGCCAAAATAACGAACTGCCGCCCATACCGGGTAAACGGTATTTTACCATTGGTGAAGTCAGCCAGCTGTGTGACGTAAAGCCGCACGTATTACGTTACTGGGAGCAGGAATTTCCCCAGCTCAGCCCGGTCAAAAGACGCGGTAACCGGCGTTACTACCAGCGTCAGGATGTGATTGTGATCCGCCAGATACGTGCATTGCTTTACGATCAGGGGTTCACAATCGGCGGGGCGCGGCAGCGGTTGACCAGTGAAGATGCCAAGGAAGATCAAACACAGTTCAAGTTATTGGTGCGCCAGATGATAGTAGAATTGGAAGATGTGCTGCGTGTATTGAAGTCGTAAGCTGACACATGCCCTGCCGATATCAGAAATTTATAAGCGTTTGCCTGCTGGCCTGTCTGGGCTGGTCCGCAACCGCGTGGGCGGGCAATACTTCTTACCTCTATGACGCCCGCATGGCCTTCCTCAAAGCCGGCGAACTGGCGCTGCATATGCAGCGCAGCGGCGCGGAGTACGAGGTTAACGGCGAATTTCAGACTTCCCGGGCGATGAGCAACTACTACACCTGGAACGGCGTATTTGCCGCGGTGGGTAAATGGGAAGGGCAGGTACCGGTCACCACTGCTTATATGGCGCGCACCTCCGGCAAAGACGATGATCTGAAGATTGTGCTGACTTACGAAGATGGCGCCCGAGTGCTGGAAGGTGTAGACGGCGCTTTTGAATCGGTCGGCAAGCCGGGCGGCATCGATCTGATATCAGCGCTGTTTTTCAGTCCGGTCTGTTATCGGGGCGGGCAGGTCCACGATGGCGAGGATACCTATCAGATTGAGCTGCGCGCGCAGCGCTCGCACCGTCTGAACGGCGGCGCGGATTACTACCGCGGCGAAGTGGTCAGCTGTGACTACCGGGTGGTTGATCATAAGAACCGCAAACGCCGGGTGATTGTGTCCCTGGCTGATGTGCAGGGCAGTATGATGGCGGTGCAGGTGCGGGCCAAAATCCCGGTGCTGCCGGATGCGGTATTCCGCCTGCGCATGAACACATTACTCAGCGGCACTCAGCTGGCGGCGATGGAATAAGCCCCGCGCTCAACGGGAGCTTCAGTGCGGCCGGGTTCAGATGCTTAACCAGATGCTCAGGTTGGTTGTGCTTCGGCTTGGGCAACCGGCGCTAAACGTACGCCGAACAGGGCTGCATAAGACACCGGCACCACCAGCAGGGTCAGCAGCGTAGCAAACAACAGCCCGAATATGATCGACACCGCCATGGGCTCAAACATGGCGGTACCCCCCCACCAGAGCGGCAGCATACCCAGCACCGTGGTTGCAGTGGTCAGCATGATAGGCCGCAGCCGGGTCAGGCAGGCGGCAATCACCGCCTGATCCGGTGATTTACCATACTCTTCAATTTCGATTTTGATGCGGTCAATCAGCACTATGGCGTTGTTGATGATAATGCCGGACAGGGAAATGATGCCCAACAGGGTAAAGAAGCCCATGGACGAGCGCGCCACCAGCAGCCCGATAGTCACGCCGATCATGCCCAGGGGAATGGTGGCCAGGATAATCAACGGGCGCCGCACGGAGTTGAACTGCAGCACCAGCAGCAACACGATGGCCATCAGGGCCAGCGGCAGTTTAGCCGCGATGGAAGCGTTGGCGTCGCTTGATGTTTCCGACTCACCGCCGATCTCATAAGCGTAACCGGCCCGCCATCGGGCGGCGTAATCTTCCAGCCAGGGTATAAATTCGGCATTGATTTCAGACGCGGTGACGCCGGGTTTCAGCTGTGCTTTCAGGGTCATGGTGCGTTCCCGGTCGCGCCGCTCGATAATGCCCGGTTCAAAGGTGAGGCGGACATCCGCCACCTGCTTCAGCGGCACCGTCTGTCCGCTGGCTTGTGAATACACGCTCAGGCCATCCAGTTTGCTGATGTCCTGGCGGTCGCTGGCCACGGTGCGCAGGGTAATCGGAATCAGCTGGTCGTCTTCCCGGTATTGGGTGAGTTCGATACCGGACAAGCCGGCCCGTAACGAGTAGGCCACGTCGTTGCTGGTTACGCCGGCGCGCAGGGCCCGCTCCTGATCGATGTCAACAATCAGCTTTTTGGTCTGCAGCCCCCAGGTGTTTTTTACCGCCAGCACGCCGGCGTAACTGTATAGCTGGCGGGTGATCTCGTCGCTGAAGGTATACAGTTGCCGGTAAGAAGGCCCGGATACGCGTACCTGGATGGGGTAACCTACCGGCGGGCCGTTTTCCAGCCGCGCCAGTTGGTGGCCCATGTCCGGATGATTTTCGGTCAGGTAATTTTGAATGCCGGCTATCACCCCATCCACCTGATCCCCTTCCAGGGTATTGGCGATCAGAAAAGAATTAGCCGGGTTCTGGTTCGGCGGGTCCAGGCCCAGGGTGAAGCGCGGCCCGCCTTCGCCGATAAATACCAGCCAGTTCTGCAGCGCCGGGGGTTGACCCTGGGGATGATAGTAGTGGTCCGCAATATACCGGTCGATGTCTTCGACAATGGCGGCGCTTTCTTCGATAGAGGTGCCCAGGGGCAGCTCCAGTTTGCCGGAAAAGACCGGATCATCCGACGGTGCGATAAATTGTGAAGGCACAAAGCCAAGCCCCCAGATGGCCGCCGCGAACACGCCGGCCACGGTCAGCAGGAATACCGCTTTGCGCCGCAGCGCCCACTCCAGAATGGATTGATAAAGGGCGTACCAGCGTCCCGCGGCCAACTCGTCTTCAACGTGGGTATCGCCGCCGCTGCTGCTGCTTTTGACCCTCAGCAGCATGGTGGTCAGCAGCGGTATAACGGTCATGGCCAGCACCCAGGAGACAATCAGGGCAATACCCACTACATAGAAAATGTCCGCGGTGTATTCACCCACGGCGGACTCAGCCAGCGCAATGGGCATAAACGCGGCGGCAGTGGTCAGGGACGATATCAGCAGAGGAGTACGCAGTTCGTTACCGGTTTGCACCGCGGCCTGAATGGCGCTGACGCCGTGTTCGCGCTTAACCAGCACGGATTCAACAACCACGATGGCGTTGTCCACCAGCAGCCCCAGCGCGATGATCAGGGCGGCGAGGGAAATCTGGTTAACCGTAATGCCGAACATCTGCATCAGGTAAAAGGTGATGATCATGGTGCTGGGAATCAACGTGGCCACCACCATGCCCGTGCGCAGGCCGAGGAAACTGATCATCACCAGGATGACAATGCCGATGGCCTGCAACAGGCTCAGCACAAAGTCATCAACACTCTTGTTGACCAGATCCGCCTGGAACCAGACTTTGTCCAGGCGGATACCCCAGGGGTACTGGGCTTCAATTCCGGGCATGATCTGGTCCAGTCTGGCGCCCAGTTTCAGCACGTCACCGCCGTCCCGGGTAGAGATGGCCAGCGCCAGGGCGGCCTGCCCGTTGGCCCGGGTAAGGCTGCCGGGCGGGTCTTCGTAACCGCGGTAGATATCAACAATATCGCCCAGGTAAACCACTTCGCTGCCCGGCAGCTGGATAACGGTGCGTTTAAGGTCTTCCACGGATTCGATGTTGCCGGTGGGTTCCAGCACAATGCGCTCGCGGCCGCTGACCACGTTGCCCCCGGAAGACAGGATGTTAACGGAGTCAAGCACGCTGGAAAGCTGTTGCGGCGACAACCCCAGTTCCGTCAGCCGCGCGTTGTTGTAGTCGACAAATACCGCTTCTTCTTCGGCGCCGTGAATGGTTACCTTGGCGATGTCCGGTTCTTTCAGCAGACGGTCGCGGATGGCATCCGCCACGTCTTTCAATTCCGCATTGGTAAACCCTTCACCGGTCAGGGTGTAAACGCTGCCGAATACATCGCCGAATTCGTCGTTGACAAAAGGCCCCTGTACGTCGGCGGGCAGTTCCTGGCTGACATCTTCAACCTTGCGGCGCAGGTCATCAAAAATCGGCCGCATGTTCTTGTAACTTTCCTTGAAGTTAACATTGATGATGGAAATACCGGTGCGCGAGTCCGAGGTAATGCTGTCTACCTCCGGCATTTCCTGGGCCTTCTTCTCGATTTTGTCTGTGACAAGCTGCTCAACGCGTTCCGGGCTGGCGCCGGGCAGGCGGGTGGTGACGACCGCGGTGCGGACAATAAAACCCGGGTCCTGGGCCTTGGGTAGCATGACATACGCCTGCACGCCGGCGGCCAGCAGAATAACCACCAGCACCAGGGTGACCCGGTTATTGTTTATGGCTATTTGCGTCAGACTCATATTGCCGGCGGCTCAGGGCAGCAGCACGGTCTGCTGGTCGCGGATCGCGGACACGCCGGCGGTGACCACCAGATCACCGTCTTCCAGACCGGCAAAAATCTCAATGCCGTTTTCGGTGAGCTCTCCCAGTTCCACGTCATGCCGGGTGACCGTGGCGGTGCCGTCACCGGCGGGCTCCGCCAGATAAACAAAGCGGCCGTTCTGATCGTTGACCACGGCGGAAGCGGGAACCACGTGGATGGCGGCACCCTCGCGGTTGATAAATTCGAAGGTCACCTGGGCAGCCATGTTGGGGCGCATGCGGGGGTCTGCTTCGGTGAGTTGCACAACCACCGGAAAGGTGGCGGCTGAAGAGCTGCCGGCCACACCGATTTCGGTGACGGCGGCGGCAAACGGGGTGCCCGGAATGGCGTTAAAACGCACCATGGTCGGAATCTGCCGGTTCATCTGCGCGATCAACCCTTCCGGCACACCCACCGCCACCTCAATGTCAGCGCCGCAATTGACCTTGGCAATTTCTTCACCGCTTTTGACGTTTTCGTTCAGCTCCACGGCCACGGACGCCACCGCGCAGGCGGCATTGGCATTCAGGCGGGTATAAGAACGGTTCAACTCAGCGATTTCCAGGGCTTTTTGCGCGGCTTTGACCTCTGCCTCGGCGGACTCGGCGCCGGCGCGGGCGGTGTCCAGATCGTTGCGGGATGCGTTGGCGTTCTCGTACAGATTTTTTGCCCGGTCGTAGTTGGCCCGGGCGTTGCGCTGGTTGGCCTGGGCCTGTATCAGGTTGGCACGGGCCTGCTCCGCTTCCAGTTCAAAGGAAGAAGCGTCCAGGCGGGCAATTAACTCCCCGGGGCTGATCTGGTCACCCACCTGGATGGGCAGCTCCACAATGTTGCCTCCCACTTTGAAGCTCAGACGGGATTCCTGGGCGGACTGGCTGATCCCGGAGAAGGTGCGTTGCCGTATTTCTCCGTTGTCCGTCACGGTAAACACCCGCACCGGGCGCAGCTGCTCCACCGCAGCCAAATCGTCGCTGCCGCCGCAGGCGCTGAGCAACAAGCCGGCTAACAGAATACCGGGCAGGCGGAGCGGTGGGATCATGGCAGGGCCTCCTCGGGGGTTGCCTGGGGGTTGTTGATATAGTTGCGCAAGCGCTGGTTGACTTCACTTTGTTCAGCGGTGGGCAGCAGGAAGTCGAACTGGCTGCTGGCGCGCTGCAGGTTCATCACGTCGATAAGGAAGTCGTGGATCGCATTGTTGGCGCTGAGGTCCGCCTGCAGGCTCTGATTCTGCGCATCCAGCAAGTCGACAATGCTGACGGTGCCCAGCCGGTAGGCGTCAGCCACCAGGTCCAGATTTTTGCGCGCGGCGCTGGCGCTGGTACGGGACAGGTCAATATTGGCGTAGCTGGCCTGGGTGGCGTGCAGGGCGGCGCGGATATTCTGTTCGATGCGCTCCCGGGTGGCTTGTTTTTGAATGTCCAACTGTTCCACCAGCAGGCGCGCGCGCGACCTTTCGGAACGCAGACCGCCGCCTGAAAACAGCGGCAGGCTGGCGTTTAACGAGACATTCCAGTCCGATATGCCGTCTGTCGGCCCGCCGGAACTCAAGCCGGATTGTCCCAGGTTGTCGGAGTATTGGGCCTGCAGGCTGAAGTCCGGCAGCCACAGGGCCCGCTGCTTGCCGCGGTAGTCCCGTTCCGCGGCGTCAATCTGCGCCTGGAATTGCAGCAGTTCAGGGGCCAGCGCCAGCCCGTAAATAACGGTAAAGTCCGCCAGCCGCTGCCAGCGGCGGGGGTTGTTCACCAACTCGTTAAATTCCTCCTCGCTCATGAAAAAGGGCGTGTTGGTGGCGGCCGGCAGCAGTTGGAAGGCGGCGCTGACCGGCCGGTTGAGCAGCCTGTTGAGGGCTTCGCGGCTCTGCCTTTTGACCGCCTCGGCGCTCAGCAAGGCGGAGCGGGCGCTGGCCAGGTTGCTTTCCCAACGGTAGATATCCGCGTTGCTGGCGGAACCCGCCTGCACCCGGTTGCGCGCCAGATCCAGATTGGATTTGCTGAGGTTCAGGTTGTCCTGTTGAATCTGCAGCTGGATATCCGCGCGCAGCGCATCCAGGTAGCCCACGGTGGCGTCCAGTACAGCGTCCAGCCGGGCTGCCTGCAGAGCGGCGTGGCGGCCTTCCTGCAGCAGCTGCTGCTGGCGGAAGCCGGAGGCAACCTGGTCGGAATAGAGGAACTGGCTGAGGGTCAGCGCGGCATCGTTGGAGCGTTCCGGCAAGCCGCCGGATTCTACGCTCGGCGAGCGGTCGCGGGTCAGCGCATTGGCGCTGAGGCTCAACTGCGGCAACAGGTTGGCCCTGGCGCTGACCACGTCCTGGGCGCCGATGGACACGTCGTACTCCGCCGCCTGCAGATCCAGGTTTTGCGCCACCGCCATGTTGGCAACGGTCAACAGGTCCAGCTCGGGGCCGTCCAGCACCGGCAGATTGATCAGGTTGGCTTCACTCAATACGTCAAAGCGCGGCGATATGCCCAGGGTTTCCGCCGTCTGCATGTTGATGGTGAGTTCGCGCTTGCCGTCGTAATATATATTCAGCTCGCCGGCCTCTTCGCCCAGCAGCACAGCCTGGATATTCAGCGCCGTGCGGCGCGCAATGCGCCGGGTGTCGGTATCCACCGCCTGGGAGGCTAGTGCGCCCAGCAATACCTCCGCCTGGGAGGTGGCAAAAGTAGGCAGACCCTGGACCGCAAAATTCTCCAACACTTCCTGTAATTGCCGGGTGGTCAGGCGCGGCAGCCCGCCCAGCAGAATCGCTTCGGTATCCTCGGGAATCCGCTGCAGAAAACTGTAGTCCACGCCGTTGTGCCCGACAAAGGCAAACTCCGCGGCGGGCACTTCGCGCCGGATCATCCGCGGAGCGTTGGCCTGCACCACGTCGAGGATGGCCTGGTCGGTCAGTAGGACAATTTTGCGGAACGGCGTGATGTCGGTGAACATTGTGATTTCGTCCCGCAGCGACCCCCGGTCGACGGTGTAATTGAGGTTTTTGCGGCCGCTGCTGTTGCCGGAGACCGGCGCCCCCAACAGGTCCGGATTGATCACCAGGGGCAGAAACGTGGGTTTGGGAAAATTTGTCCGGGTAATGGCCCATTGGTTGGTCAGAAAGCCGGTCACCAGCACAATGTCCACGGCTTCATCAGCATAGATTCTGTGCAGGGCTTCACGGCTGGCTTCGATTGACCAATCCACGCTAACCTGTTGAAAAACCAACTCAAATTCACCCTCCAGCAAAGCTGAGAGTTCTTCGCGGAAGACATTCTGCAGATTCTGACTCTGCTGCTCCGAGGGATTGCTGACCAAGGCCACGGTCACCGGCTCGGCCAGGCTCAGCCGCGCGCTGCATGCCAGCAACAACAGCAGGAGGATGTTTGTTAAAGGGCGCATCCGAACAGCAAGATGGTCTTTTTGTTATCGGCGTATACTGTAGTAACGATGTCTTTGGCCTGCAAGAGCGAAGCCGGGCGGGGGATATCGGCCGCTTACATTTTTGTTGCAAGTAAAATGGCAGCTTACTTGTAAGAATTAAGAAAAAACGATTACAATCCAGTGGCAGAATAAGACATGCAGGGATGATTCGTTGTTAAGAATAGGGCTGATATTGTTGGGCCTGTGTGGGGTACCGTCTGTCTTAGCGGAAACCATGCCGTACGACGTGACATTAAGCACGCCGACACAGTCCCTCAACCTGGCTGAAACCCATGGCCAGCCCCTCCTACTCAGCTTTTTCTTTACCCATTGTCCCAGCGCGTGCCCATTGCAGATGGCAAAAATCCGCAATGTGCAGCGGGGGTTGGCAACACAGGTCAAAAACAAAACAAAGTTTGTGTCCATCTCCATTGATCCCGCAAGGGATGACATGGCGGCAATAGCCGGCTATGCGCAGCAGTTTCAGGCCGATCAGGATCACTGGCTGTTTGCGCGCACAAAAACAGAAACGGAAATCAGCCAATTGCTGGACCACCTGTCGCTTGAAATCAGACAGGCGGTGGGCGCGGAGATCGATCACCAGATGAAGGTTTATCTGTTTGATCATCAGGGCCGCATTGTCCAGCACTATGTAGGCAACCGGCTAAATGAAAAACAAGTAATAGCCGACCTGACCTACCTGGCATTTCAGGAGTGACTGTAACAAGGCAGCGGAGCGGCCGGCCGGAGGAGAGAACCAGCCGGTAAAAACAAGAAGGAAGCGTAGCCACGCGGGGGATCGATGGGCATGCGGTTAACAAAGCGGATTTGGCGCACGGTTGCGGCCGTGCTGGTGGGTGCGGGTTTGGCGGCACCAACCTGGGCTAACGATGTATCTGGTCAATGGGGCAGCGTGTTTTCGTGGAATCTTATTCCCATACACGCGGTGTTGACGCCGGATGGACGTTTGCTGACGTTTGGTACCAGCAGCTGGGGCCAGCAGGGCGGCGAGTTGCATTACAGCATCTGGAACCCTTCGCTGGGTACCGGCTCCAACGCGTTTACGCTGTTGCCCAACAATACACCTACTGACATTTTCTGTGCCGCGCAGCTGATAATTCCCAGCACCGGGCAGATTCTGATGGCCGGGGGTGATGACAGCAACCCCTCAAGCAATGTGGGTAACAACCGTACCACCGTTTTTAACAGCCAGAACAACGCAATGACCAACCTGGGTACAAATATGGCGTACCCGCGCTGGTACCCCACGGCGGTAACCTTGCCGAACGAGGAAATTCTCATTCAGGGCGGCAGCGACACCGGTGTTTTCGGCAGCGGTATGATAACGCCGGAAATTTTTAATTCGAGCAGCGGATGGCGCAGCCTGCTGGGTGCCGCCAGCAGTTATGCTTTCGGCAATGATTTCAACCGCTGGTGGTATCCGCGCAGCTGGGTCATGAGCAACGGCCGCGTGTTCGGCATCGCTGGTACTTCGATGTATTTCCTTGATTCCGGCGGCAACGGCAGTGTCAGCCAGGCCGGATTTTTCTCCGGCAGCAACATCGGCGCCACATCAACCGCGGTCATGTACCGTACCGACCAGATCCTGCAAGTGGGCGGGGGTTACTTCAAGAACGGCGGCGGTCCGCTGGCCTCCTCCCAGGCATCGCGCATTGACGTGCGCAGCGGCTCACCCATTGTAAGCAGTGTTTCCGCGCCTAATTTTGCCCGTCACTGGGCCACCACAACATTGTTGCCGGACGGCGACGTGCTGCTGACCGGCGGCTCCCTGGCCAACATGAGTCTGGACAACGGTTTCTACAATGTGCCGGAACTCTGGGATCCCGATACTCACTCATGGCGGATGCTGGCGGCGGAGCAGAAGGCGCGCCTGTATCACAGTTCCGCAATCCTGTTACCCGACGGGCGGGTGTTGTCCGGCGGCGGCGGTGCGCCGGGGCCGGTTAACAACCTGGACGCGCAGATCTTTTCACCGCCGTATCTATTTAACGGCAGCCAGTTGGCGCCGCGGCCGAGTTATACGCTGGCGGAAAACCACTTTGCATTCGGCGCCCAGGTGGCGGCCAATGTCAGCAGCGGCCTGCCCATCAGCCGCGTAACCATGGTTAAAACCGGCGCCGTCACCCACTCGTTCAACAACGAACAGCGGTTCCTGGAAATACCTTTTACGGCAAACGGCAATCAGCTCAGCTTCTCCATGCCGTCCAGCGCCAGTACCGCCACACCGGGATTTTATCTGCTGTTTGTCATCGACTCCGCCGGCACCCCGAGTGTCGCGCGTATCCTGCAGCTTACCGCCAACGGGTCCAGCGGCGGCACGGACCCGACCGACCCGCCGTCGGGCAACAATCTCATTGCCGACCCCGGCTTTGAAGCCATCAGCGTGCCGAACAATCAATGGCTGAGCTACAGCGCGGGCAGTAACTTCGGCGCCTGGGAGGTGGACTCTGGTACCGTTGACATCCACTCCAACACGCTGGCCAACCTCGGCGCGGGGGGCGCCGGCGGCAGCAACCATCTGGATCTGAACGGGCCGCCGCGGGGTAAGGTATCCCAGGTGGTCAGCGGCCTGCAGGCGGGGCAGGCTTACCGGCTGTCCTTTTCTTATGCCATGCACTGGTTTTCCGGAGGTTCCGCCAGTGCGCGCATTACCATGGCGGGCCTGAACACGACGCTGACAGCGTCAAACGTTGGTTCTGCATCCTGGCTGAACGCCAGCTACGAGTTTACCGCAACGTCTTCCACCCATACCCTGGCCTTTGAAGGCCTGACCGGCAGGGAGTGTTGCGGCGTGTTAATTGACGACGTGTCGCTGGTACCTGTGGATGGCGGCGATCCCACCGATCCGCCTGATCCCACCGACCCGCCCGATCCAACGGATCCGCCGGATCCCACCGATCCGCCGGACCCGGGCCCGTCGCTGGTGAACGACGGCGGATTTGAGGCCAATCCGGTGGCCGCCAATACCTGGAGCAGTTTCCAGTCGGGCACCTCCCTGGGTGATTGGGATGTGACTTCCGGCACCGTGGATATACATCACAACTCGCTGCAGAACATGGGCAGCGGTGCCAGCGGCAGCAACCACCTGGACCTGAACGGCCCGCCGCGGGGCAAGGTCGAGCAGACGGTCACCGGGTTTAATCCGGGTGAAACCTACCGCCTGACCTTCGATTACGCCATGCACTGGTTCTCCGGCGGCTCAGCTTCAGCGAGGATTACCGTTGCCGGGTTGAGTGAGGTGCTGGTGGCGACAAATTCGGGTCAGCAGAACTGGCTGTCGGCAAGTTACGAATTTACCGCTTCTTCCAGCAGCCATACGCTGGCGTTTGAAGGGCTCAGCGGCCGTGAATGTTGCGGCCTGTTGATCGACGAGGTTGCGATTGTGTCCGCTGACGGTTCCACTCCGCCGGATCCCACCGATCCGCCGGATCCAACCGATCCGCCGGACCCGACCGATCCGCCGGATCCCACTGATCCGCCTGATCCGGGTACCGAACTTGTTGATGACGGCAGTTTCGAGACAACCACGGTGGCCAACAATGCCTGGGAAAGCTACAGCTCCGGGGAGTTCTACGGCCCCTGGCAGGTGACCCTGGGCACGGTGGATATTCATTCCAATACCCTGGCTAATCTGGGCGCCGGCGGCGCCAGCGGTAACAACCATGCGGACCTGAACGGGCCTCCTTTCGGGCGGATCTCCCAGGACATTGTCGGTTTAACCGTCGGCCAGACCTATACCCTGACCTTCGATTACGCCATGCACTGGTATTCCGGCGGCTCCGCCACCGCCAGGATCACCATTGGCGACCTGGACGTGGAGCTGGTGTCCACCAATGTGGGTTCAGCCAACTGGTTAACCGCCACCTATCAATTCACAGCCGGATCAACCTCTGAAACGCTGTCGTTTGAAGGCATAGGCGGCCGCGATTGTTGCGGGGTGCTGGTAGACAACGTCTCAATCCAGTAGGAAACTTGAGCTTCGCCGGGAGGTTGAGGTGGAGCTCAAGTGGAAAAAGAAGAGTTTTATAAGAACGCGCGCCGGGATCTGACCGGCCCGCTGCACGGGGTGACGGTGGTGGAAGCCACCACCACCTGGGCGGGCCCCATGGTAGGCTGCCTGCTGGCGGACTTCGGGGCCCGGGTGATCAAGCTTGAGCATCCGGACGGCGAGGTGTCGCGGCGTATTCCGCCGGCGCTGCCCGACAGCCCGCTCACCCTGTTCAACGAAACCGTCAACCGCAACAAAGAATCGTTGGCGCTGGACCTGCGCGGTGAAGCGGACCGCGAGGTCATCTACAGGCTGATCAAGCGGTGCGATATCTTTATCGAGAATTTCCGCCCCGGCACGCTGGCGGACTGGGGTTATGGTTACGAAACCCTGTGTGAACATAAGCCGGATCTGGTTTATGTCAGCGTCAGCGGCTACGGTCAGTTCGGGCCTTTGTCGGAACGGGTCGGGTACGACCCGGTGGCGCAGAATTATTCGGGCTGGTCGTCGTTGAACGGCGATCCGGCGGGCGCGCCGACCAAGGCGCCTACCTTTCTGTGTGATGATCTGGCTGGCATCCACGGCGCCATGGGGGCGATGGCGGCTCTGCGTCACCGGGACCAGACCGGTGAAGGCCAGCATGTCGATGTGGCGCTGCTGGATACTATCCTGTTTCAGAGTGACGGCTTCCCCACCGCGGGTGCCATGGGCCTGCCGGTGCCCCGGCTCGGTAATCAATTCGGCCTGGCGGTGCCGGTGAACAACTACGCCTGTGTGGACGGCAACGTGTTTGCGGGGGTGTTATTGGACAGCCATTGGAAAGTGCTGGCGGCGGAAATGGGCCGGGAGGAGTTGGCCCATCTGACCAATGTGGAACGCATTGAACAGCGGGACTTTCTCGACGGCGTGCTGGCTGAATACTGTGCCGGACACAAAGTCGACTACATCGTGCAGCGGTTTGCGGAGCTCGGACTGCCCTGCACCCGTGTAAATGAATATAAAGATCTGGCGGACGATGCCCAGGTGCACGCCCGGGACATGCTGCTGGACACACCGCTGAGTGACGGCAGCAGCGCGCCTCTGGTGGGGCCCTCGGTTAAGTTCTCGCGTACCCCCACCACTATCCGCCACGGTGCCCGTCCCAACGGTGCTGACAACCACAAGATACTGGACGAGTTAGGGCTTTAGCTGCCGGACGCGCGGCGTTCTATGACAACGTCATCGGGGAACCCGGGACCCGGCACAAAACGCACCTCTGCGTCCGCGGCGGGGGTAAAGTCCACGTTGATCCGGCTGCCGTCCCAGCGCCAGCTCAAGCGGCCGCTGCGCAGCAGTACATTTTCAACAGCAAACGGCTGATGCAGCCAGCCGGCGGGAATGCCGGCGCCCAGGATTACGTTGACTGTGTTGTTATCGTGACGCTCCAGCACCAGCATGTTTGCCTGCAGCAGGTACATCTCCGCCGCTACCCAGTAATGGGGGGTGACGTGGGGCGGATCCGTCCAACCGCGCACGTGGTTCCACAGGCCGAAGGTATTTTCTTCGCCGTTACCCTCCCACCAGGTGTACAGCCCTTCCGATACCTGATTAGCCCAGAACCACTCGAGGTTCAGCCAGGTGCGCTGTACGTCTCCCAGCATCAGCCATTGATGGGCTTCGCCAACGTCGAAATAGGGCCATAACGGCAGTGACTTAAACGCGCCGTTATCGTGGCGGCGGTTGTGCCAGCTGCCTTGCAGCAGTCCGCTATAGATTTCCTCAGCACCCCGGGCGATGCCGCTGGGCCACAGGCCGGAGATGATTGTGCGCTGATTGTAGCGCGCGTTGTGGGAAGGCAAAGCCGTCTGCCAGGCGGCGCGCAGGTCAGCAGCCTGCCGCCGGTAACGCCGGGCCAGATCCTGATGCTGCAGGCGCCGGGCAAAGTCGGCAGCACGGTGCAGCCCCAGATAGGCGGTGGCGTTGACGTAAAACAGCGGGTAGTGGTTGTCCATCTTGCCGTTGATCAGGCCGTTACTGGCCGGCCTGGCAATCACTGACAAGGCCTCAAAGGTTTTGTCCCGGTGCGCCGGCACGATGGCGCCGTAAAAGGGTCTGCTGACCGTACTGGTGGCGGACAACAGGGTTTCGATCAGCGCAACCTTGCGTTGAATATGCGGCCACAGCGCCTGGTCGTAGGCCCGGTTGTTAACCCGGGCGGCAATTTCGTCCAACGCCCAGATGGCCAGCCCGGGGGCGTCTGCCTCCGCGCCAAAACCGCCAAAAAAGTCCTGTTCAGCGTATACCCGGCCCAACGCCCGCGCCAGCGGCAACTCTCCGGCGCGGGCCAGCGCCGCCAGGGAATAGGCGCCGTCGCGCAGCCAGTTGATGTCGTAGTTGCCCGGGTCGCCGGGGCGCAGGTCGGTACCCACAACACCGGCCCGGGTATGGAATATTTGTGCCGCCATACTGTCTGCAAAGCGGCTGTCCGGCAGGGAAAGCAGGGGCGGCTGTGCAGGGTACGCGGGCAGGGTTGACGGTTCAGTACCGGTCAGGGCGGCGCTGACGGTATGTTCAGCACCTTCCGGCAACACAAACAGGGCACTGAAGAACGTATCTGCCGGGGTGTATTCAGCGGGCAGCGGCGTGCTGCTGAACTGCGCCGCAAGGGGTTGCCGCTCGTCACCCAGCAGAGCTTCCGCCGGTGCTGTGTCAAAGCGGATTACCACGTTGCCGTTTACCGTCAATTGCCGGCCATCCCAGCGCGTGCGCTCGACCGGGCCGCCGGCCGGGCCGCTGCTGGTGATCCGGATTGCGTGCCGGAGGTTGCCGGGGTCGACCTGGTAGCGCAGGTTCCAGCGGGCGGCGCCGCTGCTGGTCCACTCCGCTCGGTAGAGTGGCGTTTCGGTGACAATTCCGGCCCCGGATAAAAACTGTCTGATATCAGAGGCCGGAATATTGTTGGAGGAACTGACTTCGCTGCTGCTTTTATCCAGTTGCACCAGAGAGATGCCCACGGTGCCGAAACCTGGGCTGAAGCTGCCGCCCGGCTCGTGGTACCCCTTGTTTGCCAGCGGGCTGCCGGTGGCGGCCAGCACAACGTGACCGGCTTGCCGCGGCCAGTCAGCCTGCGGATAAGCCGCCATGGCGTCGGTCAGTTTTTCCCGTTCGGTCAGATGTTGGCGGTATTCCTGTTTGCCCAGCTCGTTGCCGGCAGCCTGCAGCTGCTGCAGGTTGTTAAATGCGGTCGCCGCCACCAGCAACACCAGCGCCACATTTATCCACCAGCCTTGCATGTCGCGCGCCGCGCCGGCGGCCAGCAGGATCAGCACAGGTACCCACATCAGGCTGTGTTGGAACAGCGGTTGCGCCTGAGACTGGAAAAACAGCAGATAGAACAGGCCGGTGATGATTAACAGCCAGGAAAAAGGAAATTTGGCGCGGCCTTCCGCAGCGCGGCGGCGCCAATGCCCCGCCGCCCGGTAAAAGCCCAGCGCCAGTAACCCCAGCCACAACAGGCTGGCGGCCCAACCGGCAATGCCGCTGCTGCCCAGCGCTGCCTGCTGCACGCTTAACAGCGGCCAGCGCGGATCCGCCGCCGGGGCCAGCACGTCCACCTGGGGTGTGACTACGCTGTGTAAAACAAAAACCCGCACGGCATCCGCCAAGCCGCTGATGGCATTGCCCACCTGGCTCAGCAACTCGCCCGGTGGCCAGGGCAGAGATAAGAAAAACTGGGTGGTCGGATATAGCGCATGGGCAACCACCCAGGCGATACAGATCAGCCCGGCGGCGAGCAACACAATGCCCGCGGAACGCAGCAGCGACTTGTGCCGCCAGGCGGCCAGCAGCGCCGGAACCGCTGATACAGCCAGGGTACCCACCGCGGCGGTGGACGCCAGTACCCGCAGCCAACCCGGCGTGGCCCGGGTTGCCTTGGCGGTGACGATTAACAGCGCCAGCAGGCCCGCTGCGGCCAGCGGGTAGGGGCCGGGGACCGCGGTCCAGAATAACCAGGCACTGCTGACCGACAGCAACAGACTGAACAATACCGCCTGCAGCCGTGAATTGCCGCAGACGCGCAACAAGCTGAAAAACAATACCATCAGCAGCCCGGCTGAAGCACTCAGGTACAGGCTCAAGCCGGCCGTTTTGCTGATGCCGACCCGGGTGAGAATTTCCAGCACCGGGTGGGAGACCAGCGGCAGCAATGGGTTCAAGCGCAGGTTGGCAAAATTGCTGTCTGCCTGGGTCATGTTCAGCAGGGCGGTATGGACATCCGCGCTGAACCAGACGCCGGCTTTTGCGGCCAGGCTTAAATCCAGCTGGCCGTGGGTGATCATGACAGCAGCAAACGCAATACAGAACAGGACAGCGCCGGTGCTCAGGTCGCCGGCATGTAAGCGGACGGCGTCAAGCCAGCCGGCGGAAATAGAATAGGGGTTGGGCTGCGGCCTGGTCATAGGTGCAGGGTAACCTCCTTGTTACTCGCGCGAACGTTTTATTTTGCGGTTCAGTGCAGATTAATTCTGTGCGCTGGTTGGGTTTCCGGATTCGAGTTGCCGGGTTCGCGGCGGCACCGTCTGCTGCAAATGCAAAGCCGGCACCATGCCGCCGCCGCGATGTGACGTGTATCTCATACCGGCGCCCGGGCGGGCGGCGGGGCTGCTACGGGTTGCTGCTGCGGGATAACACGCCTCTGGCGGTGATAAACAACAGCACAACCACCAGAAATACACTGGGCAGGCCCGGTGCAAAGCCGATGACGCTGATGATGGATGCTTCACCCAGTTGGCTGTCACCGAAAGTGAGGGCACGGTTGTCGGATGCATTACCCAGCCAGTAGAACAGCGTGAACGACCAGGCGACGTAAATGAAGCCGTATGCGGTCAGCTTCTGCTGAAAGTCCGAGAGGTTCAGCTTCGGCAGCGATAGCGCTATGGCAATCACCAGCAGGCCGTTGGTCACCCCTCCGGAGTGAGCCCGCACCCATCCTTCTGTAGTGCCGTAAACCGAAAACTCCAGGATGTTGCCGGGCCAGATTTCAAATCCGCCGATCAGGTTAAACATTAGCATGAAGCCGGCCAGCATGGCCACCAGTACAACCCATAAGCCATTTGCGATCATAACGCGTTGAAGATGCTCCATTTTAAGCCCCCGAGGTCAGTTGTTCCATTGATTAAAATTGTTGTAGGCCGGCGGCTGAACTACGCCGTAGCGGTACTTCCCATCGCCAGCAGGGTTTCGTGATTGAGGATGCTGTCAACACCGTCCTCGCTGTCCAGAAAAGCCACCGCACCGTGATTTGTGAACAGCAGCAGGGTGTCTTCGGGAAAATACGTTTTGTCGTGAATCACCCCCAACGGCTCGTAACCATAGTTGCCGGTGACGGCAATGCCTTTACGGTATTCCATGCGCCCGCTGATCACGTAGTATTCACCGGCTCCGAGGTGACGGTGGCGGGCGAAGCTGCTGCCCGCCCGGCAGTTGAGCAAAACTGTCCAGGTACCGGTCTCGGCGCTGCAGCGCAGTAATTTAACGTCGATGCCGTCGGTGAGGGGATGCCACGGCAGTTGCTGAGGGTCCAGCAGCAGTTCCTGCTCTTCACTGTTCATCAGTTGCCCCTCTTGCGCGTTAACATATCTCTCACCACATCGATAAAGGTGGTGAACTTCAGGTCGGTAAACTCGCCGGCGTCGAGGAAAATACCGTGCCCTTCAGGACAGGATTCGTACCAGATGTGCGTCTGCTTCGGGTCGGATTCCTTGTCCAGCGCAATGCCGCAAACCGGGCATCGAATGTCTTCTACCTTGTTCAGGCGGGCGCCGGTTCTCGGGTCGCCGGAGTCGAGTTCCACCTCCGACATCCATTCGCCGCGCATCTTTGTCAATTCTTCCGGTTTACACCACAAGCCGGCGCAGAGGTTGCAGCGGTGGATCTGGATGTCTGTGTATTGTTTGGGTTCTAAAGACCCGTCGCATTTGGGACATTGCATGGCAGCTCCTTGGGTTGGTCGGTTAGTCACCCAACCGCCGCAGTGCGGATACGGTAAGGAAACGGTTGTAGAGGCTCTCGTCATTAACCCGCATACGGTAGCCGCCGGAGATTTTCTGCACCTGTTCCAGACGGGTCATGCGGTTGGTCTGCACGTTAAACGCATGTACCCGGGTCCAGGACCAGTATGGGTGCTCCCCCTCGGAGACCTGTTTGCCGCCCAGGTCGTACAGGGAGAAGGCGCCGTCAAAAGATTTGAAAATTTCCCCTCTGCGGTCGTAGGACACCATCGCCAGGGGGGTTAAGGTTCTGGCATCGAACCACACACGTTTCTTGCTAACCGGGGCGCGCGGATACTTCACCGGCTCCGCTTCCACAACAATGGCTTCCGGCACCAGTTGCGCCTGGGTATCCCAGAAGGTTAAGCCTTCCTCACCGCCGTGGGTGCCGTGGTGCCAGTTGTCGTTTGTGGGGTTCCAGGAATCGGCTACCGGGGCCAGGTAAGGGCCGCGTTGCACAATCCGGTAGTTGCCCCAGGTCAGGAACGGGTCGCCGGCCGCCCAGGCGTCGGACAGGTACAGGGTATTGCCGGTGATCAGCGGCTCAAAGCGCTGGTTGGTGGGGAAGCGGCGCACGCGTTTAAACGCCGGCAGATAACCGTACAGTTCCGGAAACTCGTTCTGGTCATAGGGCCAGATATTCAAAAAAGAGGTGCCGCGCACATCCTTGGGGGTGACAAACAGGATGGTCTGGTAGCGCAACTTGTCTTCGTGGCCGGGCTGATAGGGCTTTGGGTCCAGGGTGACGCGTCCAACCGGCTGATATTCCACCCAGGCGGATTCATATTCGTAGGCCAGGCGGCCGCGCGGGTCCAGGTCGGTTTCCTGCACGGCGTACATGGACACATCGTGCCGCCCCCAGCTCAGGGTGGCGGCGGCAAACACCTCCAGGGCGGATTTCGGATCCGGAAAAGGGTTGCCGCCTATCCACGGAGCGCCGCTTTGGGTAACCACGTTGCCGGTCTCGTCAAAGCGCGCCTGGCCGGCGTGGCGCAGGGTAGCTTCCAGATAGTCGTAAGGGTTCAGCCGGTAGAGGTCGGTGGTCTGCGGCACAATGGTCAATTCGCGGCCCAGTTGGGAGATCTGCACCGCTTGAATGGGGTCCAGCAGGTCGCGTACCAGTTCCACGTTGTCCGCGGTAATTTTCTGGCCCTCGCTGACCTTGCCGCCGGTGTAAGCGTCCAGCGACAACAGCTCATCCGGGTACGCCCGGGTGTGTTCGCCGGTGGACGCCAGGGTGGGCCACAAGGGTGCCAACACTCCCGTACACAGCACCCCCCGCGCCATCTGTTGCAGAAAATGCCGCCGCGAATAGTGCCTGGTGTAACGTTTGATGTATGCCATGCTGGATGCTCTAACCTCCGTTGGCCCGTCCGTTAGCCGCTCCGTTAACCCCTCCAATAGGTAAGTTGCAGCTGATTTCCGCCGCCTGCAGACCGCGCCGGATTTCCGCGGCCAGCAATTTGTCGCCGTAGGCCAGCGCTTGCAGCGCGCATACCTCCCGCGGTTGCGCGGCGCGCAGCCGCAGGGCCAGTTGTTGCCGCCGGGCGTCGCGCCAGTCATCCGAACCCACCGGCAGGCTCTGCGCGATGCGGCCGTATGCAGCGTCAGCATCCGCCGCGCGGCCGACCGCGGCCGCGGCTGCCGCGTAACTGTACAGAGCATCGCCGGATGCGGGATATTCTGCAATCAGTTTTGCCGCCTGCTGGTACGCCTGATCTATCTCCGCGGCCTGGCTGAGCAGGCGAACCTGTTGCAGGCGCGCGTACAGCATCTGCGCGCTGCCGGCTTGCAGCAGGCTGATCAGCCGCCTGGTGGCTGCGCCGCACCAGGGGTCAGGGTCGCAGTCCAGCAATTCGCGCACCAGGGTGTCGCGTTGCGGCGCGGAGACAGGCGGCTGCAGGTCCGCCAGTTCATCCAGCAACCGCGGCGCATCGGTGCGGCGCAGATAAGCGGCGCGGAGCGCAAATAACTCGTCAGCTTTGGGGTGGCCGTCTTTGCTCAGCCGCCGGCT
>JANQOA010000375.1 GCA_028279305.1 Pseudomonadales bacterium
TAACTGCTGAGCATATACCGGGCGTCCTGCAGCGTCAGCGCATGCGCCTGCCGCGCCGTGCCGCTGCTGCGCCCGGCCCCCGAGTAAGCCAGCCCGGAACGCTGCAGGGCCGCCAGGGTGCGGCTCAAACCGGTCTGCAGGAAGTCGTAGGTGTGATTGTTACCCAGCGCAACGTAGTCCACCCCGGCCTGCCTTAACACATCCGCCAACGCAGTGGGAGAATAAAAAGTGACAGACTTCGGCAGTGCCGGCAGCGCCGCACCGTCGAACAGTTGAGTTTCAAGATTGACCGCGGTGACGTCAGCCAGCTGCAGATAAGGTTGTACAAAACGCAGCAGATGTGCGCCGTCTTCACGCACATGGCTGTGCCGTACCAGCACCGGCTCACCCGGCAGCGGTGCAAAGTAGCGGCGCGACAGCATGGTGTCGCCGGCAAAGGTGAACATCACCCGTCCCGGCACCCTGCGGCTGAGTACCACCGGCGGCAGCCGCCACTCACCTTGCCCGTTGAGCCAATCCGTGCCGCGCAGCGTCTGCACGCCGGGAAAACAGCAGTCGCCGCTGAAACGCACCAGCAGGTGGCCGGCAGCGGCCGCTGGCACCCTGAAATAACCTTCCGCATTGCTGGTGGCCGATTGAGCTGCGCCGCCGCCGAGACCCTGCACCTGCACGCTGACTCCGGCCAATCCGGCCCCGGCCGCATCGATCACCCGTCCGGTGAGTACCTGTCCCGTGAGTATTTGACCCGCGAGTATCTGTCCCATCAGCGCTTTTCCCGATAATACGGGGGCCGCGGCAACCGCATGGGCGGCAATCAAGATGCCGCCCAGACATGCTTTCCTGAGCCAGGCGCCACCCAGGAATTTGCCGCCCATCACTTTCATGTCAGCCATTCTGCTACAGCGGGCGCCGGGGTGCCCCACGGGATGTTTCGTTCTATCATAACCTCAGTCTATAGGCAGGGGTCCCCATGCGCATCCGCCACATCGAAGTGTTTCACGCGGTTTATTCCAGCGGGTCCGTCACCCAAGCGGCGCGCATCCTCAACGTTTCCCAGCCTTCGGTGAGCAAGGTTCTGGGCCACGCAGAAGTACAGTTGGGGTTTGAGCTGTTCAAGCGGGTCAGCGGCCGTCTGGTCCCCACCCCCGAGGCTGAGCGCCTGTACGACCACGTGCAGCGGCTGTTTGACGAAATTGGCGTAGTGCGCCGGGTGGCTAACAATCTGCGTAACCTGGGTGACGGTAAAATCCGCATTGCGTCCACCCCGGCCATGGGTATGGATCTGGTGCCGCAGATGGTGGCGGACTATATCCGCCACCACCCCGGCGTGTTTTTTGAGATTGAAACCCTGCATTACAGCGAAATTGCCGCGGCCTTGAACGAATCGCGCATCGACATCGCGCTGGCTTTTGACCCGCCCGCCAGCCCCAGCATTACTGAAATTCCCATGGGCACGGGCCAGTTTGTGTTTATAGAACCGCCGGGGTTCAGCAGCAACCTGCAAACCCCCATAGACCTGAACCAGCTGGCGGACCTGCCGTTTGTGCGCCTCAACAACCGCGGCCCGCTGGGCCAGATTCTGGATAACTATCTGGAAGAGTCGGACGCCTCGTTAAACGTAGTTGCCGCTACCGAGACTTACCATATCGCCAAATCGCTGGTCGCCCACGGCCTGGGGGTATCCATTGTGGACGAGATCACCGCCCGCTCCGGCGAACACCTGCCGGTGAGTATTGCACCCCTGAAGCTGCCGCTGACATTTCAGGTGAGCCTGCTGCACCTGCAACACGCACCTACCTCCCAGGCCGTGAACAGCTTTGTTGAGTACGCGCGAGGGCAGATTGCGGCCCTGCTGCGCAATTGAGGATGTCCGCGCCCGGCGCAGCGCATAACAAGAGGTTATGAAACACCGAACAATGGTGATTGGAGTCGTATCCGCGGTGCTGTCTACTATGCCCACAGCCTTCAAGCGACACCTAAGAGTAACCTATGCGAGTGGCTGTAATCGGCGCCGGCGTGGTGGGTACCATGACCGCGTATTACCTGCACCAGCGCAATTGCGAAGTGGAAGTATTCGAAAGCGCCGCCAGCGCCGGTGCGGGCGCCAGCAATGCCAACGGCGGGCAGCTCTCTTACAGTTTTGCGGACTCCATGGCAGACCCGCAGATCCTGCCCAAACTGCCGCACATCCTGCTCAACCGGGACCCCGCTTTTAAGATCAATCTGTCCGCGGACCCGAGCTTTTTAAGCTGGGGGCTGCGCTTCATCAGTCACTGCACCCGCCGCCGCCGGGATGCCAATACCGCCGGCCTGGTTACTCTGGCCTTACGCTCGCTGGCGTTAATGGCGGAATTTCACGACAAATTCGGCCAGCAGTTCGCCAGCCGCCGTGCCGGCAAGCTGGTGCTGATGAGCGAGGCCCCGGATGAGGAACTGCGCCGCCGCATCAACTTCAAGCGTTCGCTGGGTACGGACATCCGCATCGTCAGCCGGGACGAGGTACTGGATATCGAACCGACCCTGGCCGGTTGGCGCTGGCAGCCCAGCGCGGCGTTATACTCTCCCTCTGATGAAGTCGGTGACGCCCTGCGGTTTGTTACCGCTGTGTGTGATTACTTGTCTCAACAAGGCGTGCTGTTCGCCTTTAACAACCCGGTAAGTCACCTGCAACAACTGGGCAAACACGGCTGGCAGGTGAGCAGCCGCGACCACAGCCGGCGTTTTGATGCGGTGGTGGTGTGCACCGGTGACGCGGCGCGGCCGCTGCTGGCGCCGCTGCGCATAAAACTGCCGGTACTGCCGGTGGCCGGATACAGCGTGACCCTGCCGCGCCTGGACGCCAGCCCCACCACCAGCATTACCGCGCTGGACCACCGCACCGTGTTCAGCCCCATCAACGGCAACGTGCGGGTGGCCGGCTTTGCTGACATGAACGCGCGGCCCGCACAGCGGGACCAGCGGGTAGCCGCCCTGTTGGACACCTGCGCAGAGTTGGCGCCGGACGCCGCCGACTACCGCACGCCGGACCCGAAACCCTGGATGGGTTACCGCCCCATGACCCCAAGCAGTCTGCCGATTACCGGCCCCACGGCGCTGCCC
>JANQOA010000378.1 GCA_028279305.1 Pseudomonadales bacterium
CGCCAGCCTGCATGCCCTGGCCCGCTGTTGCCCGGATCTGCAGCTCACCGGGCCATCTACCCGCATCACCCCGTTTTTCTTGTGGGGGCGCAGAACGCTGCCGGTGGCGGGCTAAGCGGGGGTAAAAGAAATATCCAGGCGCGGAAGGTTGCGCAGGATAAAACTCGCTTCTGACTGAGGCAGCTGCTCTGCGGCCAGACGGTAATCCCTGCCCGCTGCCAGCAGGGCGGCAAAACCCAGATTCAGTTCCTGGCGCGCCAGCGGTGCGCCGATGCAGAAATGTACACCGGCGCCAAACGCAAGCTGTGAACCCGCTTTGGCGCGGTTCACGTCAATACTGTCAGGTTCCGCAAACTGCCGCTCGTCACGGTTGGCGGCACCGTAGCGCAGCATCACCATGTCCCCGGCCCGTAACGGATAGCCGCCCAGATCCGTGTCCCGGGTCACCAGCCGCGGCAGGCCCTGCACCGGCGATTCCAGGCGCAGCACTTCTTCACAAAAGGTCTTGATGAGTTTTTCGTTGCCGCGCAACTGCTCCTGCAGCTGCGGATGCTGGCACAGCAGCAGCATGCCCCAGCCGAACGTGCTGGAGGTGGTCTCGTGCCCGGCAACCAGAAACTGGTTCAGCACGCTGATGCACTCTCCATGGGTCAGCTCCCGGTCGTCTCCCTCAAGCTTACTGTTGGCCAGAATTGTGATCATGTCGTCCTGGGGTTCACTGCGCCGCTCCTCCACCAGCCGCACCAGCAACTGCTGCAGCTGCAGAGCGGTTCTGGCGCGCTCCACCAGAGCCTCGCCGCTGAGCGGAGTCAGACGCAGCGCTGACGCCGCCTGGGTAGCCGCATGGTCAAAGAAGGCCCGGTCTTCTTCAGGGATGCCCAGCCGGTCGCCGATGATGCGCAACGGCACCGGGTCGGCGAAGGTGCCGACAAATTCCACCACCCCTTCAGGCTGTGCGGAGTCATCCAGCCCCTGCGCCAGATTGCTGATACAGTTGTCGATCACCGCCTGTACCGCCGGCTGCGCCGCCTTGATGCGCGCGGCCACAAAAAGCTGATTGACCAACGACCTGTATTTGGTGTGATCCGGCTCATCCAGGGTCAGCATGGTGGGCGGCACTTCAATCATCTGTTCATTCAGCTCGATGAGTTGCTGCTGCACCTCCTCGCTGGCCTGGGCAAACATCATCTCCTGGGACGCACCCAGAAATTTGTCGTAGCGGGAGGAGAAAGTGGCGGTATCTTTGATCGCTTCGCGCACCAGATCATAACGGGTGACCACGTGTATGTTCATCGCCGCCTCAAAGTAAACAGGCTGGCTGTCGCGCAGGCTCTTGTACGCCGGGTACGGGTTCTTCAGCGTTTCTGTGTCAAACAGGCTGACCGTTGCTTCACTCATAGTTTAACCATGCCTCCATCTACCATCAGGCTTTGCCCGGTAATGTTCATTGAATCATCGGATACCAGGAATACGCAGGCCCGGCCGATGTCTTCCACGGTCTGCTCGCGCCGTAACGGCGTGCGGTCGAAGATGGCCGGGTAGTCGCCGCGGGCGATCCCCTCAAACCAGGTTCTGGCATCCTGGCCTGCAAATTCGGGTATGGTTTCAACCGCGCGCTGAGCGTTGGCCTTCCATGCATCGGTATAGACAATACCAGGGCAAACCGCGTTCACGTTTATGTTGTAAGGACCCAGCAGTTCAGCCTGGGTCTGGGTGTAGTTGACCAGAGCCGCTTTCATGGCGCCGTAAGACGGATGCACAAACGCCTCCAGCATGCGGTCCGACAGGGAGGCACGCCCGGCGATGGATGAAATCTGGATAATCTTGCCGCTGCGCCGGGCTTTCATATGCGGTATCACCGCTTCCGACATCAGCACCACCGGCTTCAGATTCTGCGCGTATAACGCATCCCACAACATGGCCGGCAAACCCAGCTCATGTTCATCCGCCGCCGGCATGTTTTTCGGGCCGGCGCCAACGTTGTTAATGAGAATGTCGATGGTGCTGAACTCCGCCAGCGCCAGTTCCCGCAGCTCAAGCATTTTGTCCGGGTCGGTAATGTCGCCGGCCATCCCAAGCGCCGTGCCGCCCGCCGCGCGGATTGCGTCCACGGTGGCAGCCGTGGTGTCCGGCGAGTAAGAGTTCAGCACCACCCTGGCGCCCTCAGCCGCCAGGCTCAAGGCTATGCCGCGGCCGATACCGCGCCCCGCGGCAGTCACTATGGCCACCTTGTCTTGTAATTTCATACGTCCAGTTTCTCCAACTCCACATCCTGCAGCCGCGCCGCCAGGCGCCGCAGCCAGGCCTGCATCATGTCACTGCCGCGGCCGTCACCGAGCTGCACCTGTTGCACCGACGACAGGTTCGACAGCACCAGCAGCAAGGCACGCTGGTAATCCAGCCACAGCCGGTCAAACGGATAGTCCGGCTGCGCCAGGGCGGCATGGTATTGCCGCAGGATACCGAGCACCTGTTCCCGCCCCGCCTCTGCACTCAAGGCGCTGGTTAGAAAATACGCCACATCATAAGCGGCAGGCCCGGTGCGTACCAGTTGCCAGTCGATAAACGCGCAGTGCTCACTGTCAAACACCACGTTGTCCAGGCGCAGATCACAATGCAGCAGGGTTTGCGGCGCACCGGCCACAAAGGAACGCATCAACTGCTCACCGCGGGGTTTCAGCCAGGCCAGCGGCGTGCTCATATCCGCCGGCGCAAAATCAACAAAACTGTCCACATTCTGGGTAAACATACCGTGCCGCAGGCGCGCGTCGATATCCAGCTCCAACAGCCAGAAGTGGTTGCGCACCGCCGGGTTGTTCCAGTAGGCGCTGTGCAGCGCCGCCACTTCCCGCAACACCTGGGCACAGCCGGCCGCCTCCAGCCCCGCCAGCTGGTCGCCGGGCTGCATGTCTTTGAGAAATTCAATCATCAGCAGGTAGCGGCGTTTCTTGGCCCCGGCTACCCAGGTACCCAGCGCGCTGATGGCCTTGCTGAAAAACAGCGGCAGACGGTCGATTTTGCGCAGTATCTCCGCCTGATTCTCGGAGCCGCGGTCGCGGTCGAATTCGCTGAAGTAGAGTTTTGGAATACGCAGCGGCACATCGCTGCCGAATTCCCGGAAAAACATGATTTCCCGCTCGTAAACACCTAACAGCTCACCCATCACCCGGTTGGCTTTTTTCGGCAGCTTAACCACCACGCTGTCCGGCACCTCAGCCGCCTCGCTGTCCAGGTGCAGATGCAGCACATCTCCCATAAATCCGATGCCGTCACCCAGCGTTTCCTGCCGCACCCCGGTCACCGGACCGGCCAACGCCTGGCTCAGCCAGTCCGCGGTAAGCTCCTCGGGAGTTTCGGGCAGATTGTCCAGTACCGCAGTCATTAAACGCTCCCCAGCCCGGTCAGCCGTTCACCGTGTCGACGATGTCGATGAGTTCGGTCAGCGCGGCAATTTCATAGTCCGGCTGGGCGGTAACCTCCAGGCCGTGGGTCAAAGGGGTGACCACGCCTTCATCTACAATGCGCACCGAGCGCATGCCCACCGCCGCCGCGCCGGCGACGTCGTGGTGCAGGGAATCGCCGACAAACAGCACCTCGTCCTTGTGCAGGTTGGCTTTGTTCAGACAGTAGTGGTAGATGTCGGTGTCCGGCTTGCACGACTGCGCCTCTTCCGAACTGGTCCAATGGTCCAGGTGGCGGTGCAACTCGTGCTGATCCACCAGCGGCAACAGATAGTCGTCATCGATGTTGGAGACGATGGAGAGATACAGGCCGCGCGCTTTCAGCGCCGCCAATGCATCATGGCATTCGTCACGGATGGGCAGATGCTTAAGCATGCCCTGCAGCTGTTGCTGGTGGAAGGCTTCCAGCAGGCTCTCGTCCGGCTGTTTGTCAAACGCCTGCAGAAAATGAGTGAGCGTGTCACGGAACAGATCCTTGTGCAGAAAATAAGGCATCTGCCCGTAACGGGCGCCTACTTCAGCAGCCGCCTGCCGCCAGCTGCGCCCCACCTGTTCGCCGCTGGCTTCGATCCCCAGCTCACCCAGCACGTACATGATGCCGCTGCCGCCGATGCGGCCGGCGTAGCGGAACAGAGTGCCGCCCAGATCAAAAAAGATGCCTTTAACCTGCATAACCGATACCGCACTCCCCGTTATTGCGCCGTCATGCCGGCATCCACCACAAATTCAGCGCCGGTAACATAATTGGATTCGTCGCTGGCCAGATAAAGGATGCAGTTGGCAATGTCCATGGGTTCACCGGCGCGGCCCAACGGAATGCGCATGACGTTGGCATCCAACGCGTTCGGGTCATTCACCCCGGTAGCCTGGGCCTGCATGTTGGTCCAGATGACCCCCGGGTGTACCGAATTGCAACGGATATTATATTTCGCCGCTTCCACCGCTACCGCTTTTGACATGATGCGCACTCCACCCTTGGACGCGCCGTAAGCCACGCAGGTATTCAGCCCCACCAGGCCGGCAACCGAGGACAGGTTGATGATGCTGCCGCCGCCGCGCTTTTTCATGGCGGCAATAGCCGCCCGGCAACCCAGGAAGACGCTGGACAGATTCACGTTGATCTGACGATTCCATTGGTCCAGCGTCATGTCTTCGAGGGGTACCAGCACCGCTATACCCGCATTGTTCACACAGATATCCAGGCCGCCGAAAGTGTCTTCCGCCGCCGCCATGACTTCATCCCAACCGGCTTCGTCACAAACGTCCTGACGCAGGGCCACCGCTTCACCCCCGGCCGACTTGATCTCAGCCGCACAGGCTTCCGCGCCCGGCTGGTCTAGATCGGTGACCACCAGTTTTGCACCTTCCTCCGCGAGACGCTTGGCTGTGGTGTTGCCCAATCCCGGGTTTGATGCGGCACCGGTAACCAGGGCCACTTTGCCCGCCAGTCTTGTCATTATTATTCCCTATCTGATTAGTGACACCTCCTAGATTAGGTTAAAGTCGCTCTAAACAAAACAACGGAGTCCACATGACCGCGCTCAACCCCTCAACGGTAGATCTGACCGGCAAAGTAGCCGCCATTACCGGGGGCAGCCGCGGCATCGGCCGCGGTATTGCTGAAGCCATGCTGGCCGCCGGGGCTGAAGTGGCGATCAGCGGCCGCAGCCAGGCCAAGGGTGACCGGGCAATTGCTGAAATGGATGCAGCACAGCGGGCCATATTTGTTGCCGGGGACGTTAAACAGCGCGCCGACGTGGACAAATTTATCGACACAACAATCAGCACCTTCGGCAGTATCGATATCCTGGTGAATAACGCCGGCGGTTCCTCCGGATACGCGC
>JANQOA010000379.1 GCA_028279305.1 Pseudomonadales bacterium
GCCGCGCCGGCACCCATGAGGGTTATTTTATCGGCAACCGCGGCCTTGGGCCCTGGGTTGCGGCACTGAGTTACGCGGCGGGCTCATCGTCCGCCTGGAGTATTCTCGGCGTCAGCGGCGTGGCATTCAGCCAGGGCTTAAGTGCCTGGTGGATAATTCCCGGTACGCTCAGCGGGCATCTGGTGGTGTGGTTTTATATTGCGCCCAGGTTGCAGGCCATCAGCCGCAGCCAACGCTGGGTCACCTTGACCGACCTGCTCGCCCACGGCTTGCAGCCGCATATGGCGGCGCGGGTGTACCGTCTGAGCGCGGTGGTCATCCTGTTCTGTTTTGTGTTTTACATAGCCGCGCAGTTTCAGGGTGCTGCCGGTACGTTTACCGCCCTGTTTCAGGTGGACTTTACCGCAGCCCTGCTGCTGGGGGTGGCGGTGGTGCTGGCTTATACCCTGTGGGGCGGTTTCTGGGCGGTCAGCATCACCGATGCGCTGCAGGCCGGGTTGATGTGGCTGGCGGCGCTGTTGCTGCCGCTGGCCGCCTGGCAGGCGGCGGGCGGTTACAGCGGCATTGCCGCGGCGGCCGCTCCGGCGGCGGCTGCAGAGGCCGGCTACTGGCTGCTGTTGGGGGGTGAAACGGGCTGGTTCGCTGCAGGCATGCTGCTGGGCATGTTCAGCGTTGGCTTCGGTCCGCCCGGCCAGCCGCATCTGCTTAACCGCATCATGGCGCTGGGCAGCGCACGGCACATCCGCCTGGCGCGGACGGTAGCGCTGGTGTGGTTTGTCATGGTGCTCAGCGGCATGTTTTTACTCGGCGTTTGTGCCCGCGTGCTGCTGGGCGCGGAGCCGCCGCCGGGGGCGGTTGGCGCGGAGGGTGTATTTTTTGTCATGGCTGAGCAGCTGCTGCCGGCGGTGGTCACCGGCGTGCTGGTGGCGGCGGTGTTGTCCGCCATCATGTCCACCGCGGACAGCCAGCTGCTGGTTGCGGCGGCCGCCATTCAACATGGCCTGCAGCGCGGTAGCAGCCGGGCAAACGGGCGTCTGGCGGTACTGGCGGTGGCGGCAGCGGCAACTTTGCTGGCATTGTTCCTGCCCGAATCCATTTTCTCCAGGGTGCTGTTTGCCTGGCAGGCGCTGGGCGCCGCATTCGGACCCATTGTGCTGGCGCGGCTGGCGCGCTGGCCGCTGCCGGACTGGAGTGTGCTGGCGGCACTGCTGGCCGGATTTGGTTTAACGGTGTTGTTCTACAGTCTGCCTGACGGTCCCGGCGACCTGTGGGAGCGCGGCGTGCCATTTGTCACAGCCTTTGTCACACTTTGGCTGGGCCGCGCGTCTGTAAGGTAAGCGACCACAGGTACGTCCAATGTCTTTACACATAAGCCCCCAGCTTAAGCGCCTGGCATACCGCATGCTGGGCTCCGCAGCGGATGCGGAAGATATGGTGCAGGAAGCCTGGCTGCGCCTGCACCAGGCAGACCCCAAGCCGGATTCCGAAGAGGCTTTCCTGTACCGGGTAGTCAGCAATCTGTGCATCGACCGTTTACGGCGCTTGAAGGTTGAGCGCAAGCACTACTTCGGCCCGTGGCTGCCGGAGCCGGTGACTGATGCGAGCCTGGATGTGGAGGATATTGCTGAGGCGGCGGATGACCTGAATGTAGCGTTCATGCTGCTGCTGGAGGCACTGTCACCGGCGGAGCGGATCGTCTATATCCTGCGCGAGGGCTTCGATTTCTCCTACACGGAAATCAGCGGCATGCTGCAGATTTCGGCTGCAAATGCGCGTCAGCGCGCCCACCGCGCCAAACAGCGGCTGCATGCCCAGCGTCCGCGGCTGCTGGACGAAATGGCGGCGGGCGGTAACCGCCAGCAGCGCCGTGCCGCGCAAAAAGACATGCTGGCGGAGATGGCCGCCAAGGTCAGCGCCGCGGATATCTCCGGCCTGGTGGAGATGATGCATGAGGAGGCGATTGTCTACACCGATGGGGGCGGCGTGGTCAGCGCCGCTATCAGACCGATTGAGGGGCGCCGGCGCATTGCCCAGGTGGCGGTGTTCCTGGCGCAGAAAAACCTGCAGCAGGGCCCGGTGGAAAGTGTCTATGTGGCGGTCAACGGCGGCTGGAGCATCGTCAACGTACAACACGGCGCCATCCACACCTGCACGCAGGTCGAATTACGCGGCGGGCGCCTGTACCGTGTCTATGTTATGCGCAACCCGCACAAGCTGATCCACCTGACGGAACAGCTAAGCCTGCAGCCCGCGCTGCCGCAGTGAGACGGTTGGTGTTGCCCGGCTGATACGGGTGTTAGACTGCCGGCTGGAATAGGGAAAGCCGGATGCAGCAATTGTTTATTTTCCGTCACGGAGAGACGGAGTGGAATGTGCAGGAACGGATGCAGGGCCGCCTGGATTCGCCGCTGACCGAACAGGGCCGGCAACAGGCGGACCGCCACGGCGCGCTGGTGAAAGCGCTGGGCGGGCTGGAGCGGCTGTGGGTGTCACCCCTGGGCCGCACCACGGAAACCGCTTATGTCATTAACTCTTACGCCCAGGCTGAGTTGATTTTTTCCGACGCCCTGGTTGAGCGCGACTGCGGCGCCTGGGGCGGCATGACAATTCAGCAGATCAAAACCCGGTTTCCCGAACAATGGGCGGCGCGCGATGACAACCCGTACAGCCACCGGCCGCCCGGTGGTGAAAACATGCAGGATATGCTGCAGCGCGTGCAGGAGTTTCTCGATGAGTTGTTTGCCGACAACGCCGAGCGTATCGGCCTGGTCACCCATGGTGTGATGTCAAAAGTGATTCTGCAGTATTTCCTCGGCCTGTCCGAGGTTGAGGCCGCCCGGGTGCGGCATCCCAACGGGCTGGTCTACCGGCTGAGTTTTAACCCGCAGCAGGTGGAATCCCACCACTTTATCGACGGCGGCAGCCCCGTGGACGGGTTGTTGAGACGCGATCCGCAGTTAGCAAATCTGCCGCAATCGCAATAAGATTGCGTAGCAAACGAAATATAAAACTATCCCGGGGGACTTGTTATGAAAGTGGACGGCGGCGTAGGCACCGATCTTGAGACCGTGGGCGCACAGGCGCAGGAATTGGAGGAAATGGGTTATACCGGCATTATGACCGCGGAAACAGCCCACGATCCGTTTTTTCCGCTGCTGGTTGCCGCCCAGAATACAGAAAAAGTCGAACTGATGACTTCCATTGCGGTGGCTTTTGCCCGCACGCCGATGATTCTGGCTAATATCGGCCACGATCTGAATGCCTATTCCAAGGGACGTTTTGTCCTCGGTCTGGGTTCTCAGATAAGACCCCACATCAGCAAGCGGTTCAGCATGCCATGGTCCAGCCCGGCTGCCCGCATGCGGGAGTTCATACTCGCCATGCGCGCCATCTGGGCAACCTGGCATGAGGGTAAACCGCTGGAGTTTACCGGCAAATTTTATACCCACACGCTGATGACGCCGTTCTTCACCCCGACGGACACCGAATACGGCGCGCCCAAAGTTTTCCTCGCCGCGGTTGGGCCAAAAATGACCGAGGTTGCCGGGGAGGTGGCTGACGGCATGATCGCCCACGCCTTTACAACGGAAAAGTACTTGCGCGAAACCACCCTGCCGGCACTGGAAAGGGGGTTTGCCAAAGCCGGAAAGACCCGGCAGGACTTTGAGATTTCGTATCCCGTATTTGTTGTTACCGGCCAGAATGAAGCGGAACTGGCCCAGGCGGACACCGCCGCCCGTAAACAGATCGCCTTTTACGGCTCCACCCCGGCTTACAAGCCGGTGCTGGAGAGTATCGGCGCCGGCGATTTGCAGGGTGAGTTGAACGCGATGTCGAAGCAGGGCCGTTGGGATGAGATGGGCGGCCTGATCGACGACGGCATGCTGCGGGAATTTGCCGTGATTGGCGAGCCCGGCACCATTGCCGGGCAGATTAAAGACCGCTACGGGGATCTGGTTGACCGCACCGCGGCGGCGTATGCAAATATACCCAAATCGGAGCGCAGCAAGATCATTGCTGAACTCTCGGCGTGAGCACCGGCGCCGCCAGACAGAAGCACAACAAGCGGAACAATAAGCAGCACAAAAAGCAGCACAGGAACCCGATATGAAAGTAGATACCGGCCTCGGCCATCAGCTGGAGAAAATTCCGGACACCGTGCGGCGCATGGAAGCGGCCGGTTATGACGGCGTACGCACCGCGGAAATGAACCACGACCCGTTCTTTCCCTTGTTACTCGCCGCTGAACACAGCGAAAAGCTGGAGCTGGCCACCAGCATTGCGGTGGCGTTCGCGCGCAGCCCCATGAATCTGGCCAACATCGGCCACGACCTCAACGCGTATTCAAAAGGCAGGTTTACCCTGGGCCTGGGCTCGCAGATTAAACCGCACATCACCAAACGTTTCAGCATGCAGTGGGGTGCTCCCGCTGAGCAGATGCGTGAACTGGTGCTGGCCATGCGCGCCATCTGGGCAAACTGGTACGAAGGTGCACCGTTGGAGTTTGTCGGCAAACACTACCGCCACACCCTGATGACCCCGGCGTTCACCCCGGAAAACAAGCAGTATGGCGCGCCGCGGGTGATTCTCGCCGCGGTAGGGCCGCGCATGACCGAGGTTGCCGGAGAAGTAGCGGACGGCATGATTATTCATCCGTTCAGCACCCTGCCTTACATCAATTCCGTTACCATGCCGGCGATCGAAAAAGGTCTGGCCAAAGCCGGCCGCAGCCGGGCGGACTTCGAGCTGTCGTACTCCTGTTTTGTTATTACCGGGCGTGATGAGGCGGAATTTGCAGCCAGCAAAAAGAACGCGCAGGAACGCATTGCGTTCTACGGCTCCACTCCGGCTTACCGCGGTGTACTCGAATCCATCGGCTGCGGCGAATTGCAGGAAGAGTTGAACGCCATGTCCAAACAGGGCCGCTGGCAGGAAATGGGCACTCTGATCACCGATGACATGTTAAATGAGTTTGGTGTCATGGGTGAGCCGCAGCAGATTGCACCGCAGATGCTGGAGCGTTACGGAAGTTTTGTCGACCGCACATCTGCCTCTTTCCCGGTTTCGGATGACGAGGAGCGGGGGAAGATTGTGCAAGCCCTTCGGGCGGGATGAACGCGGCTCAGTTTTTGGGGATTTGTTTGTGAAGCCTGGTGCGTTGTTCAGTTTCCTGCGTCCGGGATCACAGGGCGTGGGGGTTACGGCGCTCACGCCGGATCACACGGAATCAAGCATCTTCTGCTCTGATTAGCTTTGGGTTTTTCAGGGCTGGCCGGTCTGC
>JANQOA010000393.1 GCA_028279305.1 Pseudomonadales bacterium
CTGGTAAACACCCGGGTTGTTGGCATTGAGCGCACCCAGGTCTATGGCTATCTGGCTGGTAAGGTCACCGTCGGTTTCATCCACCGCCTGGGCCCCGTACTCGACGTAGGCTGTGCCCTGGTCAAATACCAGCGGATTCGGCCCCAGCAATGTCAAAGCCGGCGGCGTGACATCCGGATCCGGTTCCGGCGGCGGCGGGGGTTCTGAGCCGCCGTCGCCGGGCACAACCGTACCGTTATCGATTTCACTGCCGTCCGAGATGATGGCGCCGGGCTCAACAGTCACATTACTGCCCAGTTCCACATTCGAACCGATACGGGCACCGGCACCCACGGTGGTACGGCTGCCGATCTCCGTTCTGCGGCCTATGTCGACCCCGTTGCTGATCACAACATCCCGGTTGATGTCGCTGTCATCACCAATTGTTACGTTATCGCCGACAACCGCCCCGGCGCTTATCGTCGTGTCCTCGCCGATATGCGAGCCGCTGCCTACCGTTGCTCTGATAACCCGAACTTCATCTTCCAGCACGGTGTTGTCACCGATGGTTGCGTTTCGCAACCTCACATCATCACCAATGCTGACGTTGTTGCCGATGTCATTTGCGTAGGCTTCGAGCGAGCCGACGCAAAGTACCGCGATGCTGGCCATTGCCATCACGCGGCGCACAAACCCCGCCATTACGGAGCTTCGAAATTTAGATTCCGGACGTAGTTCCATCTGATCGATCCCCATCATTTGCGGGCTGCACTACCCCGCAGCTTTACACTTACAAACCCCTCACAATTCCACGAAATGGTAACTTTCCGGCATTTTTTGATCAAGGAACCTGCTCACATCCTATGTAGGACAATCATCACAGACTGGAACATCGAACTCGTAAAACTAACTGACCGGTAATTACAACCTGTTGCGGATAACGTCAATCTTGTTAACATAAATGGCTTATTTTTGTGCAGTGCAGCGTAGTAGAATACCTTCGGCGGCGGCCAAGTGAGGCGTTTTGTACAAGTAACGTCACTATACCTGCGGTTGGTGTAGAGATTATTGGCAAATGCGTTACAGTAGCTTTACGAAATTCGACCTATTTTGCTCCAAGTTTGACAACTTGCATTACGGTGCTCGAGGTCAGACCGGCTCATTGAAATTGAAGTGGGGACACCCTGGGGACCAGGGGTAGAAAACTAAGGATCGGTACATGGGCACGCGTCCAGGAGGAATTTGAATTGGTGGCCAACCTACCAACCGGAACCACAACACGTACTCTGGGCAGTCCGGAAGTCTGGGACGTTATAGACTCGTTGTACGAATGCCGGTGGCTGGTTGTTGCGTGCATGTTTCTGGCGGCGCTTACCGCGGCCGCCCACCTGTTCTTTGCGGTGCCGGTTTACGAAGCGGATGCGTTGCTGCAGGTGGAAGCGGACGCAGATGTCATGGACGGCCTGTCCGTCGGCCAGGCTGAAGAAGATGCTGTCATCAACGCGGAAATCGAGCTGATCACCTCGCGCCGGGTACTGGCCCAGGTTGTGCAGCGGCAGCGGCTCACCTACCAGGCCGCGCCGCGCTACTTTCCGGTCATCGGCGCACCCCTGGCGCGCCGCCACGACGCCGCTGAAGGGTTGGCAACCGACGTGCTGGGGTTAGAGATCGGGGCGGATTCCCCCTACGCCTGGGGCGGTGAATCCATTGAACTGGAACGTTTCGAAATTCCGGACTCCTGGCTCAACCAGGCCATCCTGGTGCGTGCCAAGGCTGACGGCAAATACGATCTGGTTTTCAACGAACTGCTGGTCGGAGAAGGCCGGAAAGGCGAACTGTTTGCGCTGGATAACGAAGAAGGTTTAATCCGCCTGCTGGTGACCGACTTCAGCGCCCGGCCGGGCACCGAGTTTGTCCTCACAAGAAAACCGTTAGAAACCTCCATAGTGGATCTGTTCGACAGAATCATCGCCCGCGAAGAGTCGGAAGGCGCCAAAATGATCAGGCTGCGGCTGCGCGGCCGCGACCCGGTTGAAGTTCAGCAGACCCTGATGTTCATCAACCGCTTTTATCTGCGCGAAAAGCGCGGCAGCCGCACCGACCAGAACGAGCGCGCGGTGGAGTTTCTGGAAGAACAGCTGCCGGCCCTGCGCGCTGAGATGGAAGATGCCGAAGATGCATTGGTGAAATTCCAGCAGGAGAGCGCATCCGTCAACCTGGAGCTGGAAACCAAGGCAATTGTCGACCGGGTTGCCCACATGCAGAGGGAGCTCAGCGATCTGAGAAATCAGCGCGAAGAAGCCTCCAACCGCTATCTGCCCGACCATCCGCGCATGGTGGCGCTGGAAGCGAGAATCGCCAACACCCAGCTCGCGATCAGCAGTCTGGAGCAGGGTGAGCGCAACCTGCCGGAAGTTCAGCGGCAGTACCTGCGGCTGTCCCGCGATCTGGAAGTCAAAACTCAACTCTACACCGAACTGCTGAACCGGCTGCAGGCGATGAAAGTAGCCAGGAACGTACAGCCCAAGGAAGTGCGCATTATCGATGAAGCGCTGACCCGGCCGGCACCGATCAGCCCGCGCAGGTCGCTGATCATTGCCCTTTACCTGGTGCTGGGGGGATTGGTCGCAACCGCCGCGGTGTATGCCCGCCGCAAAATCTTCGGCGGCCTGGACAATCCGTCAAGAATCGAATCCTTGTTTGGTCTGCCGGTATGCGCCATTGTGCCCCGGGCTGACCTTTCCGTTTCCGACAAGCACTCCACGCCCCTGCTGGTTTCGTTGGACGATCCCAGCAACCCCGCCGCGGAGGCCTTGCGGAAACTGCGTGTAACAATGCGTTTCACGTCGTTCAACGCCTCCAACAACATTGTTGCCATCACCGGCCCCACCCCGGGGGTGGGCAAGAGTTTTGTGGCATCAAACCTGGCTGTGCTGCTGGCGCAGTCCGGCACCAAAGTTGTGCTGATTGATGCCGACCTGCGGCGCGGCAGCATTCACAGCTACTTCGGCCTGGACCGTGGTGACGGCCTGTCAAACGCCATCGTGAGCGACAAGCCGGCGAAGTCGTTTATCAGATCAATCGAAGGGGTGGACAACCTCGGGGTGATGACCACCGGGGATCTGCCGCCCAACCCTTCCGAACTGCTGATGAGTGATGATTTTGCGAAGCTGCTTGAAGGCATCAAGGCGGACACGATCCTTATTGATACCGCGCCGATCCTCGCCGTGGCGGACCCGATAGCGGTGAATATGCTGGCCGGCGCAACCTTGTTGATTCTGAAGAGCGGTGAACACTCTCTGGTACACGTTGACCGTTGTGTCAACACCCTCCACCAGGCCAACGCCAATCTCCGTGGTTTTGTTCTCAACGACGTCACAAACCTCAGTGCCCGCACGGGTTACGGTCCTTATTACGCTTACGGCGATCAGAACTACACGGCGGCGGCTAACGGCAAGGCGCATTAGCCGGTGTTGTCGTCGCTGTTATCCCTGTCACCGCGACTTCTGGGAGACTCAGTCGGCTCGCTGATCGTCCGCGCCGTGTCCGGCGGCCTGGTAGTGAAAGTCATTTCCATGGGCCTGGCTTTTGCCGCCCAACTGGTGCTTGCCAACACCCTGGGCGCCAGCGAATACGGCAAATACCTGCTGGTGCTGGGTTGGCTGGCATTTCTGTTACCGCTGGCTACCCTCGGCACCGGCGAATCGGTGGTGCGGCTGGTGGGGCAGTACGTAGAGGGCAAGGAACACCGCCAGATGAACGGTGTCATTGTGCTGGCAAACATCGTTTGCGTGGCCGCGGCGCTGCTGGTGGGCGGCGCGCTGGTCATGGGTGTCCTGATTGGGGTTGAGAACGGCTGGATTGCCGAAGACCTGAAGATGGTATTTATCCTGGGGGCGGCCCTGCTGCCCCTCATGTCTCTGTCCGCACCGAGAAAAGGCGCCCTGCGCGCCCTGCTGAAAGCCTGGCAGTCCCTGATTCCGGATGGCATTGTCAAACCTGCGTTGATCGCCCTGTTTATGGCCGTCAGCGCCTTTTACTTCAATACCGCTTCCGCCGAGACGGCCATGCTGTTCAATATGTCGGCAACCCTGCTGGCGTTCCTGTTCGGTACGTATCTGCTGCACCGCGCCCTGCCCGAGGCCAGCAAAGGCAGCGGCCGTAAGTTTCATACCGCCGAGTGGCTGCGCATCTCCGTACCGTTTACGCTGCTGGCCTGGCTGTACGTGGCCTTGTCTCAGGCAGACGTGGTGATGCTCGGCATGTTCAAGGAAACTTCCGAGGTGGGTATTTTTGCCGCCGCTCATAAACTGGGAAGTCTGGCGCTGTTCGGTTCTTCCGCGGTATGGGCCATCGCCGCGCCCATGGTTGCGCGGGCGTACAAAGCTGAGGAACAGAACAAGCTGCGGAAAATTGCGGTGATCTCGGTGCGGGTAAACTTCCTGCTGACCTTCTCCGCAACGTTGGTGCTTTTGTTATTCGGCAGTCAACTGTTGACCATGTTCGGCAACGACTTCACCCAGGGAGAATCGATCCTGCGCGTGCTGGCCATCGGCTACCCCGTATCCGCCGCCATCGGCGGCGGCATGGTCGGCTTTCTGCTGACCATGACCGGGCGGCAGATGATTGCCACCTACATCGTAGCCGGCGCTGCGTTGACCAACATCATCCTTAACCTGCTGCTGATTCCCGAGTACGGGGGTGTCGGCGCAGCCATCGCCACGGTGGTTGCAATCTTTCTGATGAATCTGGCGAAGTTGATTGCAGTCATGAAAGTGATTCGTATTAATCCGACCCTGGCCGGTCGCATGGGCTGAGAGTGTGATGAACATCTGTTTTGTTATCGACTCCATGAAATGCGGTGGCATGCAGCGGGTTGCATCAACTTTGGTGAACGGCTGGGTCCGGGCCGGCCACGCGGTGACTTTACTGACGTTTGACAGCACGGAACGGGATTTCTTTGATCTTGAGCCGGGGGTTGCGCGTATCGGCCTGCAACTGGAAGGACAGTCCGCCAACACCCTGCAGAAGGGGCAGCGGCTCTTCTCCCGGCTCACCGCCCTGCGCAGGCACTTCAACACCTTGCAGCCGGACGTGGTGGTGTCATTTGGGGAAAAAACAAACTTTACCGTCATCCTGTCCGCCCTGGGCTCCGGCATCCCGGTGGTCATCTCCGAACGAACGGACCCACGGCGTCACCGGCAATCTTTTGCCTGGCGGCTGGGCCGCTTCTGGCTGTACCGGCTGGCCGACTTTGTTGTGCTGCAGACCAGCGGCGTGCGCGATTGGGCGGCATCTTTTCTGAACGTGAAAAAACTGCGGGTTGTGGGCAATCCGGTGGATCTGCAGCACGCCCGCGCCTCCATGCGCGAACAGCGGGCCAATCAGATTGTCGGCGTTGGCCGCCTGAGCCGGGAAAAAGGCTTTGATCTTTTAATCGAAGCCTTCGCCCGGGCGGACCGCGCGGACTGGCAACTGGTGATTGTCGGTGACGGGCCCGAGCGGGCTTCGCTGGAAGCGCTGGCCGGGAAACTGGGTATACAGGACAGAACCCGCTTTGCCGGCGCGGTCAAAGACCCTTTCCAGATTCTGGGCGCAGCCAAGGTATTTGTGCTGCCGTCCCGCTACGAAGGTTTCCCCAACGCCCTGCTCGAGGCCATGGCCAGCGGCTGCTGCGTGGTCAGCTTTGACTGTGATTCGGGACCCAGTGACCTGATCAATCAGGGCATCAACGGTGTGCTGGTAGAGCCCGGCAGCGCCAGCGCCCTGGCCCGCTCCCTGGGCACCGTGACCGCCAAACCGAATAAGCTGCAGGCGCTGATGAGCAGCGCCAGCCCTTCTGTTGCCGGTTACGCCACTGACAAAATTCTCGAAGAGTGGACCACGGTGCTGGTTGAGGCGGCGGCATGAGCATCAGCGTGCAGAAGACCGGCACCGCCCTCGTTGCTCTTGTGTTGTTGCTGTACGCGTCGAATATGTACAGCTACGCCTTTGAAGAAGGCCTGTGGCCGCTGAAGCCCATTTTTATCCACCTGCTGGCCGTGGGCCTGGCCCTGTGGTTTGTCTTCCAGCAGCGCGAGCCACTGTTCTTCGACGTCATGCCGCGCGCATTTGCGTTCTGGATACTGGCGTTTATGGCGCTGTTGATTGTCGGCTATATCGCTTCATCCCAGTCGAGCCTGGTGTTCCGGCTGACCGTGGCTTACATGAAGTTCGCCAGCATTTTTGCCGTTGCCATTGTGCTGATGCATACCCATGCGTCGCGCCGGCTGGCTGAATATGTATTCCTGTGTGCCGCGCTGCTGGCGGTCGCCTGGTACGCGGTGGAAATTTTGAATTATGCCCACGAAGTGAACGGAAGGGCGCGGGGCACCTACAAGAACCCGAACTTTGCCGGGCGCATGCTGATCTTCTGTATGCTGGCGAGTTTTGCCGTTATCCCGCAGCGGCTGAGAATTCCTTTTGTGCTGCTCTGCGGCTTCGGCGTGTTGATGACCTTCAGCCGCTCTTCGATACTGCTGTGGGGGGCCTCGGTGGCGGCGCTGTTCCTGATCGGCAGCATCGGCCGCATGAGTGTCTTCAAGATGGTGGTGGGCGCAGCCTCGATATTTGTCGCCGCGGCCATCGTCTTCGGCGCCGCCAGCGACGTCATCCAGGATTCGTTTCTGGCCGACTACCTTGATACCGGCACTCAGGCGCGCATGGGCATCGGCAGCAACACTTTCAGTGACTGGTCGTTCGACGGCCGCGTGCGGGCAGCCCTGGCCGCGGCTGATGAATTTGCCGCCGCCCCCTGGTTCGGCCACGGCCTCGGCAGTACCCGGGAGTGGAGCATGCCCATCGCCCCGCACAATACCTATCTCATGGTCGCTGCCGAGGGTGGGCTGCTGGCGCTGGCGGTGTACGCCCTGATGATCATCATCTGCTGGAACTCCACCGATCGCCTGGGCAAAATCATCGTCGGGCTGTATGCAGTTTCCGGGATGATCACGCACAACAACCTCGATCAGCTGCCCAACACCATATTCCTCGCCTACGCCGCCCGCAGAGGCGTTGAGCTGCCCGGCATGGTGTTCAGACCCGACATGATCAGTCAGGTGGGGGCCAGATAATGTGCGGCATTGTCGGCATCCACGATACTGCGGTCAGCCTCGAAGGTTTGCAGCAGCTGGCTGAAAACATGGCGGATGTGATCGCGCACCGCGGACCGGATGACCGCGGGATCTGGCTGGACACCAACGTGCCTTTGGCCCTGGGACACCGACGGCTGTCGATTCTGGACCTCTCGCCCGCGGGCCACCAGCCGATGCTCTCGCACTCCGGCCGCTACGTCATGGTATACAACGGTGAAGTCTACAATTTCCGTGAAATCGCTTGTGAGCTGAATGAACCCCTGGTCGGCGGCAGCGATACGGAAGTTCTACTGGCCGCCATCGAAACATGGGGGCTGGCGAAAACGCTGGAAAAGTGCATCGGCATGTTTGCGCTGGCGGTATGGGACAGAGAACAGCAGACCCTGCAACTGGCGAGAGACCGTTTAGGCATTAAACCCCTGTACTACGCCGAAAACGGTAGCCAATTCTGCTTTGCTTCGGAACTGCGCCCGCTGGAACAGCACCCGGCCCTGGATACCACCATCGACCGGACCGCGCTGGCCATGTACATGCGCTACAAGTACATCGGCGCACCCTTATCCATCTACAAAAGTGTCCGTAAGCTTCCGCCGGGTACTATTCTGCAGAAACGCTTCAGCGGCGACTGCCCCGCTGAGCTGAATGCTTATTGGTCGCTGGACAATGTGGCCTCGCAGGGTTGCGGCAACCGCTTTGACGGTACTCTGGAAGATGCGGTAACCGAACTGCAGGACAAGTTGTCCAGTTCCATTGCGCTGCGCATGATTTCTGATGTGCCGCTGGGGGCTTTCCTGTCCGGCGGCATCGACTCCTCGGTGGTTGTCGCCCTGATGCAACAACAGTCCAGCAGCCCCGTGCGTACCTTTTCCATCGGTTTTGGCGAGGAAAAGTACAACGAGGCTGTATATGCCAAGGAGGTCGCCCGGCACATCGGCACCGAGCATACGGAGCTGTACGTGTCCGCTGAGGAAGTGCTGCGGACGGTACCCCTGATGCCGGACATCTACGACGAGCCTTTTGCGGACTCCTCGCAGATACCCACCTACCTGGTATCCGAGCTGACCCGGAAGTCCGTAACCGTGTCGCTGTCCGGCGATGGCGGTGACGAGTTGTTTGCCGGTTACCCCCGCTATGAACTGTGCGCAAATTACTGGAACAAGCTGGGGCGCATTCCCCGGCCCGTCCGTTCCGGGGTTTATGCCATGTCGAAGCGGGTTCCTCCCGGCCTGATAGACGCGGGCCTGTACCCCTTAAGACGCATGTCAAAATCCAATGGCGGACGCTTCGACGCCACCACCCTGCTGAGAAGAATACGGCTGGCCGCCGCGGATACACCCATTCCAATGTTTGATTCGCTGATGTCGAAGTGGGATGACGCACCGTCAGTGGTTAAAGGTGCCGAGCTGCCCATGCATCCTCTGGATGTCACGCACACGGATCTCAACACCTACATTGAACAAATGATGTATATCGACCAGTGGTCGTATCTGCCCGGGGATATTCTAACCAAGGTGGACCGTGCTTCCATGGCGGTGTCGCTGGAGGCCAGGGTACCGCTGCTGGATCACCGGGTCGTTGAATTTGCCTGGAAACTGCCGCTGCACTTCAAGATCGGCGAAGGCGAAACCAAGCTGGTGCTGAAGCGCCTGCTGGAAAAACATGTGCCCCGACGCTTGTTCGACCGTCCCAAAAAAGGTTTTGGCGTGCCGCTGGACAACTGGCTGCGCGGCCCCCTGCGCGACTGGGCCGACGATCTGCTCAACACCGCACGGCTCGAGCAGGACGGTTATTTTGATACGGCGAGGCTTGCCGAAGTATGGAGCGAACACCGGGCCGGCAAGAGGAATGCCGGCGGCGCGCTCTGGAACGTATTGATGTTTAACGCATGGCTCTCAAAAAGACGTTAGTTTTAGTCACCCTGATAGGCCTGCTGTCCGTCACATTTGTGTACGGCAGCATGTACCAGCGCCAGCATCCGGGATACCTCAGTTACCTGAAAATGAGGGCGCTGCATGCCATTGGCATCGAGCAGGACACAGACCAGGATTTTGTGCTGAGCCACAAGCAGATTGCCGCGCTGCTCAGGATCGACAGCGTTGCAAACGGCGTTGCCCTGCGCGACAGGCTGTGGCGTTTTCTCACCGGGGAAGCGCAGGCTGACTTTTCTTTGCCGCCGGTCATCCGCATTGACGACAACAACTTTGTTGTGCAGCAGCGGTTTGGCCTGGATTCCAACATCTACCTGTCCTCGCCGGGGGCATCCGCCACCCTGGTCATCCTGCACTGCGGCCACAAGCCCAGCAACGCGGTGGAAGCACATCTGGAGGAAGCCATCCTCGATGCGGGGCTGAGCGTTGCCAGATTCGACATGCCCCTGGTTGGCGCCAACCACCCGGTGAGCGTGGACCTGCCGCGGTTCGGCAACGTGAAAATCAGATCCCACAACCACATGGAGTTGCTTGAATACGTGGACGTGCCGGGTCATCCGCTGCAGTACTTTGTTGTGCCCGTGTTTTCATTTGTCGACTACGCTTTGAACGAAGCGGGTTACGAACAGGTGGTGATGATCGGCTTTTCGGGCGGCGGCTGGGCCACGGTGTTAAGCGCGGCCCTGGAACCGCGCATTCAGCACAGCGTGCACGTGGCGTCATCGTATCCCTTTTTTCTGCGTACCCTGTCCTCCACCGACTGGGGAGACTATGAGCAGCACAACATGGATCTCTACCACGTGGCAAACTACCTGGATCTGTATTCACTGGGCGCGCTGGAAGCGGACCGTTCTCAGTTGCAGGTGGTCAACGAGTACGACTTCTGCTGCTACGGCGGGCACGGCGGCGAATACTATCTGCCGGTGATACAGCAGAATTTACAACAGATCGGCGGCGGCTCCTGGAACCTGATTCAGGACCGTTCCATCCGCGAACATGATGTCTCGCCGCAGAGTCAGCAGCAGATTGTCGAGCTGCTGCTGGAAATCAACCGTGGACAGCACGCGCTGTGACCACCTCACCCATCCGCGCGGCCATCTTCCTGCCGGCGCTGGAGGGCGGCGGCAGTGAACACGTAGCCCTGCTGCTGGGTGAATCCCTGGCCGCCCGCGGACACGTGGTGGAACTTGTTGTGGCCAAACCCGGCGGCAATCTGCACGGCGCGGTGCCGGCCAACGTCAGGCTGGTGGAGTTGAACTGTGAGCGCAGCATTCTGGCGGTGCGGCCATTGGCGGCCTACATTGACGCCGGCAAGCCGGACGTTGTGCTTTCGGTGATCAACCACGCCAATGTCATTGCCACTACCGCGGTGCGCCTGTCCAGGCACCAACCGCTGATGTTGCCGCGAGTAGGCTTCCCCATTTCACGCAACACCAGCCGCGGTCTGCGCGAATGGATGGCGGTGATGCTGGCGCGCTGGACTTACCGCTGGGCGGACCGGGTGGTGTGTGTATCCCATGACGTCGCGGCGGATACGGTTGCGGTCCTGGGTCTGCCGGATGACCGGGTACGCACCATATACAATCCGGTGATACGGCCGGATTTGCACAAGAAGGCCAACGCGGAAATCGATCACCCCTGGTTTGCCGCCCCGCGGCAGGAGCCGGTACTCATCTCCGTGGGGCGGCTATCGCCGATGAAAGACTTTCAACTGCTGATCAGGGCGTTTGCCAGGGTCAGGCAAACCATACCGTGCAAGCTGCTGCTGCTGGGAGAAGGCGGCGAGCGCGCCAACCTGGAGGCGCTGGTCAGCGAACTTGGGCTGCGGGACCACGTACAGCTGCCGGGATTTG
>JANQOA010000394.1 GCA_028279305.1 Pseudomonadales bacterium
GAGGCAACCGCCAACTTCGGCGAAGACGGTGAAGACCTGGGTCTGGACGGCGACAGTTATTCACTGGGGGTGGAGTGGCTGATCCGGGAGAACGACGGCTCCGTGCGCGGTACCGGCGTGACCGATTACCGCGGCCTGGCGGACGTGGCCGACCCCAACGTGGACTGGCTGGGTAATCCCGAAAACACGGTGGTTATTCTGCCCAGCCAGTTTGTGCTGATGGTGAATTGTGAAGTGCCGGGGCGCAACACGGCCCAGATCAGGCGCGCACTGCCGTTTGCGGCGGAAGAGTACGTGGCCAGCGACATTGAGCTGATGCACATTGCCCACGGCCCCATCAAAGCCGGCACGCCGGTGCTGTGCAGTATTGTCGCCCACGACATCATGCAGTCCTGGCTATCCTGTTTCACCAGCATCGGCGTCAACCCGGGTTACTTTGTCACCGACGCGCAACTGTTGCCCAACGGCCCCGGTGAAGCCAGCGTACTGTTTGAAAACGACACCGCGCTGGTGGCCAATGCTGACCAGGCGGCCATCATCGATGCCAGCAACCTGGTATTTGCCCTCGGCAGTTTGAACGCCAACCGCATCTATTGCATCAACGGTTCGCTGTCTGAAATCGACGCCGGCCAACTGGACCCGGCACCGGCCATAGAAGAAGTGCCAGGCACCGAGTACGGGGTGCTGAACTACCTGGCGGAGCGGTTTGAAACGGTATCGCTGACCAGCGTGACCAATCTGCTCCAGGGTCCGTACCTGGCAGCGCGGCCGAAAAACCCGCACATGGACAAATGGCGCGGCGTCATGGCGCTGGCTGCCGGATGGCTGCTGATCGCCTTTGTCGGCCTGATCGTACAAGGCTGGTGGGCCGGCAGCGAGGCGGACCGCCTGCAGGACGAAAGTTTTGCCTTTTACAAAGAACTGTTTCCGCGTGAGAGCCAACCCATTGGCGTTGAGCAGTTGCGCCGCCGCATGCGCGCCAAACTGGGGCAGAAGGCCACCGGCGAGGATGCCAGCGACTTTGTCGGTTTAACCGCCCATTTTGCCAATGTGCTGGATGAAAAAAGCAAACTGTCTTCCCTGAACTATGCGGACCAGCGCCGCGAGCTGACGGTGGAAGTGATGCTGTCGAGTTACGACGATCTTGAGGTCATTAAAACCAAGCTGGCCGGTGAGGGCGTGGACGTAGATGTCACCAGCGCTGAACAGGAAGGCCAGCAGGTACGCTCGCGCATGCGGGTAAGGTTTGCATCATGAGCCAGCTTGCCGCCCTGACCACCAACCTGCGCCGCTCCGGCATCGGCCGCTGGTATTTCGGCCGTGAGCAGTCCGAGCAGAAGATTATCGCGGTACTTGGCGGCATTACGTTGATTCTCCTGTTATGGGCGTTTGCCTGGAAACCGGTGGCGGATTGGCGCGCGGTGGAGCAGAACCGCCACAACAACGCTCAGCAGTTGCTGGACTGGCTGCAGGCCAACCGCGCCGCCGCCACCCAGGCGGCTGCCGGTAACAACAACCAGCGCGGCCGCGGCCCCCTGATTCCCATCATCAACCGCGCCGCCAAAGCGCATAACCTGCGGGTCAACCGGCTGCAGCCGGAATCAAACGGGGTGGTCAGCGTGATCCTGCAGGCCCAGTCGTTTAACGAGATTGTCAGCTGGATCAATCAGCTGGAAGAAAACAACGGCGTGCTGGTGGAGCGGGCCAATTTTGACGACCAGGACGCGCCGGGTTACGTCAACGCGCAAATCCGCCTGAACTGAACCGCGGCTGTATACACGGCTGCCGCTGCCGCACACATTACTTTTCGAGACCTGGTTGGCATTTGCAGCGGACCCTTTTCAACGTATTACCGCGTAATCCTTCTAAACTGCTGGCTTGAGAGTAGAGACGTTGAGGAAAGGGATGCAACGACAAGCAGATCCCAAGAACCTGATCAGTGCACTGCACATGCACGCGGTTGGCGACTTAATGAGTCTCATGGAAGGGTTTTACAGCAACATCGAAGACGGTCTGTTTGAGCTGGCGTTCAGCAGCGAAAACAAGTTGCAGCAAAAACATGTGGTGGAGCTGATGCGTGAATTGCGGTTCCGCCGCAAACACCTGCTTAAGACCTTCGGCAAACGCGTGCAGGCCAGCGCCAAGTGCTGGTTCGGCCTGCCGGCTGACGGCCTGGAGTCTATTGAAGAACGGATCATGGCGCGGGAAATGGCGGACAAAAGCAACGCCCATTTCAGCTACCTGCTGCAGAGTATTGCAGACCGCACCGGCCAGGCCACCCGGGTGGTGCTGGACAAATACAAATTGCCGATCAGTCCGGAAGAAGTCAGCTACCACTTTGTCATGTCCTGCCGCAGCGTGCAGTTTGACAAGTATTCCATTGAAGTGGTGCAGAATCTGTTTTCCCGCTTTGTACTCGACCGCCTGGGCAGTGTGTACGGCGCTGTCAACACGCAACTGGAAGAGGCCGGCTACCGCGCGGACGACAACAACGTCGCCTTATCCTCCAGCGCGTAAGCGCTGACAGTACAGATACGCCTGCCATTCGGTCTGGCGGCGGCTGCCGTGGCGGCGTTCCGGGAAGTAGCCCGCGGTGGTATGCCGGCGGCGCTCCCGAGCCTGGCGCCGGTCGCCAAACTGAATATCCGCAACGGCAGGCAGATTCGCATCCGCAGGAAATAAACGCCCGCTCATAGTCCCTCACTCTCTTTGCCCCACAGCCGCTCGCGCTGTTCCGCCTGGGCCACGGTATCGATAAAAGCCAGCTCAATGGTATCCACGGCGAGTTTTTTGAGGATCGCGTGATGCGCGCTGACTTTGTGTATCACATGCCTGTCGGTACTCTTCAGCGGCGTGCCGTACTTGGCCCGCAGCGCTTCTTTAACGTCCTCAAAAGCGATGTCGTGGAAGGTGCCGCGGATCACAATGGGGTGGCGCTGCGGGGATATCACCAGTTGGATGTCCCCGGCGGAAAAAGCCGGCGGTAAGTCTGGTAACACGGCAAAAAATGGTACGTCGACGGGAAACTGCTGGGTTGAGTTGCGCGCAAAAGGTTGCTTGAACTGTACGCCGAAAGCGCCATCCAGCTTGTAGCGGTCACCGAGGGTAAACGCATCCGCAAACTGCACCGCGCGGCGGCGGTCCAGTACCATGCGCCGCCGGCGGTTGTCTTCCTCGTTGCGTTCGTACACCTGGTAACGCTTGTACTGGGCCACCGACCAGGCTTTAAGCGCGGCGAAGTTGAGATACTGAATGACCAGATGAGGCCCGCAGTACAGGTCGATCTGTTTTTCGCTGAAGGTGACCCGCAGGGCCTGTTCGTAACCGGGCAGGGGGGATATTTCCACCTCGCCGCGCACTGCATATTTTTTAATCAGGGTATCTTTCAGCCACTGGTAGTTTTCACCGCAACCCTGCATCTCCACCTGCGCCAGCACGCGGATCGGCTGGCGTTGGGTGTCCAGCATGATAAAACTCCGGTGCGCCATGCCGCGCAGCGGGCGCGGCAGCACAATGCCTGGAAAATAACGCCAGGGCAGCACATCGCCGGGTACCAGATCCGGCATGACAAATTCGCGGTTGGCGGGGAGCTGTACGTGGGGGACCTGAGTGCTGCTCAGTTCAGCGCCCAACTGCCCAGGCGCTAACGGCTGCCCGAAGGTTATGCCCAGCCCGCCATCTATGGGGCGCTCAGCAATGGATGCATGGGTCACCTGAAATACGCCTGCCAGCAGCAGGCCAAGCAGGCAGGCGCGGGTTGTCAGCACACAAAACGGCCTTCATCGCGCCGCCGTTTGCACTCCCGGGTCACATTGTCACAGCGGATCGCCATGCCCGGGCTCTGGTCCAGCGCGGTGCGGCACTCATACATATTGTCAGCCAGATCTTCATCACTGACTGAAGCGAGCTTGTTTGAGCAGGCAAACAACAGCGGTATAAGCACCAAAGTTGACATCTTTCTAATCACGGCAAAAATTCGGGTTGTGCACCTGAATTAAATCTAGACCGGATTGGGAAAAAGTCGAATTTGCCGGGCTAATCCTCGGGCGGCGTGTCCCGCGGGGCGGAGGGTTTCTGCATCGCCTGGCTAACCGAGTCCAGCGAACGGTTTATCTTTTCTCCCGCCCGCTTCAGGGTCGGATTGTTTTCCGCATGGTCGAATACCCGGCGCTGGATCGGTTCAATCATGTCATCCGCGGTCAGGGTGTCGCGATCGTGACCGAACAGGTTAATCCACGCCTCGGTGCGGCGGCCGAACGCCAGCACCTTGAGAAAAAAGCGCGCCGGATCACCGGGCACCACAAAACCGATAATGGCCGCCACAATGGACACCGGTACCAGCAGCACGTCACGCAAACCGTCCATGGCCAGCTTGAACTGGAATACCAGCACATCCCACAACAATTGCATACGGGAGGCGGGTGCGTCCTCCGCCGCGGCCCCTTCAACAGGCTTGTTAACCTCGCTCATAAGCGTCTCGCTAGCGTGCGCCTTCTCCTACCAGCACCACTTCGATGGTCTGTAACAGAATGATCAGGTCCAGCAGGATGCTGTGGTTCTTCAGATAATAGAGATCATACTGCAGCTTTTCCTTGGCATCAGCCACCGAGGCGCCGTAGGGGTGGCACAACTGCGCCCAGCCGGTGACCCCGGGCTTGATACGGTGCCGCTGGGCGTAAAACGGAAGCTGTTTCTCCAGGTGGTCGACAAACACCGGCCGTTCCGGGCGCGGGCCCACCATGCTCATGGTACCGCGCAGTACGCTCAGCAGCTGCGGCAACTCGTCCAGCCGGGATTTGCGCAGAAAATGTCCCACCCGGGTGACCCTGGGATCGTCGTGTTGCGCCCATACCGCGCCGGATTCTTCCGCGTCAACAATCATGGTGCGGAACTTCATTACCGTGAATACCTCACCGTTTAAGCCGACCCGTTCCTGGCGGTAGAGGACCGGACCGCGGAAACGGTCGCAGATGAGGATGGCCAGTGCGGTCAACAGCATCACCGGTAAAGACAGCAGCAGGATAGTGAAAGCGGCCACCAGATCGAACAGACGTTTAGTTGTAGCGCGGAACCAGCCGGTGACAAAGCCGTCCGAATAAACCAGCCAGGCGCGCTGCAGCAGATCGATATCCAGCTTTCCGGATTCCCGCTCGACAAAGTTCTGCACCTCGCAGACTTCCACCCCGGACAGCCGGCATTCCATCAACTGATCGTAGGGTATGGCTTGCCGCGTGTTGTTGTCGCGCCGTTCGTCGCTGGCCACGACAATTTCATCAACATCGTGCTCAGCACAGAAATCCACCAGGCTGACATTGGGGTAGGGCAGGATATTGGCCCGGTACTCGGAAACCAGATCCGGGGTGCCTTCGGATTGCAGGTAACCCACCAGCACAAATGCGCGCCGGTCCGAGCGGCGGCGCATGCGGCTGGCAATTTTTAATGCCCGCTCGCCGGTGCCGAAAATCAGCACCCGCCGCTTGAGAATGTCTTCGGAGACAAAACGCTGGGTCATCCAGCGCAGCACGGCAATAAAAATATAGGCTTCGATAGTCGCAAACAGCAGCACGCCGCGGCCTTCAGACAGCCCGGTGGACATGTACAAGACCACGGCCATGCCCAGCGTGCCGAGCAGAAACATCGCCACCGCGGTGCGCAGCAGCACGCCCATATAGCCTTCGCGCAGGCGCGCTTCGTGCACCCCCATAATCGCCATGAAAAACGTCATGACCAGGGCAAAGGTCAGGGCAAACGGCAGATGCAGGTAAAAGTCCGGAAACTGGCCAAACCGGGTGAAATACCCCGTGTATGCCGCCGCCACCAGGGCAACATATTCGATTACCGTGGCGAGCAGAAAGGCGGTGTGGATGTAGTGCCTGAATATTCTGATATGTGCCATCAGACACCTCCCGCAATCACGTCTTGCAGGCTGGAGCGCAGCTTGTTGCGCATGCGTATGTCACATACGGAGTACCAGTACGCGGCCACCAGTCCGGTAATACCGGCAGCGGCCACAAAAGTGGCCAGGTAACCCTGCCCGGTGCCCAGCAGGCTTTTGGAAGCACCCAGCAGAATGAGAAAAATCGTGTTATAAATCAGTGGCTTGAGATAGATATCTTGAATTTGCGAGAAGGACGAGAAACCCATTTTACGGGCCGCGAACACAATGTGCGGGATGTGTACAGCCAGCAGCATGGTGGCTGCAATCTGCCAGGCGGCGTGCTCAGCGGAGGTGGGCGGCTGTACCCAATAGAAAAGCATCAGCAGCGCCGCTGAGGCACACAGGCAATACAGCGAAATTTTGCCGTGGCTGTTAATGCCGCGAAGCACCTTGGCGCTCATGGAGTAGTGTGCATGCAGCACACAGGCGGCGCAGAACGTCCAGGCGATACCCGGCACCACAAAGTCCGGCCCCATCCACAGCGCCACTATAGGGTCGCCGAACACGGCAAAGATACTCAACGTGGGCAATGCCACCATCAGCACCGCCTGGGCCCCGTAGGCGTACACGTCGTGAATGCGCTGAGCGTCCCCCTGGGCAGACAGGCCGCTGGTTAGAGCCGGCACAGACAGCGTCAGGCGGTCCGTGAGGCGGTTAATCTGCCGCGCCAGCGTGGAATAGCGGGAAAACGCCGCAAACGCAGCCGGGCCGGCGCCGATAAAAAACGCTACCCGCACCGATTGATACACCAGAAGTTCCTGGAAGCCGAACAGTGACGACTTAGTGGCAAACAACGCCATCTCGCGGCCGGTGTCACCACTGATGCGGGCTGCGCTCAAACTGCAGCCCGACACCGCGGTGAACGCCACCGCAAAACGCACCGCTTCGGTAGCGCAGCGGATCAGCAGGGTGGTCCAGGCCAGCCCGACAATACCGTAGCCGTTGGCCAGCACCACAATCATGCCTGCTGCCAGGCTGACGTCGTGCACTACGTTGATAATCTCGGTTTTGCGGCTCTGATGGCTGCCGGTGAGAATACCCTGGGCAATCTCTCCCAGCAGCAGTACCACCACCGTTAACGCCACCAGGCCCGCCAGGCTCAACACCACCTGGGAACTGACGCTGCCAAAACTGCTGAACAGGAAAGGAATGGCGATCAGCACCAGACAGAACAACGCCGCTACCACCAACGCAAACGCCAGCTGCATATAAAACCCGGTAGCAATCACGCCGGGGAGCCGCGGCGCTAATTCATGGTCTTTCAGGCGGGCGGTAAAGTGGTCTACCGCGGAGCCCATGCCTATGCCGGTAAAAGAGATATAAGCCAGAAACGACCAGCACAGGTCCCATACGCCCAGTACTTCCTGGCCCACGGAATCCAGCACCAGCCGCGGCATGACAAAGCCGATGATGGTTGCCGCAGCGTACGCCAGCCAACTGGCAAGCACGTTGGGCAGAAGTTGCTGGCGGCCCGCTTCACTCAAGACAACATTCCAATAGCACAATGCCGGTATTGCGCATCACACGGCCAGGAAATACAAGCGCTAATTGTCAGGGTAATGTACGGCTGGAATTCCGCCGGGGCAGCCCTGCAGGGTGTCCGGCGTTGCCCCCAAACGACCCGGTCAGCGGCGTTGTTGTAGCCGCGCGCCGGGCTAGGTAGGCTTTGCGGCACCAAATGACATGTTGTAACGACCATTAGAGACGGCACAATCAGCCCGGACATCCAGGGCCCACCCGGCTTGCACGCACAGGTACAAAGCCTGCTTGATAACAAAACCAAACCCAAGGGTTCACTGGGGCGGCTGGAGGAACTGGCGCTGCAGGCGGCTGTGGCGCAACAAACCACCCGGCCGGAGATGGAGCGCTGCAGCCTGATCATCTTCATCGCCGACCATGGCATCGCCGCGGAAGGGGTGTCCGCATTTCCCCAGGCGGTGACCAGGCAGATGGCGGCCAACTTTCTGCAGGGAGGTGCGGCTGCAATCGTTTTTGCCAACGCCAATGGGGTGAAGGTGCAACTGGTGGACGCCGGCATGCTTGAACCGTTGTCACACCCGCAAATGCTCGACCGGCGGCTGGGTCCGGGTACCGCCAACATGCTGCAACGAGCGGCCATGAGTGACGCTCAGTGCCGGCAGGCGCTGGACAGCGGCCGGCAACTGGCAAATGCCAGCCGCTGTGAGGCGTTGTGCCTGGGTGAAATGGGCATTGCCAATACGTCCGCCGCCGCGTTGTTGGGGCACAAGCTGCTGGACCTGCCGCTGACACAGTTGATCGGCCGCGGCAGCGGGCTGGACGACCCTGGTCTGGCGCACAAGCAAAAGGTGCTGCAACGCGCCGCGGAGCGTACCGGGCCGCGCCTGGACGGCGCGCAGGCGCTGCGCGAGTACGGTGGTTTTGAGATTGCCATGATGACCGGCGCCATGCTCGGCGCGGCTGACACAGGCAAGCTGGTGCTGGTGGATGGATTTATTGCCGGCGCCGCGGCGGCGGCTGCCCTGCAACTGCAACCGGGGATCAGACCTCACCTGGTGTTCTGCCACAGCAGTGCGGAACCGGGTCACCGGCATATGCTGCAGGCCATGGATGCACAACCGCTGCTTGATCTGCACATGCGTCTGGGCGAGGGCACCGGCGCCCTGATGGCCTGGCCGCTGCTGCGCAGCGCGGTAGCCATGTTGAACAACATGGCCTCCTTCAGCGACGCAGGGGTCAGCGGCCCCGGCACACCCGCGTGATGCGGTTGCCGCCGGTGCTGCTGCGGGATGAAGCGGCTAGTGCGCTGCTGGCGGTGCAATTCCTCACCCGGGTGCCCATACCTGCCGTCACTTTTACCGGCCAGCGCAACCGCGGCGCGGTTAAATACTATCCGTTGGCGGGCGCGCTGGTGGGGCTGACCGCCGCCGCGGTCTGGTGGCTGGCGCAGTTTGTCCTGCCGGTCACCCTGGCCGTACTGGCCTGCATGACCGCCAGCCTGTTGCTGACCGGCGGCTTCCATGAAGACGGCCTGGCGGATACCTTTGATGGCCGCGGCGCAACGGATCCGGCACGGGTACTGGAGATCATGCGCGACAGCCGCATCGGCACTTACGGCGTGCTGGCCCTGTGTATGGCCCTGCTGTTCAAAGCCGCGGCTCTGACCACCCTCAGCGCCAGCGTCGCGCTGTGTGTCTGCCTGTTAGTGATGGCGCATGTGTTAAGCCGCGCCTCCAGCGTGCTGGTGATCGCCAGCAGCCGCTATGTGCGTGAAGAAGGTACCGGTAAACCCACGGCACAGGGTATATCCGCCGCCGGTTTGGCCGTGACCGCCGGTTTCAGCGTGTTGATCTGTGCGATCACCTGGTGGGCTGTCGGCGCGGAAATCACCCTGGCGGCATTGGCGGGCACGGCCCTCGGCCATGGGGCCAGCCGCCTGCTTTATGAGCCCAGGTTGGGCGGTTATACCGGTGATTGCCTGGGCGCCACCCAACAGATCAGCGAACTGGGTTGTTACCTGGGCGGTTGTGTAGGGCTGGTGTTATGCCGCTGACCCTGCTGCGCCACACGCAACCGGACGTGGCTGAAGGCATCTGCTACGGGCGCACTAATCTGGATGTGGCTGACACCTTTGCCGACGAAGCCCGCCGGGCGGAGCAGCAGCTGCCGCCCTGCGACCTGCTGATCAGCAGCCCGGCGAGGCGCTGCCGCAAGCTTGCCGGTTATATCAGTGCCGCCCGCAACCTGCCGCTGATCGAAGACGCGCGCCTGCTGGAGATAGACTTCGGCCGTTGGGAACAGCTACCCTGGGCGCGTATTCCCGCCGCAGAGCTGGATGCCTGGGGCGCGGATCTGCTGCACGCCAACCCCTATGAAGGTGAAAGCGTGGCGCAGTTGAGCCAAAGGGTCAGCGCCCTGCTGGAACATTATCCGTTTCAGGGCCGGCACGTTGTATGGGTCACCCATGCGGGTGTTATCAAAGCCGCCGGGCACCAGATGCAGCAACGGACCGGCGGCGGCGGGTTGGAATTTGACTGGTCACTGTCGGTAAAGTTTGGACGCTATATTACCTTTGCCGACAGCTATGAGCGGCTTGAACAGCAGCCGGGAAATAATATATGAGCGACGATTCGGAACACCTGGCGCGCATGCAGGCATTGCAGGCGGAACACCGTCGCAAGATCAAAGCCGCCAAAAACCCCCAGCGGGGCCTGGTGCTGGTGCACACCGGCGACGGTAAAGGTAAATCCAGTTCCGCGTTTGGGGTGATCGCCCGGGCGCTGGGCTGGGGCCACGATGTGGCGGTGGTGCAGTTTATCAAAGGCAAGTGGAAAACCGGCGAACGGGAGTTCTTCGGCGCCTTCCCCGCACAACTGGCCTGGCACACTATGGGTGACGGTTTTACCTGGGATACCCAGGACCGGGCTCAGGACACCGCTGCCGCGGAGGCTGCTTTTGACAAGGCCCAAAGCCTGATGCACAGCGGCGATTACGACCTGGTGGTGCTGGACGAAATCAACATTGCCCTGCGTTACGATTACCTGGCCATGGACAAGGTGCTGGCCGGATTGGAGGCGCGGGATAACCGCACCAGCGTGATTCTTACCGGCCGCGATGCCAAATCCGAGTTAATGGCTTATGCGGATCTGGTGACGGAAATGAAAGAAATCAAACACCCGTTTCAGGCCGGCATCAAAGCCCAGCAAGGTATCGATTTCTAATCATCATCATTAGTTTTGCGCATTTGACATGCCGTGGTGATTGTTGAGAATTTGCACCCAGATGGTGCCGGCCGCTAAGTGCCGGCGAAGAGGGAACCCGGTGGGAGTCCGGGACTGTACCCGCAACTGTAATCCGGTAGTTGGACGCCTTTGCCGCATTGCCCGCCAATGCAGGTGAAGCCACTGAAGTCATGCCTTTGGGAAGGCGGCGCCCCGCATTAACCGGTAAGTCAGGAGACCTGCCATCGCGTCGCTCGTCACGGACCGGGATCAGTCTGTCATGACGGGAATATTCTTCCTCGAAGCGACATTAACCATCAGTGTCACTACGTTGAGGAATAACAACATGAACCCAATCCGCGTTTCCGGCCGGCTGCTGATCAGCCTGCTGCTCATTCCGCATGCCGTCCTGGCCCAGGACAATCCCCCGCCGGCTGGCGAACAAGCCGCGCAAACAGACGGGCAAACCATTGAAGAACTTATTGTGCAGGCCTCGCGCCTGGATCAGACCCGCTACGAAATGGGCACCAGCGTGCACATCATCACCGCGGATCAACTCAACCGGCTGGGTTACGATTTTGTCATCGACGCCATAGCCGGGGCGCCGGGTGTGACGATTAATCAAAATGGACCGCTGGGCGGTGCAGCCAGCGTGCGGGTGCGGGGCGCCGGCAGTGAACAGACCC